>CAJAOR010000225.1 GCA_903942355.1 uncultured Chlorobiaceae bacterium | reverse complement strand
CTGTCGCGCTCTGCCTTGATGGATACCAGTCGCCTGAGCTGTTGATCGAGTACCAGGGTGTTATCGACTTCGAGCAGCTCGATATCGGTTTTGCTGGTGGTTTTGTAGCCGTTGACACCAACAATAATCTCCTTGCCGCTGTCGATGCGGGCCTGTTTGCGGGTAGCTGCCTCTTCGATCTGCAGTTTTGGAAGCCCCTGTTCGATAGCCTTGACCATTCCTCCGGCCTCTTCGATATCGCTGATAATCTTCCATGCTTTTGCAGCAAGTTCGGCAGTCAGGTATTCGACATATGAGGAACCGGCCCAGGGGTCGATGCTTCGGGTGATATCGCTCTCTTCCTGGAGATAGAGCTGGGTGTTGCGGGCAATCCGGGCTGAAAATGGTGAGGGCAGTGCAATTGCCTCATCTAGTGCGTTGGTGTGCAGTGACTGCGTGTGACCAAGTGTAGCCGCCAAAGCTTCCAGGCAGGTGCGGGTGATGTTGTTGAAGGGATCCTGCTCGGTCAGGCTCCAGCCAGAGGTCTGGCAATGGGAGCGGAGCATCAGTGATTTCGGGTTTTTCGGGTTGAACTGCCCGACAATTTTTGCCCAGAGCATTCTTGCTGCCCTCAACTTGGCAATCTCCATAAAATAGTTCATCCCTGTCGCCCAAAAGAAGGAGAGGCGAGGCGCAAACGCATCAATGTCGAGCCCTGTTTTCAGGCCGGTTCGGATATATTCAAGTCCGTCGGCAAGGGTAAAGGCAAGCTCAAGATCGGCAGTTGCTCCTGCTTCCTGCATGTGGTAGCCAGAGATGCTGATTGAGTTGAACTTCGGCATATTTTCGCTGGTGTAGCGGAAAATGTCGGCAATAATGCGCATGGAGGGTTCTGGCGGGTAGATATAGGTGTTGCGAACCATGAACTCCTTGAGGATATCGTTCTGGATCGTACCGCTGAGTTTCTCAGTCGGCACTCCCTGCTCTTCAGCTGCAACGATATAAAAGGCCATGATGGGCAGCACCGCTCCGTTCATGGTCATGGAGACTGAGATATCGCCAAGCGGGATTTGGTCGAAGAGCGTTTTCATGTCTTCAACCGAGTCGACTGCCACGCCGGCTTTACCGACATCCCCGATGACCCTTTCATGGTCGGAATCGTAACCGCGGTGGGTTGGAAGGTCAAAAGCGACGGAGAGTCCTTTCTGGCCCGCAGCAAGGTTCAGGCGGTAAAAGCGGTTCGATTCCTCTGCGGTTGAAAATCCTGCGTATTGCCGGATAGTCCAGGGTCGGGTGGTGTACATGGTGGTATAGGGACCGCCAATGTAGGGCGCAAAGCCCGGGGCAAAGTTCAGTTGGTCAGGCTGACCAAGATCGGATTCCCGGTATATGGATTTGATGTCAATCCCTTCTGCAGTTGTCCAGACAGTCTGCTTAACCTCTGTGCCAGCCGTATTGGCGGCAGGAGCGGAAGAGAAAATATCGATCTCTGAAAAGTCCGGTCTCATTGCACTCCGGTTTTACGTTGGTAGGATTTCAGCATTTCAAGGACGTTTACGCCGGTATAGATAAAACTGTCGAGGCCTGCGGCGAAGAGGCGCTCTTTTTCTTCGGGTGGCTTTCCTGCCATGACGGCAATAATATTGCCATCAAGCATGAGAAGTCTCTGGCAGAGTGTTTCGGCTGTTGGGACAGGATCTTTTTCGGCGATGCAAAGAACAACAATGTCCGGCTTGTTTTGCAAAGCGGTGCTGTATGCACTCTCGTCAAGAGGCAGCACAGCCCTGCCGGCAATTTCAAAACCGCCGCATTTGAAGAAGTCTTCGGCAAAGGCAGCTTGCTGGAAGCTGACTGCCGGGTTGCCCTGCATCCAGATAAAGACGGACGGTGTGCGGCCTGACTTAAGGCTGAAGGAACGGCTTTTGAGGCGCACCAGTTCATAACCGGCGGTTTCATTTCCTGCAGGGAGCTGTTCCAGAGCAAGCCCAAGTGCGTCGATATGTTCTTCCTGTTCGTCCGTGAGAGGCCAGGGATAACGGTTGATGCCAATCAGGGTCTTTTTTCGGTTGTCGAGTGCTTTCTGGCGCTTGGCAGCTGCTTCTGCAATCATTGAGGCAATGATGCCGCTATCGGTTGCCTCGGCCATGCCGCCTGCCGCTTCGATCTCTTTAAAGAGAGTCCATGCCGATGCCGCAAGCTCTCTGGTCATCGCCTCAAGGTAGTGCGAGCCGTTTGCAGGGTCAACAACCCGGTCAAGGGATGCTTCTTCTTTGAGAATCAGGTGAATATTGCCGGTAATTCGTTCAGCAATATCGGCATGAACGGAAAGCCCGTTGTCGAACGCTCCTATCTGCAGGGTATCGTAACCGCCGAGAATTGCTGACACGGCTTCCGTGGTCAACCGCAGTACATTGGTGTAGGGATCGAGCAGGGAGTGGTTTCGTTCCGATGTTCTTGCAAATAGGGCTGGTAGTGTTGAACCCGACACACCGTAAGCCTTCAGGATATGCTGAAGGAGATAGCGCAGGGCTCTTGGCTTTGCAAGTTCGATAAAGTGGCTTGAGCCAACAGGAAGAATGATTTCCATGGCTGCCAGAATACGGTCGGCCGGAATTCCAGCCTGCAGAAAGCGATGCAGGTAGTCGCTCACGCCGGCAAGTGCGATCGCAATTTCCTGGACGGCGGTCGAGCCATTGTTATGGAAGGGTATGGTATCGACCGGCAGAACGCGAAATGCCGGAAGTGATTCCGTCAAACTGAAGAGCTCCTGGTCCTGCTTTTGAGAGGCGGCAGGTGTTGCAGCGAGCAATCCTCCGGAGGTTTTGGTGAATCCGGGAATGGCAGCAAGCGTTTTCAGCAGTTCTGCAGCGGCGGGGAGGTTGCCGGAAAAGTAGATGGCAACGGCAGAGGTCTTGATGCCGCTCAGAAGTCGAGTCAGGTTGACAGCACTGCAAAGTGCGGGATCGGTTATCAGGAACTCAAGTGCTGCGGCATCCAGCTCAAAGCATTTTAATGCGGCTTTGTTTGCGGTTTCGGGATGATGGACAGCAATCTGGCAGCAATTTTTCCAGGAATTGACCGCTTTGCAGGGCGGGAGATCAAGGTTCAGGGCTTTGTCTTCATGGGAGTGCCAGGGTTCAAGATCAAAACCGTCTGGCGTATGCCAGACGATTGTTTCATAAGGTTTCTCTTTGAGTTCGGCAACTGCCTTGTTTTTCCATTCAACCCGGCTGACCGCCGGGAACTCAGAAAAGAGAGAATCAGGCCGGGAGTGTGTCATAATGATGCTTCCTCCTGAGTTTGCTCAATGTTGAACTGGCTGAGAAGTTCTGAAATTTTATATTTCATGTTTGTCGGCAAAGCGGTATGCTCTACAAATCCTTTCTGTTGCAGCCACCAGGTAGTCTGGAAATCTTTGGTTGTCGGTTTGCCGGTATACTGTTCGATGACCCGTTTGCCGGAAAAGCCGATATTGCCGGCGTTATGTTCAAAGAGTTTTATTCCCCTTGATCCTATGCCTATGGCAACACCGCCAAGCGTTGGGTCGGTAATGATGGTAATGACAGGAAGTCCGGCTTTTTCAACACTTGATATGGCAACATGCAGTTTTGGAAGGCCAACCATCGAAGAACATCCTTCATGCATTCTTGCACCACCCCCGGTAGCCTGGATAACAAGAGGTACGCCCCGTTCTACAGCCGTTTTGCTTGCCTGCCAGATTTTTTCAGCCGTTGACATGGAGAATGAACCGCCGAGGAAATTGAAGTTGGTTACACAAAAGACAACAGGCGTTCCCTCGATTGTCGCGTCTCCGGTTATAACGGATGCTGCCGCACCGGTTTTGTGCTGTGCTTCGCCGATTTTTTTCTGGTAATCGGGGAAATTAAGAATATCCTTGTCAACAATGTATCGGGTATTCTGGTGTTCGACGAATGAGCCATTGTCGAGGACAAGGTCGATGTAGTCATGGGCAGTGAGTCGGACATACCGGTGCCCGCATATTTCGCAGGTAAAGTTGTCGGCAAAGAGTTTGGAATAGAGTACCGGATCGAATAATTTTTTGCCGGCATTGTCGAAACAGTTTTTGTGGCGGGCGACAAAAAGAATTCTGTTTGGTTTGGGGATAAAGTAGGAGACAGGTTTTTCAAAGGCAAGAATCTCCTCCTCGGTAATAGTATCCCACTGGCCAATCTTTTCCCAACGCTCCATCCTTCGTGCAAAAAGCTCATCTGAAGGGATTCTGCTGAGCTTGTCGAGCCATTGAATCATTGAACTCTTGAACGATTGCAGCGCGGACGCCGGGAAATGGTGTGCCGGTCCGTCGTGCTCAATGATGATGTCATCAATGATGCCGTTTTTCAGCCCCTCTTTTGCCGTGATCTGTGAAATTTCTGCAGCAAAGTTGGCTTTTTCCCTGGTGCGGAAGAGGATTGATGAGCATGCTTCCGGTGAAATGACCATGTAGGTGGAATACTCCATGGCAAGGACTGCGTCACATCCGGTCAGGGCAATGGCGCCGCCGCTGCATCCGCGGTTGATGATAACCGATATGGTCGGTACGGTTGCTTCAGCAAGCAACTGCATGCATCGTCCGATTTTCCAGGCAATGCCGCCTCCTTCCGATTGTTCGGTAGGATCTGCACCGGCCGTGTCAATAACGGTAATGATGATGCGGTTTTCCTGTTCGGCAAGCTCAATGGCCTTGATTGCCTTTTCAAATGCTGCCGGGGTTGGCATACCCTGATTCCATTTGGCTATCTCTTCCGGATCCTTCATCAGTTGGCGCATAAGCCCAAAATCAGAGGTTGGTCCTGATTGCTGACCAATCAGCATAACAGGCCACCAGGAGTTTTCGCCATTGCGCATTACGGCGCGGTGGGTTTGGATAAGGCAACTGCCGTACAGATCGTTCTGCAGGCACTCTTCGGTTGCATCAAAAACGGTAAGGTAATCGAGGTGCTTGGGGCGTTCAGGGTGAAAAGAAAGTTGATACTTTTCGTATTCTGTGAGCTTTTCAATACTTTCGTGAGAGTAACTGAAGCCCTCTTTTTTTTCAAAAGGCAGATAAAAATGTTTCACTGGTTACAAGCTGCTTTGACTTGATTGGTTAATGCTGTTTTTGAGCAAATTCCAAAAGAACCCTGTTGGTTTCTTTTGGGTGCAGAAACACGATTTTTTTTCCGCCTGCCCCTTCCTTTGGCAAGCCAAGTGGATTGATATTGACGGACCGAAGCCGTTCCGTTTCTGTTTCGATATCGTCTGTTTCCAGCGCGATGTGATGCATGCCGTCACCGTTTTTTGCAAGAAATTTTGCAATAGGGCTTTCGTCGCTCATTGGCTCGAGCAGTTCGATTTTGGTCTCTCCGATTGAAATAAATGCTACGCGCACTTTTTCAGAAGGAACCTCTTCGATCCTGATTGCCCCGGGGGCGCACCCGAGAACGTTCCGGAACGTCTCGAGTGCACTTTCAAGGTTTTGGACGGCAATTGCTATGTGGTCAATTTTTTTGATCATGCGTCCTTTGTAATTGATTTGCTTTTTGCTGCGTAACCGATTACCTGCAGTGCTTCCCTGATTTCGTCGAGAATTGCTGGATCATCAATTGTTGCCGGCATGGTGTACTCTTCGCTGTTGGCAATCTTGCGCATGGTTCCTCGAAGAATTTTGCCTGAACGGGTTTTTGGCAGACGGTCAACGATAACGGCATTTTTGAACGAAGCAACAGGTCCGATATTCTCACGCACATACTCAATGACGTGTTTGATAATCTGGGAGTGCGGAGTATCAACATTGTTCTTGAGGACGATGAAGGCAAGCGGTATCTGTCCTTTCAGATCGTCATGAGCGCCGATGACTGCGCTTTCTGCAACGTCAGGATGTTCGCAGAGAGCCCCTTCAATTGCTCCGGTCGAGAGCCTATGGCCGGCAACATTGATGACGTCATCAGTGCGTGACATGATATTGATATAGCCATCTTCGTCGATAAAGCCGGCATCGCTTGTCTGGTAGTAGCCGGGGAACTGCTTCATGTAGGTTTCCACAAAACGGTTGTCTGCTTTCCAGAGAGTCAGCATGGTTCCGGGAGGAAGAGGCTGCTTGATGACGATATCGGCCATCTGGCCGGCAGGCAGTTGCTCAAGATCAGAGTTGACAACCTGAACGTTATAGCCCGGTACAGCTCTTGATGATGATCCGTACTTGACGGGTCCGGGCTCAATACCCTGGCAGTTTGCGGCAATAGCCCATCCGGTCTCGGTTTGCCACCAATGGTCAATGACCGGAACATTCAGTTGATTCTCAGCCCACATGACCGTATCGGGGTCGGCCCGTTCTCCGGCCAGAAAGAGGGTGCGGAAACAGGAAAGGTCATAATGTTTGAGGTAGGTGCCCTTCGGATCCTCTTTTTTGATTGCCCGGAATGCGGTCGGTGCTGTAAAGAGAACCGAGACATTGTATTCGCTGATAATTCTCCAGAAAGTGCCTGGATCTGGGGTGCCGACCGGCTTGCCTTCAAAAATCAGGGTGGTGCATCCCTGAAGCAGGGGAGCATAGACGATATATGAGTGACCGACTACCCAGCCGACGTCGCTTGCTGCCCAGAAAACCTCTCCGGGCTGAACGTTGTAAACATTTTTCATTGACCAGTGAAGCGCTACCATGTGGCCGCCGTGATCGCGGACGATGCCTTTCGGTTGGCCAGTGGTTCCTGACGTATAAAGAATATAGAGGGGGTCGGAAGATTCAACGGGGACACATTGTGCGGGTTCGGCGCCGAGAAGAGACTGGTTCCAGGTCAGGTCGCGTTCTTCATTGAGCTCCGCCTTGAGCTGGTCGCGCTGTTTGATGATACAGATTTCAGGCTTGAAGTGGGCAAGCTCTATTGCAAAGTCGAGCAGCCGCTTGTAATCAATGATTTTGTTGTGCTCAATGCCGCATGATGCTGAAATGATAACTTTTGGCTTGCAATCGTCAATTCTTATGGCAAGCTCATGAGAGGCAAAACCACCGAATACCACAGAATGGATGGCACCTATTCTTGCACAGGCAAGCATGGCTACAACGGCTTCGGGAATCATGGGCATGTAGATGATAACGCGATCACCCTTGCGAACCCCCCTTGACTGCAACGCACCGGCGAAGAGAGCTACAATATCCCGGAATTGCCGAAAGGTATAGCGTTGTTTGGTGCCTGTTACCGGACTGT
>CAJAOR010000224.1 GCA_903942355.1 uncultured Chlorobiaceae bacterium | reverse complement strand
TCGAAAAACTGACTCAGACGACTCTGCGCAATGTTATCGGCGAGCTTGATCTTGATCACACCTTGACTTCTCGGGATACCATCAACACAAAGTTGCGCGCCATACTCGACGAAGCAACAGACAAATGGGGAGTCAAAATCAATCGTGTTGAGTTGCAGGATATCAATCCGCCTGACGACATCAAGCTTGCCATGGAAAAGCAGATGCGTGCTGAACGCGACCGCCGCGCAACAATTCTTGAAGCAGAAGGGCAAAAGCAGTCCGAAATTCTCAAAGCGGAAGGGGCTCGCCAATCAGATATCAACAGAGCCGAAGGGGCGAAGCAAGCACTTGTTCTCAGGGCAACGGGTGAGGCCGAAGCGCGAATCAAAATCGCTGAAGCTGAAGCCGAAGCAGTCATAAAAGTCACCAAGGCAATACAGGAATCAGGTGGCAATCCGACAACCTATCTCATCGCCCTCAAGTACATCGATGCCTTGAAAGAGATGGTGAGCGGCAAAGACAACAAGGTGGTGTACATGCCTTACGAAGCATCCGCTATGCTTGGATCAATCGGCAGCATACGCGACATGTTTGGCTCTCAAGCTCAATCAAAGACATAATTGCCTTTAACACTCTGTTCCGGGGTGATTTACCTCAGTTTGGCAGATGATAGTCCTTTTCGCGAAACAGGCGGAGCATGGCATCTACTACATCAGGATCAAATAAGCCGCCACGATGACTCTCAATTTCATGAATGGCCTCTTCGATGCCTTTTGAGGGGCGGTAAGGCCTATCTGAGGCCATGGCTTCAACCACGTCGGCTACGGCAAGTATGCGCGATTCAGGAAGGGTATTTTCGCCTTTCAGGCCCTGCGGATAACCGCTGCCGTCCATACGCTCGTGGTGCTCCCGGATGATTTGTGCAATCGGCAGTGGTAACTCGACATCATGGAGGATTTGATAGCCGTTTTCAGCATGAGTCTTGACGAGCTCAAACTCGATTGCGGACAATTTGCCTGGTTTGGTAAGGATCTCGCCAGGTACGCTTATTTTGCCTATATCGTGCACCAACCCGATCAGCTGCATGGTTTGGCACTTCTCTTCGCTCCACCCCATTTCGCGGGCTATATCCGCCGAGATGATGCCAACGCGACGTTCATGACCTGCGGTGTAGGGATCATGGGCCTCCACAACTTTTGCAACGGCCTGGAGAGTGCTTTTCATGGCGCCTTCCAACTGTTTTACATAGTCCCTTATCTTTTGTTCTCCAGCCTTTTTCTCGGTGACGTCTCGAACGGTCACTACGGAGCCTACAATAGCACCTTTCTTGTCGCGTATAGGTGCATAATTGTAACGTCCAATCCATGTTTCACCGCTATCCTTTCGGAGCAGCCTGAATTCGACTCCTGTACCGGTTTCACCTCGCAGAGCTCTCGGCACAACCCAATTTTCCAGGGGAACTAGTTCTCCGGTGAGCAGGTATACTTCGAGAATCTTTGGATACTCATCCAAGGTCAGGGGGCACCCCTCTTTGTTCGTGAACTTGTGAAATGTTGCGAAAGCCTCGTTATAGTTGATGAAGTCTCCGTTGGTATCCGAGATAAAGACAGCATCGCCCATACTCGCCAGAGCTGCCTCCAGTTTTAAGCTGCCTTCTAAAAAAAGTTTTTCAGCCCTTTTGCGCGCAGTGGTGTCAATAGCGGTCCCGATATAACGACTCGCATCGCCATTTTTGTTGTATAAAGGCTGGCCCCGGGACATAATCCAATGAATCGAGCCATCAGGGTAACAGACCCGGTACTCTACATCCAGCTCTTGTGCTTTGTCCGCTGCCAAGGTAACGGTCTTGATTGCGTTCGCCCTGTCATCAGGATGAAGAGAATCCGCCCAAAGTCGGAACGATGGTTTTTCCCGACCCTTTGTCAAACCATACAAAGGCCATACCTCGTCGGACCAGATATTGTCATTGGTTTCCAGGTCCCATTCCCAAACACCGCCGTGCGCAGCTTTCAGTGCCTGGCTGAACCTTGTTTTACTGTCAATGATACCCGTCTCTATGCGTTTCTGCTCCGTAATATCAAAAAGAATGACCCTGCATGCATTTCCGGCATGACACATTACGGCATCAATGCGAACCGTGCAGCCGGAGAAAATCGGCTTAACCTTGGCACGGTGTAAAGGATTCGCTAAAAGCTTGACTTCGCAGTATCCATTTTCTCTCTTGGTAAACACGGTTTCGAGGAGCTGATCAATGACCCGATACTCCTCTGGGAAAACAAATTGCTTTAAAGACAAGCCAAGTAAACGGGAGCGATCAACTCCAAGCAGTTTGGTCGAAGTAAGGTTTGCTTGTAGGATTTTGCTGTCCCTGCCCAATGTCAAATACCCTACTGGTGCAAAATCATAAAGGTCAGTGTACCTGGCGAGACTATCCTCAACCTCAACCCTGGTTCTGGCCAGCTCTTCCTGCTGTAGTTCAAGCTCTATTTGGTGGACCTCAAGCTCATGGACCAGGCTGAGCATCTCTTCGGGTGAGGAGAGAGGGCTCAGTGGTGAGAGGTCTGTGCTGAGCTGTTTTTGCTTCAGAAGCTCTACAGCCAAAGCACGTAACTCTTTGGAGTTCAGGAGATTAATGTTTTTCTGCTTTTTTGCCATGGGGAGGAGCCTTTTGTTAGCGGCCAAAGATAAAATACAGACCACATTGGCTACTATAATTTACAGATTATTTTCAGTTTTTTTCAACTATAGTGGCCACCGGTTTTCAGAGAGCCGTTTAAGTTGTTAACTTGCTCTAAAAATAGGGAGTAACTCAAATCGTTCCAGTCAAGGGAAAATTATGGCTACCGCAGATTCAAGACTTAAGTGTGTCAAATGTGGAGAAATAAGGGAACTGGGATCATGTAATAATTGTGGAGGAACTTACTTTACCAACGGCTTATTCGGCAATTGGTACGAGTGTACCAGGTGTAAAAGCTTATCGTCTGAGTGGATATGCTCATGCGGCACAAGAAACCAAATAAGATCTACTTTCGTTGATAAATGTTTTATTGCAACAGCGGTATATGGAGATGGCATGTCACCCGATGTCATTACTCTTCGTCGATTTCGAGATACAAAATTAAGAGGAAATTTTTTTGGCAATAAATTCATCACCATTTACGAAAAGACATCACCACCTCTTGCGGACTGGATTATTACTCGACCACTTCCAAAAACACTTGTAAAAAAGTTTCTTTTATCACCAATAGTTTGGGTGATAAGCCGTTTAACTTAAAGAACAGAAGTCTTCCCCTCCCGCTTTGCTGCCTGAAGCTGCTCAAGATTTGCCTCTGTCTCAAAAACCGTTACGTTGTCCCTCCCTTGATTTTTTGCACGGTACATAGCCTCGTCGGCATGTTTCATCAGCGTTAGTTCGGTTTCGCCGTGATCCGGGTAAACGGCGATACCGATACTGCATGAAATATTGATGGTATGGCCGTCGATGTTGTAGGGTTCTTTTATGTTGATTCGGATTTTTTCTGCTATCGTAACCGCATCCGATACGGCAACAATCTGCGGCAACAGGATCACAAATTCATCACCGCCGAGGCGGCTGATTGAGTCTGTGCTTCTATGCAGGGTTGCCACTGAGCGGGCTGCCACCTCCTGTAAAAGGGTATCGCCGACGGCATGACCAAGGGAGTCGTTGACAATTTTAAACTTATCCAGATCAAAGATGAGCAAGGCTGCCATTGCTTTGTTCCGGCTACATTGAGCGAGCGTCAGCAATAAGCGCTCGGAGAGTAAACGTCGGTTTGGCAGGCCCGTCAGGGAATCGTGCAAGGCAAATTGTTTGATGATGTCGTTCTGCCTCTTTTCATACTCCCGTAACTGTTTCTGTTGAGTGATATCACGGATGGTGCACTGGATCGCTTTTTCCTCGCCGACATTATAGACGTAGCTGATAAACTCAACGTCAATTACCTTGCCGCTCTTGTGTTGGAGAGGCAAATCGGAATAACGGATATAACGTTTCGTTTGCAGTTCCAGATAAGCCTTTTGAGCCAGCTCTTTATCCAAAATAAACCCGATTTCCCAAAGCTCTTTACCTATGATTTCATCAAGGGAAAAGCCCATAAGATGAGCGATATAGGGATTGGCATCCACGATTTCGCCGCTTTTATAGTCAAGTATCATAATTCCTTCCTGTGCGGCTTCAAACAAGCAGCGGTACTGTTCTTCTTTCTTTTTCAGAGCATCTAAAGCCTGCCGGATATCACTGATATCGGTCAGCGAAAGGCGACACTCCTGCTGGTTGTCGGTGATGATGGCGTCTAACCGAAGCGTTCGCTGGAGTTTGGTGGGAGTATTTGTGGTGCCATTGTTTTCAATCATAATCTCACAGTGTTCCTGCGTTCTGCTCTGGAACACCCTGTCTACCATGCTGTTAAATACCGTGAGGTCTCGTTGGGCAATAAAGCTTCCAAAACGGGCACCTAACAGACGCGAACGCTCAAGAGAGAGTATTCTGGCCACGGCAAGATTTGCCTGCCGTATTGTTCCATCTCGAGCAAGCGTCAGATAGCCAACCGGCGAAAAATCGTAAAGATCAATGTAGCGATTATGTTCCCTCTCGATTTCATCCCTTGAATCCTTAAGCTCTTCAGCCTGAATCTCAAGCTCAATCTGGTGAATCGAGAGCTCTTGCACCATACGCAGCAACTCTTCTTTCGAGCCGAGAAAATCAGGAGTAACATCTCTTTTTTTCAGCCGCTCTTCAGCCTGCCTCCGTATCTCAGAGCGGTCTAATGGATGAGAATTATCATTTTTCATGATGTTGCAATTGAAGTGTCATCCGCACGGTGACGGGTATAGAAAAGAGTTAGAGCCTGCATGTTCGCCTTGGCTGTTGTTCGGCTGAAAGGAGATTACCTGTAATATACATCTAAAGGCACTGTAGTCGGAAATTAAAAATGAGCCAATTTCGGAAATTAGCAATCACCCAGGGAGAGGCATGAGATTACGTCATTTCAAAATGATTTGCAACTACTTTTTGACGCGGTAGTTGTTTTTTTCTACGGTTGGCCCCTCCTTC
>CAJAOR010000223.1 GCA_903942355.1 uncultured Chlorobiaceae bacterium | reverse complement strand
TAGGCAGAAGAAGGTTTTTTAGCTACATCGCAGAAAAACGTGCTGAGTCGGTTAATAACATTTCGTAGTTCATGCTTCCGGATGTCTCGGAACTGAGCCTGAGTTAGCGTGCTATTTTTTCCCTTTTCTGAAGCGACCCAAGATACCTATGCTGCAAGAAATATTGATGGCATGGCCCTCAACACAGAACACCTCATGCATTGCCTGCTTGATTTTTTTTGCCATTGAAACGGCATGATCAATCGAGGCAATTTGAGGCAGCAACACAACAAACTCGTCTCCGCCAAGGCGAGCAATTGAATCCTCGCTTCTCTGCAAGGTTCGGAGCATACGGATTGCCACTTCCTGAAGCAACGAGTCACCGATTGCATGACCATACGTATCATTAACAAATTTGAACTTGTCAAGATCAAAAATGATCAAAGCCGCCATCGTCTTGTTTCGTTGACCCAGGGCAAGGGCCTGGCCCATACGGTCAAAGAGAAGACGACGGTTGGGAAGGCCCGTCATATAATCATGCATGGCGATATTTTCCATCGCATACTTCTGTGCCTGCAGTATTTTCTGTTCATCCTCAGCCATCTTTTTTGCAACAATATTCCAGGCTATATCGGCCAGGAGACCCAACCATTTGACATCACTCTCATCATAATTGCAGAGCTTGTTGCCAACCCCGAAAATCGCAACAACCTTGTCGTTGCGCAAGATCGGGACAACCGCCTCACGCCTTACGTCCTCATGACCTTCCGGCACTCCTTTGCGATGATTGACGGCGGCATAATCATTGTGAATAACTGCTTTCTGCTCCCGTGCCGCATCGGCCCATAACCCTGCGTCATCAAGGTTGTGGTGCACACCCTCTCCTATTATTGTATTGCACCTTTGTTTGCTGGTGTTGCTTGACCAAACCAGTCTGGTGAGTGTTGTCTGATCTTCCCCGACCACATGAATGAACCCGATTGAGCTATCTGTCAGCAGCTCAGCCTCATCAATGGTTGTCTGCAGCAACTCCTCAATTGAATGGCCCGCTTCCATCAAAATCAGAGATAGGTGAAATGCGTTGAAAATTTCATACTTCTTACGCTCGGTGACGTCATGAATAATCGAATAGAGAAAATCCTTGTCGGCAATCTGAATCTTGTTGCTGAACACTTCTACATCACGAACAGAGCTATTTGCCCTCCGGTGGCGAAAAAAAAAGTGATTTTTCTCAGTTGATCCTGCTTGTTGCAAGGCGGCAATGACTTTATCAGGGGAGAGTGTATTGATATCTTGTATGTGCATCTTGCAGAGTGTTTCGATTGGCCAACCGTAAAACGTTGCTGCTGCCGGATTGGCATCAATAATCCTGCCATCCTTCCAATCAATGATCAGCATTACGGTATGATGGTTCTGAAAGAGGTCCCAGTAACGTTTTTCACTTTGATGCATATTTTCCTGCAACAGTCGGTGCATATCACTATCCCTCAACACGGAAATTCCATATGCCAGGTTGTCAACCAGTGTTGTGAGCAACTCAGTATCTATGACATCAAAGGCATCGGCAATAGTGGAATAAACGGTTACAGCGCCAAACACCTTATTGCCGCCTTTCAATGGGAATCCCTGAACGGCAGCGTAGCCTCGCTTTAAGGCATCCATACGCCACAATTCAAATTGAGGATCGTTCAGAACATCACGCGTAAGGGATGGCTTACCCGTACGGATCGCCGTTCCTGCCGGGCCACGTCCACGATCAACATCTGCCCAGGAGACATTGAGATTTGCCAGGTACCCCTCATCAATACCTGCACAGGCAACAGGTGTGACGCTTTTTACCTTGTCCTGTTCCGCATAACCGACCCAGACCATCTGATAGCCAGCAATTTCAACAATGATATGGCAGATAGTCTCCAATAATTCTACTTCAGTATGAGCATGAAGAATACTCTCATTACATTTGCTCAAAGCAAGGAGTGTACGGTTCATCTTCTGAAGGTGGTTCTCCAACCTTTTGGGCTCGGTGATATCAGTTCCGAGGCCAATAACCAAGGGCTTATGGTCAATGAATACCCTTTTGCCCCTCAACTGATACCACAGGAACTCCGAACCGCCTCGCAATAAAACTCTCACGTCAAGCGAATCCTCAACACCGTTGCTGATGATATTCCCAATTGTTTCTCTAACCAGCAACCGGTCATCGGGATGAATACTGTCCAGTGCGCTGGCAGCCGTCATCTCCTTTTCGGATTTAAAAACAACTGAATCGCGCACATAGTTGTTGCACATCACAAGCTCTGCGTTTGCATCCAACAAATAGAATAAACCAGGAATTGCATCGATGATCTTTTTGACTAAATCATGATCATTTAAGGCATTGCCAAAGTTCAACGGCAAGGGTTGAGCTGCATCTGATTTTTCGTCGTGCATTTTTTGCTGCATGGCACTTTCATTATGGTGGTTCGTTTCAGCAGACCGTAAACTCGCCTCGGGCAAGGCGCTCCGTAAAGCTGCTGATATCGGCCAGTTCAGCATCAATGATCCCGGCAACTGGCTCCCTGATCTCATCGATCGATACACCACTCCCGGGTATGATCCGCGCTGAAGCGGTGAGAGGCCGGTCGACAGGCTGACCGATCTGACTGCAAAGAAAGATGGTTACCTCCTCTATTCCTTTAACCTCACTGTAGATGCGGGCGGCGATCTCCCGTGCCAGCACATTATAGATCTTGCCAACGTGACGCACCGGGTTTTTGCCTGCAGCAGCCTCCAGACTGAGCGGTCGCCCAAAAGCAATAAGGCCGTTCACCCTGTTTCCTCTTCCCACTTCACCCCCATCAGCGCCGTCAGCCGAAGTGCCGAGCACGGTCAGGTATATGCCACCCTCACCCCTTGATCGATCATCCAGCATGTTAAGTTCAATCGAGACTCTGTGGAATGGATGGCGCTTTGCAGCAACAAACGCCAGCAGCGACTCCCGCACAGCCTCCTTGCGCTCAAAATACATTGCTGTGTCGCGAATATAGCGGTCAACAAAAGCTATGGCAATGGTAAGGGTAAGGGTACTCCCATCTCGGAATCCCAACACCTTCACATCTTCGCCGGTTTCCGGGTATGCCAATTTGAAAGCGGGGGAGTTAAGATGCTTTTCGGTTTCGAGCACAAGGGACTCCGCAGGAGTAAGGGGCGCATACCCGACACCGACGGAGGTGTCGTTAGCGCCGATAATCCGGCGCGCAAACAGATCAGTCAGTTCAGCCGAACCCGGCTTGATTTCGTTCTGGAAAAGTACATGGAGAGAGGGGTCAACAAAACGCAGGTTTTCTTTCAGCCACCCGGCAGCCGCTGCTTCAGCAATCTCGGCCACAGGAATCTTGATCCCGCGGTAATCAGAGGTTGCCCTGTCGCCGAAAATGATTTTCATCGGCTCCAGTATGGTGCCGCCTCCCGGCTTCACCGCACTCACGCCTGCAACCAGCAACCCCTTGTCGATATTATGATGCAAAATGCACCCTGCAACTGCCAAGTACTCCCGGCAGAGGCTGATACAGACCGCCTCCATAATCGAGTCGCAGATGGTATCGGGATGCCCCTTTCCCTTGCGTTCGATCAATTCAATCCTCTGCAAGCTTGCCGGAGTATTTCCAGCCTCTTCGACAATAATATTTCTTCCTAAATTCATAAGAGCATTCATTAAAACCTTTTAAGCACTTTTCAGGCAAAAACAAACGCTTTTACTTTTGCTGCAAACTGATTTTCTGTAAGACGTTCACAAGTTTCAACGGCCGTAACTTTTTTATGCAGTTCGCTTGTTTTGGCGATTTCTTTGGCAAGTTCAACTTTTGCCTCGCCCGCTCCAAAAATCGCAATATGGTCAGAATCGCCAAGATGTTTTATCACTTCATGATAAAAAGCACGATACTGATGTTTCAGGCGTTCTTCAACGGTATGTTCATTCGAGACTGCCTGAGCAACAGAGGTCCCGCTTGCTTTCCAGCCACCGGATGGCTTAAGATGGCTTTCCGCGCCAGATTCCAAATGCTCGACAATCGTTTGATTGCCTTGAAGTGAAACCAGAATTGCCTGTTTGTGGTCGATCCAGATACCAGTGTTTTTTTTCATGGCAAATATCTCCCCGGCAAATTAAATTAAAAAAGCCTATCGTTGTAATTTACAAAAATTACACTCTTTTTTGCCTCTGTAACGATCTGAATTTATTGATATTTACCCCATGAACTTTATTTGCACAAAATAATTACGGGACGAAAGTTCCGCTTTCGGCAGAAGACAAGGAGCTGAATGTGAAGATACTCTCGAAAGAAGGTTTGGATTTTGAGCCGGAAAAAGATCCTTTTGCTTTGGCGTTAAGCATTGGAAAGGAGGTTCAAGGTGTCATTGCAGGGTTTTATTTCCCTCCCGATAAGGCTGTTGTTTGATAAAACAGCCTTTACCGCCCACTTGGCGGCAGAAAGTGAAATTGCTTCCTGTGCGCCAAGTTCATGCGGGAGCTCTTCGTTGAAAATACGGTCTTTTAGCGCTGAAATAGGACTGTTATTTCACCGCTATTTCTTTCCCGGCTTTTGGCTTTGACTCGAGTTTTGGAATAACGACCTTCAACACACCATTATCATAAGTTGCGTCAATTTTTTCGGCGTCAACATTATCTCCCACCGTAAAACTTCTGCTAAGGCTACCCCATGAACGTTCAATACGGTGATATCCTTTTTTCTTCTCCTCTTCAGTCTGGCTTCTTTCGCCACTGATAAAAAGAACATCATCATCCAGCGAAACCTTGACATCCTCTTTTTTTATGCCGGGCATATCGGCCTCAATAAAAATAGCTTTATCATCCTCACTGATATCAACCTTAAATGCCGGAGCAATCATTGAAGAAAAAAAAGGAGACACCTTGTCGCTAAAAACATCCTCAAAAACCTTCAAAGGATCCTTCCCGTAAAGTTTCAGTGCCATATGCTCATCTCCCTGGTTTCAAGAGTTATTAAAAGGAATTTTTTTCAAACCGGTCCACTACAGCCGGCTCTTCCAGTAAGCTTTTGAGATCAGTCAGCAATGTCATTCCCAACCGAATCCTCAGCCTCAAACCAGTCATCCCTGTCTTCCCCATGCTTTTCACCCTTTTCTTTCCAGCGGTAATACGCAGCAAGCCGTACCTGTTCCTCGCGCTCTTCCAGTGTCAACTCCTTTTCGATTTCAGTTTCTTGTTTTGCCTTGACGTTTGATCCGTTTGACATGGCGTTTTCGATTAGGTTGAAAAAATTATCATATGCATGTTATATATTTATATATATACAACTTACACATGATAACCATTATTGCGGATAATTGCAAGCAATAATACGCAAATATAACTCTTTTCTGTTTTTTGTATGCGCCAATCAGCCGCCACAATTCGGCCCTGCCACGGGGACTTCTGCCATGATTTTTTTTATAATCCCAATTGATCTGGAATTAATAAGTAATATTAGAGTAAAGTTATGCTATTATTTGCTATCAGCCTGCGTAGTTGATGATAACACACACTTCCATAATCAGCTCGGGAATGACCATGAAACTCATTGAAAGTCAATTTCTTCCAGGTTTTTTATCATTGCCCGATCCGGTCTTTGTTATTGACCATGAAGGCACGATCCTTGATGCCAATGAAGCTTATGGTTCACTCTTGTCCAGGAACCTCCAAGAGTGTATCGGCAATACTGTTTTCCGGTTACTGTTGCCGGATTTGGCCCAAAAACGGCTCGAAATCATAATTGAAGCTCTGCGCAATGCCAAACCCTGCTATTGGGATGACGAACAGGACGGAAGAACCCTTCGGAACAGGGCCTATCCATGCATAACCCCGGAAGGTGAAGTCACTCGATTGCTGATCATCGTCCATGATATTTCAGATATCGGAGAGGAACTGAAAAAAGAGAGGATATTGACCAAAACGGTCATTGAATCTATTCCGGGTGCCTTTTATGTTGTCGATACAGCAGGGAAGTTTGTCTACTGGAACCAATTCATACGTGATCAGATTGTTGGGAAGCCTGAGAACGAGATGAAGGATACCGTAGGTATTGACTACATCCATCCGGATGATCGGCCGGTCGTTGCTCAAAATATCATCAAAATCATGCAGGATAATCAGGAACTGACATCCGAGAGCCGGGTTTTGTTTCACAACGGAGAAGAATTCCGGTGGTTCCTCATGACCGGCAAAAGAATAATATTGGATGGGAATCCTTTGCTTCTGGGCGCAGGCGTCGATATTACCCAACGCAAAGAGGGCGAAGAGGAAATAATTTATCAGTAGTGTCCGGTAAAAAATAAAGAAGGTCTGGAAAACACTTGAGAAACGGCGATATTAAAAGTGACGAAACCTTTTCTATCAGCCCTATACACAAGGAGTTCCAGACCATGAAACAAGTTACAACGATGTTGGGTGAGT
>CAJAOR010000222.1 GCA_903942355.1 uncultured Chlorobiaceae bacterium | reverse complement strand
TTGTAGGTCGAGCTCATTTCCACACCAGGAATAAGCTCAATACCTTTTTCGAAGGCTAATGGCTTTGCTTTGTCAATACCTAAAACAGAATCATGGTCAGTAATACTGATGGCCTTCAATCCGACGAGAGCTGCTTTTTCAACAATTTCTGCCGGTGTAAAGATCCCGTCTGAACATTTCGTATGTATGTGTAAGTCTGCTTTTTCAAAACCATTATGCCCTAAGCTTGATGAGCTGGCTGGCACGGTTGGATGATTAAACTGTTTATTTAGATTATCCTATATATAAGAAAAATTTTCTGCCTGTTTCTGCAGAAAACGGAATTATTTTCATCTCTCTTTTGTGACTTGCTTCTGTTTTCTGGTTATGGCTTCAGAAATCCTGTCGCAACAAGGTAGAGAATGGCCCCGCCAGCCACAAGCCTGTAAGCAATAAAGATATTTGTTGTATGATTTTTCAGGTAGTTGATAAGAAAGGCGATGGAGGCATAGCCAACAATACCTGCGGCAAAAGTTGCCGAAAGGATATTGGTCATGTTTTCAGAGGAGGAGGCAATGATGTGCCAGGTTTGATAGAGCTCCAGAAGTGCTGCGGCAAATACCGAAGGCAGCGACAGCAGGAATGAAAAACGGGCTGCGGTTTCACGGTCAAGATCTAAAAAAAGCCCGCCGGTTATGGTTACTCCCGAGCGGGACGATCCGGGAATAAGGGCGACGCTCTGAGCAAGGCCGATCAGAATTGCCTCAGTCCATCCGATCTCATCCATTGATTTCAGTGGCAGCCCTTTTTTGATTTTGGTCTGTATTTTTCTTTCAGCAAGGGAAAGTACGATGGCCAAACCAATCAGCGCACCGCTGACCCAGTAAAGCGAGCGAAGGCTGGTCTCGATCTCTGACTTGAAAAGAATGCCCAGAATCACAATCGGAAGCGTTCCCGCTACAATCATCCATCCCATTTTGGAGTCACTGTTTTCCAGTGGATTGCGCCGTATGATTCCCATGATAACAGCTTTGACAATAACAGCGATATCCTTCCAGAAATAGACAAGGACGGCAACAAGGGTGCCGATCTGCACTATGGCGGTAAACGCCGCACCGGGATCATTCCATCCTGCAAGAGCAGGAATAATTCTCAGATGTGCGGTGCTGCTGATTGGCAGGAACTCCGTCAGCCCCTGAACGATACCGAGAGTAATAGCTTCAAAGAGGGTCATAGATGAGTATTGGTATCGGTTAATGGAATCTGTTTCAGCTGAAGAATATTCCTGAGGTCGGTAACGGCCTGCTGAACGGCAAGGGAACGGTGACTGAGGCTGTTTTTCTCTTCCATGCTCATTTCAGCATAGGTTTTGCCGGTAGCGTGCACCAGAAAGAGCGGGTCATAACCAAACCCTTCACGGCCCTGTTCTTCAAGGGTTATGCTGCCCGGAACCACCCCTTCGGCAGTGTGTTCAAACCGGAACTCTCCTTGTGCGGACGGAAGAAGACCCTTGAGTGCAACAACGGTTCTGAAGCAGGCCGCCCGGTCGGCAACGCCCTTCATGCAACGGAGCAGGTGCAAAACATTTTCTTGATACGTTGGAGTCCGGCCATCAGCCACAGGGGCAAATCGGGCAGAGTAAACGCCAGGCGCTCCATTCAGCGCATTCACCTCCAGACCGGTATCGTCCGCCAATGCAATCATAAAAGGGAACCGTTCAGAGAGCAGGGCAAAAATAGCCCTTGCCTTGAGCAGGGCATTTCCTTCAAGCGTCTCTTCCGTCTCCTCAATTTCGACCTCAACGCCAAGCTCATGGAGCGTAACGACATTGAAAAGAGGAGAGATTGTCTCAAGCAGCGGACGAAGCTCTCTGACCTTGTCGCGGTTAGCGGTTGCAAGGACGATGGTGATGCGGGTATCGGCAGTTGCTGGCATTGGTTGCTATTGAATGATACGGAGCATCTCTTTGACCGCCTCTTCAAGTCCAGTCATCACGGCACGCGCAATAATGGCATGACCGATGCTTACTTCCTCGATCTCCGGGATCTCCCGGAACGGAGCGATGTTGAGGTAGTTGAGCCCGTGACCTGCGACCACCTTGAGCCCAAGACTTTTGGCGTAGACTGCGGCCTCACGGATTCTTTTCAGCTCAAGCGCTCTCTCTTCGGCAAGCTGTTTCTCGGCATAGGTGCCCGTGTGCAGCTCCACCATGTCGGCCCCTGCTTGTGCCGCAAGGTCGATAGAGTGCTTTTCAGGCTCGATAAAAAGACTGACCTCTATTCCTTCGGCGTTGAACGGTTTCAGATATGCTGCCAGTACCTCATAATGGCGGGCAATGTCAAACCCTCCTTCAGTGGTAAGCTCCTCTCGTTTTTCAGGGACAAGGGTAATGAGTTCAGGCCTTGTTTTCAGCGCTATCTGCTGCAGTTCAGCAGTCATGGCCATCTCAAGGTCAAGCTTTGTGGTCACGGCCTTGCGGAGCCGGGCAAGATCACGGTCTTTTATATGGCGACGGTCTTCACGCAGGTGGCAGACAATGCCCGCTGCACCGCATTTTTCAGCCAGCAAGGCCGCGGCAACCGGGTCAGGTTCCTGTTCGCCCCGTGCGTTCCGCAGGGTGGCGATATGATCAATATTAACAGCTAATCTCATGGTGTCGAAAGGTCAAAGGTCAACAATCGGAAGTTTCTCTACGCAGGTTATCCCGCTTTTTTTCTTCCCTAAGCGAAGGTAATGAAAAAATGGTAAAATGGGCAATTTTTGCAAGTTCTGCACATCAAGCCAGGAGCGCACTGAGGCATATGCTATCTTGTTTCACCGCAGAGGCAGTACAATTGGTTATATTCTGCATCTCTTGTATAAATGGCTTACGGGCTCTTATGCCACCATGGGCAAACTATTGTTTTGAAAAAAGAGCATGTTATGAAAGCACCATCCATCCCCTCACTTCTGAATGTTGCACTGGCCCTTGGTCTTGTGACTGTCGGGTATAATATTATTGAAGCTGTCGTCAGTATCTGGTTCGGGTTGACCGACGACACCCTTGCGCTGCTTGGGTTTGGTGTGGACAGTCTTGTGGAGGTTATTTCCGGTGCTGGAATTGTGCATATGGTGCTGAGAATGCGCAAAAGTCCGGTAGAATCGCGTGACCAGTTTGAACGGCAGGCCTTGCGGATTACCGGCTGGGCCTTTTACCTCCTCGCCGCAGGCATGATTCTTGGCGCACTGCTCAACCTCCTTCAGGGCAACCGTCCGGCAACAGCCGTTCCCGGAATTCTGGTCTCTCTTGTTTCGATAGCCACGATGTGGTGGCTGATGAGCGCCAAAATGAAGGCAGGCCGTGCTCTGCACTCTGATGCAATTATTGCCGATGCCAATTGCACGAAAACCTGTCTCTTGCTCTCAGTTGTGCTGCTTGCCAGCAGCATCCTGTATGAACTCTTTCATATCGGCCTGGTTGATGCTGTCGGGTCGCTTGGCATAGCCTGGTTTGCCTGGAAAGAGGGAAAAGAGTCGCTCGAAACAGCCCGCACCGGCAAACTTGGTTGTTGCTGCAGCGGAAGTTGCCCGTCGTCATAGGTATCAATCGCAACCAATGTGACGGCCTCGCTGACGCACTTCAACAAATCCATGTCATTTTGCCGAGCTGGAGCTCGGCGTTCCCAGGGTATAGGGTACATTCATACTGAGGACGTGGGACCCTTGCCCTCTTCAATAGTTTCAGTCCTCCAACACTGATGGATGACAGGGCAGCAAGTTCAGTCTGCTCCAGGGTCAGCCCGGATATGCAGGGCGTGATTTTCAGGATGAGAGAGTGCTTGTTTTTATTTTCATGCAGGTAACTCCAGAGTTGTCCTCTACCGTGATGGTTTGCCCATGAAGACGATAGGTGAGTTGGCTATGCGGCCGTGGATTGGAGAGCACATTGGGGTTCAGAATTGCATAATTCACTACGCTCTGGTGTCGAACGGATAAGTTGAGCTGGCATGGAAACTGCCGGTATATTCCCTGGCTTTTTTTATGGCCTAAACTGGCTCAACTTTACGTAATTTTATTATGTTGGCTTTGAGCGTGATGCCTATGAACAGGTGCCGGTTTCTGTTTTTGATTTATTTATGATATAAATGCCGTAAAGGCTTATAGAATTACAGGGTATAAATGAATGCAGTCAGTCTGAAAAAACTCGAATTCGATAAAGTTGTTAACTACGCAGCGCAGTTCTGCCTCTCGGCGATGGGGTGCGACAGGCTTCTGGAGGCTATGCCGGAGGTGGGTAGAGAGGCGCTTGTGGCTGAGCTTGAGCGAGTGCTTGAGTTACGCAATTTGCTTCAGGAGGGGACGGCGCTCCCTTTTTCATGGTTGCCGGATACGCGCCCGCTTCTGAAAAAACTCGAAATCCTTGAAAGTTATCTTGAGCCGGCTGAGTTGCAGGATATCTATCATCTTCTTTTTTCATCGGTTCAGTTGCGCAAGTTCATGTTTCTCAATCGCGAGGTTTATCCCCTGCTGAATGAGTTTACGATCAGGCTCTGGCTTGAGAAGAGTCTTCAGGCCTCCATTCGCCGCATTATTGATGAGCAGTCAAGGGTGCGCGATACGGCAAGCGAGGCGCTGCTGATGCTTCGCCGTGAGTTAAGCGGCAGCCGTGAGCTGATTCGGCGGAAGATGGAACGGTTGCAGAGGCGTTGCCAGGAGAGCGGCTGGCTGATGGATGATACGATTGCCATCAAGAACGGTCGGCTGACGCTTGGCCTGAGGGTCGAGTACAAGTACAAAATTGCCGGCTATATCCAGGATTACTCCGGCAGCGGGCAGACGGTCTTTATCGAGCCCGCCGAAACCCTTGAAATCAGCAACCGCATTCAGGATCTGGAGATCAGCGAGCGGCGGGAGGTCGAGCGTATTCTGAAGGAGATGACCGAAGAGCTTCGGCCTGAGCTTGAGAATCTGAGGCATAATGAAAATCTGCTTGGTGCATTTGATGCCTTGTATGCACGGGCGCGCTTTGCCGTTGAAACCAGTTCGGTGCTCCCGGGAATTGCCGAAGGCGATTCGCTCCGCATTGTCAAGGGGTTTCATCCCTGGCTCCTGATTTCGCATCACCATAAAGAGGTTATGCCTCTTGACCTTGAGCTGGATGAAGATGATCGGGTGCTGGTTATTTCCGGCCCCAATGCAGGCGGAAAATCTGTGGCAATGAAGACGGCCGGCTTGCTCTGCTGCATGCTGGTTCACGGTTATCTCTTGCCCTGCAGCGAGAGCTCCGTGTTTCCTCTTTTTGGTGATATTTTTATCGAGATCGGCGATGATCAGTCGATTGAGAATGACCTCTCTACCTTCAGCTCCCATCTTGGCGCCATCAAAACCATTCTTGATGTTGCGGGAAGCCGGGACCTGGTGCTGATTGACGAGCTTTGTGCCGGCACGGATGTTGAAGAGGGCGGAGCAATCGCCCGTGCGGTTATGGAGGAGTTGCTCAATCGCGGCACCAAAACCATTGTGACGACCCATCTTGGCGACTTGAAAGCCTATGCTCATGAGCGCCACGGAGTGGTCAACGGTGCGATGGAATTTAACCGGGCAGGGCTGGTGCCGACGTTCCGATTTATCAAGGGGCTTCCCGGCAACAGCTTTGCCTTTGCCATGATGAAGCGGATGGGTTTTCCTGCGTCAATTGTCGATCGGGCTTCAGGATTCATGCAGCATGAGCGTATCGGTCTTGACCGGATGCTTGATGACCTGAGCTCTCTGTTTGAAGAGAATCGTCTGATGAAGCAGCAGCTTGAGGTCAAAATGGCGGATCTTGCGACACGGGAGCTTGCCTTGCGCACTGAGGAAGCCCGCCTTGAACGGAATCGCAGGGAGCTGAAGCTTGGTGCCTCAAGGGAGCTTCAGAAAGAGGTGGAACATGCCCGAAAAGAGATCCGGGAGATTCTTCAGGAGGTCAAAAGCGCTCCGACTGATGCAAAAACCGTGCAGGATGCCCGGAAAAAACTTGGACTGAAAAAGCATGAGGCTGACAAGAGCGAGTCCTCTTTGCGTTCTGAGGCTGAAATGGCGGTTCCGCTTGATCGGACCATCCGTGCGGGTGATTTGGTCAGGATTCTCGACAGCACGGCCTCCGGTGAGGTTGAGAGTGTCAACCAGGAGAGCGTGGTTGTTCGATGCGGGAATTTCAGGTTGACCACATCGCTGAAAAACCTTGAAAAAACATCAAAAACTCAGGTAAAAAAAAATCTCAAAGAACCCGCACCCTTGCAGCAAAAAAGCTCCTGGTCGGCCACAACCTTGGGCGTTGAATCAACAAAACTTGATTTGCGGGGCCTCAGCGGTGATGAGGCGATCATGAAAATTGACCGCTTTATTGATACGATGCGCCTTAACCGTATTCATTCGGCGATGATTCTTCATGGCAAGGGTACCGGATCACTCCGCCAAAGGACGGCAGAGTTTCTGCAGCAGCATAAGGCTGTCAAGAGCTTTCGTCTTGGCGAGTGGGGTGAAGGCGGAGCTGGAGTGACGGTGGTGGAGCTGGAGTAACAGCCATTATTATCTCCGTCTTGGCAGATTCATTGAAAAACAGCGTTCTATACCGTATCTTGTGCCGAATAAGGGTTGTAATGGCTTTTGCGGCCCCTTCCGGCTTTTACTGATTAACAATATTATAATCCTGCAGGGTTTGAAAGAAGAGTACCAAACATATCTGACTGTACCCAACCAGTTGACCGCCTTGAGGATTTTGCTTGTCCCGGTTTTTGTTGTGCTGCTGCTTCAGGTTGATCCCTGGCTTAAACTGATCGGGGTTGTTGTTTTTGCGGTGGCATCCCTTACCGATATTTATGACGGTTATCATGCAAGGAAATATGGCGTCGAGAGCCGTCTTGGTGCTTTTCTCGATCCGCTTGCCGATAAGCTGCTGATTACAGCGGCTTTCCTTCTCTATGTCTGGATGGGGTACCTTGTTCTCTGGATGGTGGTTCTGGTTGTTGTTCGTGACGTTGTGATTACGGCGCTGAGGATTTATGCCGAATATAAAAACAAGCCGGTCGTAACCAGCGTGGAGGCAAAGTACAAAACCGTGGTGCAGAATGTTTTTGTCTATGTGATCATGGTGCTGATGTTGATGAAAGAGTCTGCTTTTTCCGGCAAGAGCATTGCCGGGATGACCAGCAGTTTTCTTGTCTCCGGTTATTTGGACTTCATCATGCTTGCGGTAACGGTTTTT
>CAJAOR010000221.1 GCA_903942355.1 uncultured Chlorobiaceae bacterium | reverse complement strand
TCCGAACTTTCCGGTCTCCACGGTTGAAACCCACCACGGCAAACTGATTTTCGGAACCCTTTCCGGCAAAAATGTTGTAGCCATGCAGGGGCGCTTCCATTTTTATGAAGGCTACTCCATGCACCAGATTGTCTTTCCGATACGGGTCATGAAGTACCTCGGCGTCAAAACCCTCGGCATCACCAATGCCTGCGGCGGTCTGAACCCGGCCTACAGAAAAGGCGAGATTATGCTGATCGACGACCACATCAACCTGCTTGGCGGCAACCCGCTCATCGGACCGAACGACCCCGAGATCGGCTCACGCTTTCCTGACCTCTGTGCACCATACTCACCCCGGATTCTTGAGCTTGCCGAAGAGGTGGCGTTAAATCAGAGAATCAAGGTGCAGCGCGGCGTCTATGTTGCACTTTCCGGACCCTGCCTTGAGACCCGTGCCGAATACCGCATGTTACGCATCCTGGGCGCCGATGTCGTCGGCATGTCAACCGTACCTGAAGTCATTGCCGCCGTCCACCAGGGCACGGAAGTCTTCGGCATGTCCATCATTACCGACGAGTGCTTCCCTGACTGCCTGAAATCGGTCAGCATCGAAGAGATCATCGAGGTCTCCAACCATGCCGAGCCTAAAATGACCGCCATCTTCAAGGCTATTGTTGCAAACCTTTAATTTCACAAAAACAGTATGATCGACGCCATCTCGTTCAATGACAATAGCCTTCGCTACCTCGACCAGCGCTATCTGCCGCTCAGGGAGGAGTATGTCTCAACAAGAAATTATCAGGAAGCCATAGAGGCCATCAAGACACTTGCGGTTCGCGGCGCTCCCCTGATTGGCGTTGCGGCAGCTTACACCATTATTCTCGGTATCAACAGCTTCAAGGGCACCAAAGAGGAGTTTCCTGCTTTTTTCAAGACGCTTGTGGCTGAAGTTGAAGCTTCGCGTCCAACGGCGGTCAATCTCTTTTTTGCGGCTGCACGGCTGAAAAAAGTCTATGCTGAAAACTTTGCAGCCGACACGCTCGAAGCTCTTTTTGCTAAAATGAACACTGCTGCACGCAAAATTCATGATGATGAGATCGCAAACTGCGATGCCATGTCGCGCCACGGTGTTGACCAGATCAAGATTGATCTGGCCCACATCCTGAAAAAACGCAAGCTCAACGTGCTGACCCACTGCAATACCGGTACCCTTGCCTGCTGTGGCACCGGCTCTGCGCTTGGCGTCATCAGGCTTGCCTGGCATGAAGGACTGATTGAACGCGTCATCACCTCCGAAAGCCGTCCGCTGCTTCAGGGGCTTCGCTTGACCGCCTGGGAACTGGAGCATGATGGCATACCATTTGTTTCTATTTCCGACTCCTCATCGGCATTTCTGATGCAGAGAGGAATGATTGATTTCGGTATTGTCGGTGCCGACCGGATTGCCGCCAACGGCGACACCGCCAACAAGATCGGCACCTGTGCCCATGCCATCAGCGCATTCCATCACAACCTGCCGTTCTATATCGCCGCGCCGGTATCAACCATCGACATTACCATTCCTGACGGCACCTGCATCACGATTGAAGAGCGCAACGCCGATGAACTGAGAACCATTTTCGGCACACAGGTAGCATCCCCAACCACGCCGGTGCTCAACTACGCGTTCGACGTCACCCCCGGCAAATTGCTCAGGGGCATCATCACCGACAAGAAAGCGGTCGTCGGCAACTACGTTACAGGACTCGCATCGCTTATGGAGGAGTAAAAACAGGGAAAAAATGTTTGAAAACGCTCACCGTTGGCTGAAGTATGGTGAGCGTTTTTTACACATACTCGAAGACATCCATTGGAACTGATTTCGTTGGTTCCAGATGACCATGCACGATTCGTCGAATTCTCTCTGTAGTCTCTCGACTAAACGTTTTGTCACCACACCGCGCACAAACTTTAGCTGGAATACCCTCCACCAAAACATGCTTTCCGTTGAGATTAAATACTTCATCAACGATTTCTGCGCGGGCATCACCTGACCCACAAACATGACAATGAAACATAATCATCTCCGCACTGAATAGTTATTGGTCCATCCTTCTTCATCGGGTTGATCCATTGTAATAATTTTAATCATGCCCTCTCCGGTCTCTATTCGCGTAACCTGAATGTGAATAGGTCGCCCTGACTGCGTGAATCCCAACAAGAGACAACTCGGGGCGTATTTATCGTCAGGGTAATCCTCTATGATTTCTGAGTTTTCAACAATTTCCTGAATTTCACTCTCGCTTATGTTGCGCTCAACAGCTCTTTTGAACGCATGATAACTGAACTCGAATTCGCCACGCGTCAAATGCGCTCGAATTTCTTCAATATTTTTCATACACAATCCCACGAAGGCAAGTTGCTTTAGAAAAAGCTACGTCATTCTCACAGTTTTCTTTCGAGCAAGAGAAGAACGTATCACGCATGAAAAATCAAGAAATCACGAAAATCAAGCGAATCATGGTTCAAACAACTGACAACATTTCATATTTCTCGCTACATTTCCAATTATAATAAACAAACGATCGGGAAAAAATACAACACGCTTTATGGATACACTTTTTCTGGCCCGTACCCAATTTGCCTTCACCTCCATCTTCCATTTCTTTTTTATACCCCTGACGCTGGGGCTCTCCATCTTTACAGCAATTCTTGAGACGGCTTATGTCAAAACCGGAAAAGAGAAATACAAGCACCTGACAAAATTCTGGGGCACCCTGTTCCTGATCAATTTTGCCGTCGGTGTGGTCACAGGCATCGTCATGGAATTTGAGTTTGGCATGAACTGGTCAGGATACTCCCGGTTTGTGGGCGATATTGTCGGCGTTCCGCTGGCCATCGAGACCCTGCTTGCCTTCTTTATTGAATCGACCTTTATTGGCGTCTGGGTATTCGGCTGGAACAAGCTTCCAAAAGCGCTTCATGCTGCATCAATCTGGATTGTCGCTCTTGGCTCAACCCTCTCGGCTTTCTGGATTCTGGTTGCAAACTCCTTTATGCAGTCACCTGTCGGATACAAAATGGCAGCGAATGGTTCACAGGCTGAAATGGTCGACTTTTTTGCCCTGCTCTTCAATCCAAGCCTCTGGAAGCAGTTCCCGCATGTGCTGGCCGGAGGAGTTGTTACCGCTGGATTTCTTGTTATCGCCGTCAGTTCATGGCATCTCAGAAAAGGAACAAAAGAGCGAAACGCATTTGAAACATCCCTGAAGTTTGGCGCCATCTATGCCTTTATCGGAACGGTTCTCGTTGTTCTTGCCGGACACGCCCAGATGCAGAACCTGCTCACAACCCAGCCGATGAAAGTAGCTGCGGCTGAAGCGCTATGGGAGAGTGAAAATCCGGCAAGCTTTTCGCTCTTTACCATCGGTGACGAAAAGGGGCTCAAGGATGTTTTTTCCATACGCGTTCCCGGCATGCTCTCCTTTCTGGCCTACAACGCCTTTGAGGGCGAAGTGAAAGGAATCAAGAACTTGCAGAAAGAGTATGCAGCCCAATACGGCCCCGGCAACTACATCCCCTCCATTGTAACCGCCTACTGGAGCTTCCGTTTCATGGTCGGTGCCGGTACACTGATGCTCTTTGTCTCACTGCTCGCGCTCTACAAGATAATCAAGGAGAACTACACCTTCTCACCACTAGTCGGCGCACTGCTCTTCTGGTCACTGCTGCTGCCCTGGATTGCCAACTCATCAGGATGGATCCTTGCTGAGATGGGTCGTCAGCCCTGGATTGTCTTTGGCCTGCTGAAAACCGAAAACGGCGTTTCGCCGGCATCGGTCGTCAGCAGCAGCGAACTGCTCTTCTCACTCGCCGTGTTTGTTGTGATCTACGCCGCGCTTGCCGGAACTGACCTTTTCCTGTTAAAAAAATATGCCTCTGCAGGGATCGACAATGCAGAATAATCTCATAAAAAGAGCACCGATGAATGCACTTGTGCTGAAAACCTCTTTGTCTGGCAGGCACCAACATTGCCGGAGAACCTGTAAACTTGACCACTAATGGACTTGCAAACACTCTGGTTCATCCTTATAGCGTTTCTCTTTATCAACTTTTTTGTACTCGAAGGATTTGATTTTGGAGTTGGAATCCTCCTGCCCTTCATGAGCCGGGATGACCGTGAACGCCGCACCGTCATCAATACCATTGGTCCTTTCTGGGACGGTAACGAAATGTGGCTTATCAGTACAGGAGGCGTCATGTTTGCTGTTTTTCCGAAATGGTACGCAACTCTCTTCAGCGGCTTTTATCTGCCTCTTCTGCTTATGCTTGTGGCCCTTATTTTCAGGGGCGTCGCTTTCGAGTTCCGGAGCAAGCACCCGAGTCCCGCATGGCGAAGCTTCTGGGACTGGAGCATTTTTGGAGGAAGTGCCGTTCCCGCGATGCTCTGGGGAATTGCCATCGCAAATTTCATCCGCGGCGTCCCTGTTGATGCATCCATGAACTATAGCGGAGGATGGTTCAATCTGCTCAATCCCTATGCCCTTCTCTGCGGCATAACGTCACTCCTGATCTTCAGCCTCCACGGGGCCATCTTTCTTGCCCTTAAAACCACCGCTACCCTCCAAAAAAAAGCAATGAGTTTCGCGAAAAAGCTCTGGGCTCCGGCAACGCTTCTCTGCACCGTCTTCATGGCCTATTCCGTCACCGAAACCGACCTGTACCTCCGACTCGGCATCAATCCGGGTATTGTACCGGTTTTCAGTGTTCTGGCCCTCGTCTCGGTAATCTTCATGCTGCAAAAAAATGCTGCTGCTTGGGCGTTTGCGATGACCACTGTCGCCATAGCCTTTTCTACCATAACCATCTTCATGGGCCTCTACCCGCGACTGCTTGTTTCAAGCCTTAATCCGGCATGGACTCTCACCATCTATAACAGCTCATCATCCGAATACTCCCTCGGCATCATGTCCATCGTCGCCCTCATGTTCATTCCGGTTATCCTCATCTATCAGGGTTGGAGCTACTGGGTTTTCCGGCAGAGAGTTACTGCGGATTCGGAACTTGAATACTGATAAACAATAGAAAATGAATAAGTAACAATTGACAACCGAAATAAGTTAAGAATGTGCCGGGGGATTTTATTCGAAATAACCTGAATAATTCATGATAGCCACAAAAATCGAAATTTTGAGTAAAAAATGGAGATGCTCATGGCTGTGTTCATGTGATAAGTGTCGTTATCGCAAATGAAGCCACTTGCAGGAGCTCATAACCGACTAAAGACAGGG
>CAJAOR010000220.1 GCA_903942355.1 uncultured Chlorobiaceae bacterium | reverse complement strand
TCCTATACAACGCTCAGTTGCCCAACCATGTCAGATCCGGAAGGAAGCAGCATCCGGTAATTTGAGTGTGTGATATAGTAAGCTTACTCTCTTTTTTTATTTAGTCACTTTTAATTGCATCGGGGAGTAGTTATGCCGTCAGAATTCAGCAAAGAGAAGTTACTGAAAGCGCCGGTTCGCCATATTGATATCAAGCAGTTGAATATTGTTCCGCTCATTGACCAGATGGGCGATACCGCTTTTCAGGCAAGGAACCTGTCAAGAGCAGCCAGCATTGTTGATCTTATGCAGCAGGATAAGGAGTGCGCAGTCATTGTTACTCTCGCAGGTTCATTGATCAGCGCAGGCTTGAAGCAGGTACTTATTGACATGATCGACAACAATATGGTTGATGTGATTGTCTCCACAGGAGCCAATATTGTCGATCAGGACTTTTTTGAAGCTCTTGGATTTCATCATTACAAGGGTACCCAGTTTATTGATGATACCATTCTCAGGGAGCTGCATATCGATCGTATTTATGATACCTTTATCGATGAAGACGATCTTCGTGTTTGTGATGATACGACTGCGATCATTGCCAACTCCATGCGGCCCGGAGTCTATTCCTCACGTGAATTTATTGTGGAAATGGCTAAATATATAGAGGCAAACAACCACGACAGGAACTCAATCGTCTACAAGGCCTATGAAAAGGGCATTCCGATTTTTTGCCCGGCATTTTCTGATTGTTCTGCCGGATTCGGGCTGGTCCATCACCAGTGGAATAACCCGGAACAGCATGTCGCGATCGATTCGGTGAAGGATTTTCGTGAACTGACCAGAATCAAGATTGAGAATGACAAGACCGGTATTTTTATGATTGGCGGCGGTGTACCGAAAAACTTTACCCAGGATATTGTTGTTGCTGCCGAAGTTCTCGGTCACGATGATGTCTCCATGCACACTTATGCCGTTCAGATCACGGTGGCCGATGAGCGTGATGGTGCGCTGTCTGGTTCAACCCTCAAGGAGGCCTGCTCATGGGGCAAGGTTGATACCGTTCACGAGCAGATGGTCTTTGCCGAAGCAACCATTGCTCTGCCGCTGATTGCGGGCTATGCGTATCACAAACGCAGTTGGGAAGGCCGCAAGGCTAAAAACTTCAATGCCATGCTGGATCGTCAACAGGTAAACGTCTGAGGTGAAAGAATGAAATTTTTTATTGATACAGCAAATCTTGAGGAAATCAAGGCAGCCAAAGAGCTTGGAGTCCTTGACGGTGTGACCACCAACCCGTCATTGATTGCCAAAATTGTTGGTGATCCATCCAATTTCACCTTTCAGGATTTCAAGACCCATATTGCCCGAATCTGTGAAATAGTTGACGGTCCGGTGAGTGCCGAGGTTACTTGCCTTGAGACCGAGGAGATGATAGCCGAGGGAGAGGAGCTGGCGGCAATCCATGAAAATGTCGTTGTCAAATGCCCGCTCACCATCAACGGCCTTAAAGCTATCAGCCATTTTTCAGAGCAGGGAATCAGAACCAATGCCACACTGGTATTCTCGGCCAGTCAGGCATTGCTTGCCGCCAAAGCCGGAGCCAGTTATGTGAGCCCTTTTGTCGGAAGGCTTGATGATATCAGTGCCGAAGGCATGGCGCTGGTCAAGCAAATTGTCACCATTTACGACAATTACGGTTATATGACCGAGGTGATTGTCGCCAGTGTGCGGCATCCCCTGCATGTCATCGATGCCGCAATGATTGGTGCCGATATCGCGACCATTCCGTTCAGCGTTATCCGCCAGCTTGTCAATCATCCGTTGACCGATCTCGGGCTTAAAAAGTTTATGGAAGATGCTGCAGTCATGAAAAAATAACCGGTCGCTCTTCGGTCAACGGGAGATAACTTCAATCTTGACTTTGGCGGTACCTTTTTCAAAGAATCCCAGTTGCTTGGCCGCTTCCGCGCTTAGATCGATAACTCGGTCATCGACAAAAGGTCCACGATCGTTGACCCTTACCGTCAATGAGGCGTGAGTGTCGAGATTGGTTACTTTTACAAGAGAGGGCAACGGGAGGTACTTGTGTGCGGCGCTTGGCCTTGATGGATCGAAAATTTCCCCGTATGCGGTCAACTGTCCGTTATGCTGGTCGAGCGTCTCCTGACCATACCATGAGGCCGTACCCGTCTCTTCATAGGAAAGAGCTTCTTGATAACTCATGGGAACATAGACCCGTCCGTTGATAACATAGGGTGTATTTTTGATTTTCCCCACCCGGTAAGCCTCTTCGGGTGAAATTGCGTTATTTTCGCCCCAGGGTGAAAGTGTTGATGTGCACGAACTGAGTGCCAGCGGCAACAGCAGGCATCCTGTCAGGAGAACCTTATGCATCGTTTTGTTCATTGGAGTCAATTTCCTTGAAAAATAGTAATTTTAACTAAAAATCCATTATAACTTCCATACCAGTTATCCTCTTTTTCAGAGGCTGATGAGCGGTCGGCTGTTTTACTTGGAGATGTAGATTACAAGATGCGATCATGGCTGAACAACACAAAGAACGAAGCTCTATAGGCGTCCTTATCATTCATGGTTTTACGGCAACGCTCGACAGTGTAAATGCGTTGTGTACTCCCCTCAACGAGCTTGGCATACCGGTGCGGTTGCCTCTGCTCGCTGGGCATGGGATGGCGTCTCCGGAGGCACTTCGCGGTGTAAAATGGGACGCATGGCTGGCGGATGCTGACCGTGCGCTTCAAGAGCTTTGTCTTGAGGTGGATCGGGTAATAGTGATCGGTCACAGTATGGGAGCTCTCATCTCCCTGAATCTTGCCGCCGGGCATAAAGGCAAGATCGACTCGCTGGTGCTTGTCGCACCGGCAATAAAACTTGTTTCCGTGCTCGCTCCAGGACGTCCTTTTCATTTTGCAGCACCATTTTTCAGCAGGATCATCAAGAATTGGAAGCTAAAGACGGACTTTTCCGGACCGGTATATGAAAACGGCACTCTGCATTATACCTGGGCGCCAACAGACGCGATCCTCTCATTTTTTGAGCTGATCAAAAAAAGCTTACAGTTGCTGGATAGTATCAATGTCCCTGTTCTGATCATACATAACCGGCGGGAAAGTACGGTGCGACCTGAAAGTGCACTCATACTGTATAAAATGATTGCTACTGACCCGTCCGGAAAGTCTATTTTCTGGCTGGACCGTTCCGGGCACCAGATTTTTTGTGATTGCGAGCGGGAAACAGCCATCCGGGCGATTATAGACTATGTTTCCGGCAGGATTGGACGAAACAAGATACAGGGCTGATGCGCTGCATTGACCTGAGCCATACCATCCGGCCTGGGATGCCCTGTTATTCAGGTACTCCCGGGCCGCTGATTCAGCCTCTTGCCTCTATTGAGGAACATGGATTTGCCGAAAAGCTCTTTACGATGTCTTCCCATACCGGAACACATGTTGATTTGCCTTCGCATATGCTTCTGGCGGGCAGTTCGCTTGATGCTTTCAGTATTGAGCGGTTTGCTGGCAAGGGCTCTGCAATTGATCTCCGCGGCAGAACTGGAGGGGTGATTACCGTTGAAGAACTCTCTCCTTTCAAGGATCTTATCAAGGAGAGCGAGTTTCTGCTACTTTGCTCCGGTTGGAGCCAATATTGGGGTTCTCCTGCTTATTACGAAGGATATCCAACGCTTTCCTCTGAAGCGGCATTGTGGTTGACCGGATTTCATCTCAAAGGGCTTGGAGTGGACATGATTTCAGTCGATGTTTCTGACTCTGATGATTTTCCTGTTCATAATCGGTTACTTCAAAATGGGATTATCATTGTTGAGAATCTTGTTTGCCTTTCCCTGCTATTGCATTTTTCTTTCATCTTTTGCGGTTTCCCATTAAAAATTATCGATGCGGAAGCCTCACCTGTCCGTGCAGTAGCGTTGATCGATAATGAAAAGAAGGCATAACTTTTTTGTTGGAAGTTAGAAAAGAGGAACTTACCTTGACTCCCATTAGGAGTTAATCCTCAGTTCTTTCCCATCGAAATAACCATAGTATGAACATCATGCTTTTGTATTCGTCTATTACCAGAAAAGTACTCATGGCGCTTGCCGGACTTTTTCTGGTCACCTTTTTATGTGTGCATCTCGGCATCAATCTTATGCTTTTGAAAGATGATGGGGGTCGTATGTTCACGGAAGCAGCTACATTCATGGGCACCAATTCTGTCATCAAGGTTTTTGAAATTGTCCTTTTTGCCGGTTTTCTGCTCCATATACTTTTTGGATTACTGGTCTCCAGCCAGAATCGGGCAGCACGACCGATAGCCTACGCATACGGTAACAGTTCTGAGACCTCCTTCTTTTCGAAGTACATGTTTCATACCGGTATCATTGTTTTCATCTTCCTTGCCCTCCATTTTATTGATTTCTACTTTATCAAGATCGGACTTGTAGCTCCCCCTCCCGGTATTGCAAGTCACGACTTCTATCATCGCACCCTGCTTTTGTTTTCATCTCCCTGGTACTCACTGCTCTACATTGGCGGCTTTGTTTTTCTTGGGATACATCTCAACCATGCCATTCAGTCCGCATTTCAGACCCTTGGCTGGAACCACAGCAAGTATACCGGTGCTGTAAAAGTTATTGGTTCTGTTTACTCGGTTTTGATTGCCATCGGATTCAGTCTTGTACCGATCTATCTCTATTTTCTTCAAGTAATGAAATAATCGACAACGACTGTGTTTTTTACTAAAAACAACGCTCACAATACTCTTCAATGACACGCCTCAACGCCAGAATCCCTGAAGGGCCGGTGGCTGACAAATGGACTGCCTACAAAGCTGGCTGCAAGCTGGTAAACC
>CAJAOR010000219.1 GCA_903942355.1 uncultured Chlorobiaceae bacterium | reverse complement strand
TTACCCTTACCAACACAACACTGTCGATGCCTTTCCTGACCATTTTTCTCAGAAAAATTATCGGATCGTCACTCTCTTTAAAATCGTTTTCAAAATCGCTGCTCTTTTTCAATGCCATAATTTTTCTCCACCCAAAAAGCAGCAAAGCCGCCATTAATGAAACCGTCACTCCAAGAGACACCGAAAGCAGCCACATCCAGACAATATCATGAAACCCATAACCGTACAGGTAATCTCTGCGGCCTATAAATCTGAGCTTTCCTGTCAGCCACGGATAGCCAAAGAGAGCCATAAACAGCGACAAGGTTATCGAAATTACCCAAAATCGCAGGTCGGTTATTTTTCCCGCTTTAAAATATTCCGAAAATTGTTCCGCCTTTTCGCCCCGAAGAAAAAGGTTCCATACCAACCCGAAAGCGACAATCATGATAAAACCCGGAAACATCAGAAAGGTCACGGCATTCGATAAGGCACCAAGAACTTCATCCTCCCCAAAAACTTTTACCTTGAGCTTATGCTCGGCAAGCACACTGCCGTATTGCAGTGTTTTACTGTTATGATGAAAAAAAATATTGAACAGCAAGAGATGGTCACCGGGCCTGACCTGATCTGTTGCTGCAACGTAGACAGGATAAACCCGCCATTCACCGGGCCGAACAGGTTGACCCATCCTGTAGGGCAAAGAAGACTCTCTGGAAGAAACGGTATCCCTGTCAAATGCCGATGACTTGATACTGATAAAAGAAGGTTTTTCGGCAATGACAATACGGTCAATCGTCAGCAAGGAATCCGACCGGTTTTCAACCGTCAGATAGATGTATCCGGGTCGAAAATCATTCAATTCTGTCAGTGTTGATCGTACGCCAACCGAGATAACCTTCTTGAGGCTATCAGGTTCTGATGCCTTGGCGTCATTGACAGGAAACAAAATTATCGTGAAGATGAGAAGAAAAAAAACTGATCCCGCCTTTTCAAAAAAAGAACGCATTGATCACACCATCCTTCTGGAAATGCTGCTGTTTTGTAAAAAATTAGCCAACAGGACAGGAAAATGTACTGATTTTAGCACTAACTTCTTGCACAAAAATACGCTTATCATAGACAAACTAGAAATTCAGGGAAATCGTCGAGGGTAGTTTAATTTAGGATAGAATCAATAGCCTTCTCCAGCGACTTGATGTTGAACGGTTTCTGGATAAAGTTAACGCTGGTATCAATGAAGGTATTGCGGGTAATAACATCGGCAGCAAAACCTGACATAAAAAGCGTTTTAATGCCAGGGCGAGAAGCAAAAAACTTTTTTGAGAGTTCTGCTCCATTCATCTCCTGCATGATCACATTCGTCAATAACAAGTCAATGCACTTTTTGATTGACAGAAACACACTTGCCCAGAAAACCTTACGAAGCGGTCTTTCCGGGCAAGTGGAGACTCATAACATTTCCATGTATCTAATTCTTGATGCAGCGTACCGACATGCCGTCTGCATTGTGTTCGGTGCCTTGAACAACTACCGGAAGGTGGCAATTAAGGACAGTGTACCACGAGATCGTCGGAGTTGATTCAGAAGAAGACCAGAAATAGGCGTTTTCACCCATAAAATAAAAGCCTCCATCAATGCCTCTCATGCCTCCCGGCAGTGCACTGAACCGGCTGCTGTTATCAGCTGCAAAATTGGGGCTCAGCCAGAGCGACGATCCGGTGGATTTCATTTTTCCTCCGGCAACAGATGCGCCGCCCAGCACTGTAGTCAGCTTGTTCAGCTCCTGAGAGGTCGGAATATGCCACCCTGACGGAGCAAGGCCGCGAGAATCGTGCACGGCATACCAGTTATAAAGGCGACCATATTTTCCGTTGCTGGCAGCATCATTCTTGTAATAGCTCCAGGCTCCTTCGCCTTTTGCTGCTGCGTCCAGCCAATCCTGATTCGTAGGGGCATATCGAATTTGGTCTCCGTTTCGATAGCGGCTGACGTCAAGATTCTCCTGCATCCAGACCTGACCGCCAATGGATACCGTATTGATTGGATGTCCGTCAATATCATTCTCTGCTGCACGGAGCTCTGAAACCGAAATCATCACGGTTATCAGGATAACCTGAATTATTCATCAAAGCAATAAAAAAAGGGGGCTATAAATATCGTAATTGCTTATATTATTGGTGCTTAAGTCAATAAATAAGACACGATATTT
>CAJAOR010000218.1 GCA_903942355.1 uncultured Chlorobiaceae bacterium | reverse complement strand
TGAGGTCGGCAGCTCCCGAAGAGGGGTGGCGAAGGACGAACGCATCTACCCGCATGGCTTCAAGGTTCTTGATGGTATCGCTCAGGCTCTCACCTTTGCTGACACTGCTTGATGCTGCGCTGAAGTTGAGTGTGCTTGCGCCAAGGTAACGTGCGGCTATTTCAAACGAAAATCTGGTGCGGGTTGAGTTTTCAAAAAAAACCAGCGCAATGCGTTTGTTGTTAAGAGATGGCTCAAAAGAGGGGCTGGCGGTGATCAGCTCCTTTTTAAACCTGGCGGCCATGTCGAGAAGTTCCGTGATGTCAGTGGCCGGAACATTGCATAATCCAGTAAGGTGCTTCAAATCCAACCTGTCAGTTGCCGTTTTTCAGAAAGATAATTTTCCAAAGGTACAAAAAAATTAATGATCAAAAACTACCTTACATGAGTTATCATAAAGAGATTCCTGCCTGTCCCCGGAAAAAACCGGCTATAGGAGGCAGAGGTTTGTCGGTGCTGGTATTATTATTAATGAACGAATTTCCTTCCAACTGGTTGTCATGCATGAAATGAGTATTGCGCTTTCCATTGTTGAAGCAGTGGATGCAAAAGCGCGGCAGGAGGGTGCCCGAAAGGTTTCAGGTATAGAGTTGCTGGTCGGTAAACTTGCCGGGATAGAGGCGGAGTCGCTTAAATTCTGTTTTTCTGCAGCAGCGAAGGGGACACTTGCTGAAGATGCTATCCTTGTTATTGAGGAACCGGAAGGAACCGGGGAGTGCGGGGAGTGCGGCACGCGCTTTCCGGTCAACTTTTATTATGCCGAGTGCCCGGGATGCCGTTCGCTGCGGATAACGATCGTTTCGGGTGAAGAATTTTTGATCCAATCAATGACTATAGAAGAGGAGGGAGAATAAAAAATGTGCGATACTTGCGGTTGTTCAACTGAAGGCGGGGCTGTGCTCCGCAAACCGGGCCAGAGCGATTATCATGTTCATGTTAACGAAGGCGATCATGATCACGCTCACGCTCATGAGGAGCAGCAGAGCCATGATCACGGTCATCATCATGAAGGCACAAGCCGGAAGGTTGTGCTTGAACAGGATGTGCTGCAGAAAAATAATCTTCTTGCTGAACGAAACCGGGGCTATTTTGAGGCAAGGAAGATTTTTGCCCTCAATTTTCTGAGCTCTCCCGGATCGGGAAAAACTTCCCTGCTTGAAAAAATTATTCCTGCCCTGCAGCCTCGCTTTCCGGTTGCGGTCATTGAGGGCGACCAGCAGACCACCAATGATGCCGAGCGGATTCAGGCACTCGGTGTGCCGGTAATCCAGATCAATACCGGATCGGGATGTCATCTTGATGCCTTGATGGTCAACCGGGCTGTCAAGGAGCTTGAACTGCAGGACAATTCGCTGCTCTGTATCGAGAATGTCGGGAATCTGGTCTGTCCGGCGCTCTTTGATCTTGGCGAGGCGCTGAAAGTGGTCATTATCAGTGTGACGGAGGGTGACGACAAGCCGTTGAAGTATCCGACCATGTTTCATGAGGCAGATATTTGCATTCTCAACAAGATCGATCTTCTGCCTTATGTGGAGTTTGATGCCCGGAAGTGCCGCGAAAATGCCATGCAGGTCAACCATCACCTCGAATGGTTTGAGCTTTCAGCCAAAACCGGTGAGGGGCTCGCTGCATTGCAGGAGTGGGTCGAGCGTAAACTTTTGCAGCACTGAGCAGCATCGTTAACAGCGCCGCAGAGCGGAGGCTCCTTCAGGTCAACGGTATCGTGCAGGGTGTCGGGTTTCGTCCCTTTGTTTACCGTCTGGCCGTGGGGTATGGCCTGAAAGGATTTATCCGCAATACGGCGTCCGGGGTCTTGATTGAGGTGCAGGGTATTCCGTCCCTTCTTGAAGAGTTTACCCGGCGCCTGCTGAGTGACCGACCGCCGCTTTCGCATATTGAAGCAATTGAAGCGAGCACTCTTGCCTGTGTTGTTGAGGAGGGCTTTGTGATCGGGGACTCGATCTCCGGCGTTGGGGTTGAGACCCTTATTCCGCCTGATATTGCGCTCTGCAGCGATTGCCGCCGCGAGCTTCTGGATCCTGCAGACCGACGGTTCCGTTATCCGTTCATCAACTGTACCAATTGCGGCCCTCGCTACACCATTGTTGAACGGTTGCCCTATGACCGCCCTTTTACTTCGATGCGCAGCTTTCCGATGTGCCCTGAGTGTGAGCGGGAGTATCATGATCCGCTTGATCGCCGCTTTCATGCACAGCCCAACGCCTGCCCGGTCTGTGGCCCCTCTCTTGCTTTGCTGGATGCTGCAGGGACGATTCTTCAGGGGGATGCCGTTGCTGAGGCCGTGGCGTTTCTCCGCCAGGGACTGATTGTTGCGCTGAAGGGGCTTGGCGGTTTTCATCTTGCCGTTGATGCTGGTAATGAAGATGCGGTACGGCGGCTGAGGGAGCGGAAAGGGCGTGAGGCAAAACCCTTTGCGGTGATGATGCGCGATATGGAGCTTGTCGGGAGGTACTGCGAGGTCAGTGAGGGCGAGCTTGCCGCCTTGACCTCTGCGCAGGCGCCCATTGTACTCCTGAAAAAGAAAAAGGGTGCTGCTCTCGCTTTTGCTGTAGCTCCCGGCAATGACCGGCTTGGCGTCATGCTGCCCTATACGCCGCTGCATACCCTGCTTTTCGACGGCGGCACGGATCTTCTTGTTATGACCAGTGCCAATTTCAGTGAGGAGCCGATTGTGCACGACAATGAAGAGGCGATGTTGCGCCTCAAGGGTATTGCTGACGCTTTTCTGATGCATAACCGTCCCATTTATCTGAAATGCGACGATTCCGTTACCGTCCATCTTTCCGGAGAGCTTCGCCAGATCAGGCGGAGCAGGGGATATGTCCCGGCCCCGATTTATCTCAAGGAGACGGGGCCTGCAGTGCTTGCTGCCGGGGGGGAACTTAAAAATACCGTCACGCTTTTGAAGGGTACTCATGCACTAATGAGCCAGCATATCGGGGACATGAAAAACTATGAAGCATACCGCCATTTTGAGCATGTTGCCGCCCATCTGCAGCACCTTTTTCAGGCAGTACCCGAGCTTGTGGTGCATGACCTGCATCCTGCATACCTGACCACGCAGTGGGCGATGAAACAGAGCGTTCCGCTGCTTGGCGTGCAGCATCATCATGCCCATCTTGCTGCATGTCTGGCCGAAAACAGGGAGGATGGCCCAGCCATCGGCCTTATACTCGACGGAACAGGGTACGGAACTGATGGTACCATCTGGGGCGGAGAGCTGCTGATCGGCGATGCTTCAGGAGCGGAACGCTTTGCCTCGCTTGAGCTTATGCCGCTGCCGGGAGGGGATGCAGCGGTCGTGCAGCCATGGCGGGCTGCGCTGGGCTACCTCTATCGAAGCTGTGCCGACCTGCCAGAGCTCCCGTTTATGAAAGAGCGGAGGATTGAGCCGGTTCTTGAGCTGCTTCAGAAACGGGTTAACATTGCTGAGACCTCAAGCTGCGGCAGGCTCTTTGACGCTGTTGCCGCCATCTGTGGCCTTCGGGGTGAGATCACGTATGAAGGAGAGGCTGCCATTGCGCTGATGCAGGCGGCGGGCGGACGAGTGGGCAGCCAGGCGTTTCGCAGTGCGCTGCATCGTGAAAACGGGCGCTGGACCATCCTTGTGTCGCCAATTGTCCAGGATGTTGTTGCGGCCCTGCAGCAAGGGATGGCAATCAGTGATATCAGTCAGCGTTTTCACCGCACGCTCGTAAACTGCTTTCGGCAGATTATTGACAAGGCATCCAGTGCAACTGGCCTGAAAACCGTAGCGCTCAGCGGAGGAGTTTTTCAGAATACGCTTCTTTTTGAAACTCTTGTGCTGGAACTGCAAAATGCCGGATATCGGGTAGTGACCCACGCTCTCGTGCCCTCCAATGATGGGGGCATCTCTCTTGGCCAGGCTGTTATTGGGCGAAAGTACCTTAAAGGCAGCTACCGGGGAGTCCGATAATTGCTCATTTTTTCATTCTTTTATAAGGCCGATAAGTTCCGAATATTCCATATTTACTATCTTCTGTAAAAAAACAACAAGCCAATGTGCCTTGCCATTCCCGGAAAACTCGTTGAACTCTCCAATGAAAATGGCCTCAAAATGGGCGTTGTTGATGTGAACGGTTCAAAAACAAGGGCCTGTCTGGAATATGTGCCCGACATCCAGCTTGGTCAGTATACCATTGTTCATGCCGGTTTTGCCCTGAAAATCATTGATGAAGAGGATGCGGCTGAAAGCCTGAAACTTTGGCAGGAGCTTATTGAGAGCGGAGCATTTCAGCCTGATCGGGAGCCTCCTTCACCTGAACTGCTGTGAACCGGACTCCGATGAAATATATCGACGAATATCGCGATCCGCAGCTTGCGAGGAAGCTGCTTGACGAGATCCGCCGAACAGCTACCCGCCACTGGACCATCATGGAGATCTGCGGCGGGCAGACCCATTCGATTATGCGCAACGGCATTGACCAGTTGCTGCCTGATACCATAGAGCTGGTGCATG
>CAJAOR010000217.1 GCA_903942355.1 uncultured Chlorobiaceae bacterium | reverse complement strand
TTTCTATTACTTCTGGACAGAGACGGTTAACATCTTCTCCAGTTCGCATCTTTCAACCATTCTGATGATTGGCCATCTTATCTGGTTTATCAGCTTTGCCGTATGGTTTGAAGATCGCGGATCACGTCTTGAAGGTGCTGACATCCAGACAAGAACCGTCCGCTGGCTTGGGAAGAAGTTCCTGAACCGCGATGTTAATTTCCGCTTCCCGGTGCTGACCATATCCGACTCGAAGATGGCCGGTACGTTCCTTTATTTCGGCGGTGTATTTATTCTTGTCTTCCTGTTTATCGGTAATGGTTTTTATCAGACAGACTCTCCTTTGCCGCCGCAGGTTAGTGATGCCGCGGTATCAGGTCAGGTTATGCTGACACAGGTTGTCGATTATTTGATGAAGCTGATTGCTTGATTTCATTGTCATTGCCGGAAGGACGTTATGGTTCTTTCGGCAATGATCTTTTGCTTCTAACGTTTATCATGTAATTAAAGAGGAGGGTTTTTATGGCCGATCCTGTACAAAAGCCAGATATATCGTCACCACCTGCTGCCAAGGGTCAGCCTGCTGCGCCGAAAGCTTCAGCTCCGGCAGCAACGCAGGTAAAGGCAAAACCGGTCGAGCTTCAGCTGAAGCAAAATGGCAAGCTTCGGATGGAACCGCTTAATGTCAATCTTGGAAGAAGCGGTTTGCCTCAGGAGTCGGCGTTTCCGATAAAGAAAGCAGCTGCAAAGCCAGCCCCAGCCGCAAAACCAGCTCCAGCTCCAAAGCCGGCTGCAGGAGCTAAACCTGTGCCGGGCGCAAAGCCTGCGGCAGGTGCCAAAACAGAACCGGGTGCAAAGCCAGTTGCTGGAGCGAAACCAGTACCTGGAGCAAAGCCCGTGGCAGGTGCGAAACCAGCCGCGCCAGCAGCAAAAGCTGCGCCAGCGCCAAAAGCGGCACCTGCAGTAGTTGCGGCTCAGCCTGTTCTGAAAAAAACGGCACCAAGAGTAAAATCGCACTATTTTATTCTTGAAAACCTTTGTGTGGGTTGTGGTCTCTGTCTTGACAAGTGTCCGCCGAAAGTCCAGGCTATTGGCTACAAGTTCTACGGTGATGTTCAGGAAGGTGGGTTCAGGGCTTATATTGATCAGGATGCCTGTATTTCCTGTTCGGCCTGTTTTTCTTCAGATGAATGTCCTGCCGGAGCTCTTCTTGAAGTGCTTCCCGATGGACAGGTACTTGATTTTACCTATACCCCTCCGGAAAGACTTGATTTTGATTTGAGGTTTCTGCACAGATTTCACCGGGAAGCGCGGTAAGAACCGCAAGTTTTGTGTATGGTTTTATAAAAGCATTGCTTCCAGGGGAAGCAGTGCTTTTTTTTTGAAGATCTTTAACGCTTATGCCGAATCAAAACAACGAGACCTCTAAAAATTCCCGCATGTTATCCGGTGATGAAACAGCGCCAGCAAGCAAGGCACTTGTCATTATACCAACCTTCAATGAGGCTGAAAATATTGGCAGGCTGCTGGGTGACCTGAAGAAACTCTATCCGCTTATTATCGATATTCTTGTCATTGATGACAACTCTCCTGACGGAACAGCAGGGATTGTTCGTTCAATGCAGTTAACGACGAGCGGGATTCATTTGATGACGCGGGAGCGTAAGCTGGGCCTTGGTACGGCATATATTTCCGGCTTCCGGTTTGCCCTGCAGAATGGTTACCGCTATATCGTCGAAATGGATGCAGATTATTCGCATGACCCTTTGATGCTGCAGCGTTTTTTTGATGCCATGAGTGACGCAGAGCTGGTTATCGGGTCGCGTTATATGAACAATACTGTCAATGTTGTTAACTGGCCGCTGGGCAGGTTAATTCTCTCCAAAATGGCAAGTATCTATACGCGTTTTGTTACCGGGATGCCTGTGGCGGATCCGACGAGCGGTTTTAAATGTTTTCGTGCAGAAGTGCTGCGTGCACTCGATCTTGAAAGGATTAACTCTCAGGGCTATTCTTTTCAGATAGAGATGAACTTCAGGGTCTGGAAACAGGGGTTTGCCATCAGGGAAATTCCTATTGTCTTTGTCGATCGGACGGTTGGAAAGTCGAAAATGACCCGGCACAATATTCGTGAGGCGATCTGGATGGTGTGGTTGCTGAAAATAAAGTCGGGCTTCGGTTTGCTGTAGTGGCCACCCGTTGTGGTTGCTGAAAAAAAAAGCCCCGACGGGTTACGGGGCTTTTTTTCTTTTAAGCTTGACTTATGATCTCTTTTCAGCGATGAGTTGTTGGGCGATATCGGGCGGTGCTTCTTCGTAATGGCTGAAATTGTAGGAGTATCGTGCCCGGCTTTGGGTGAGTCGTGTCAGCGCATGATGGAATGTTGTCAGCGAGGCCTGCGGGATGAGCGCATGGATGATCTGAATCCTTACATCGGAATCCATGCCAAGAATTTTACCCCGCTTGCTTGAAATGTCACCAACAATTTCTCCGGTATAGTGTTCGGGTGCATAGACATTCAGGGCAAAAATCGGTTCAAGCAGAAATGGTTTTGCGTGTTCGAAAGCACTCTTGAATGCCATGCTGGCGGCGATTTTAAAGGCAAATTCGGAGCTGTCGACCGGGTGAAAAGAGCCGTCGTAGGCAATGGCTTTAAGATCAACGACGGGATAACCCGCCAGAATGCCGTTTGTAATTGATTCCCGAAGCCCTTTTTCTACAGCGGGCAGATATCTGGTAGGGACAACGCCGCCGACAACCTCGCTGGCGAATTGGAATCCGGTGTCTCTTGCAAGAGGCTCAAGCTTGACCCAGACATCGCCATATTGCCCTTTTCCTCCGGATTGCTTTTTGTATTTACCTTGTGCGGATGATGCAATGCGGATGGTTTCGCGGTAGGGAATTTTTATAGGCGCTATATCGACCTTGACATTGAATTTTGTCTGAAGCCGGTTGATGATGGTATCGAGATGCGTTTCACCAAGAGTTTTGAGGATGGTCTGGTTGAACTCAACGTCGTGTTCGATGGCAAAGCTTGGATCTTCTTCGTGCAGGTGATGCAGACCTGCGGAAATTTTTTCTTCATCACCCTGTGTAACGGGAATGATCGCCGTAGCAAGCACGGGCAAGGGGAAAATAATGGGGCTTATCCGGCAGCTTGTTCCTTTGTCGGCCAAGGTGTCGTTGGTATGTGCATCCTTCAATTTGACGACCATACCGATATCTCCGGCGAGGAGCTTGTCAACGGGGCTTTTTTTCTGACCGATGATGGTGTAGACCTGACCGATCTTTTCAAGTTGTCCGGTCTGAACGTCAACCAGTTCATGGCCTGTTTCGATATGGCCCGAATAGACTCTGAGGTAGGAGATTTCGCCGACGCGGGGTTCGGACATGGTTTTGAAAATGAAGGCAATGGTCGGGCCTTCAGGGTTGGGTTGAATCAGGCTTTTGGTTTCATCAATCGTGCAGATTGCATGTTCCGGCCCTCGTTCAATCGGCGAGGGGCAGAGGTTGACGATGGCGTTCAGCAAGCGCTCTGATCCGATCAGGTGAAGCGGTGAGGTGCAGAAAACGGGAAAAAATGTTCTGGTAAGCAGTGCGGATTTGATGCCTGTCCTCAGCTCTTCCTCCGTCAGGGTTCCAACTTCAAAAAAGCGGTTCATGAGCTCTTCATCAGTTTCGGCTATTGCTTCAACAAGCTGCTGATGAAGCTCTTCGGCATGTTGCAGATGCCGTTCCGGAATGTCAGAAATGGTCATGCCTCCGGTTTTGTCGGGATTGAACTCAAGCTGTTTCATCAGCAAAACATCAATAAGGGTATGATGTCCGAGACCCTCATCGGCGGGAAACTGTATCGGTGTGACCAGATGGCCGAAATGATCCTGGAGCCCCTGTATGGTGGCGTTGAAGTTGGTTCTGTCGGCATCAAGCTTGGTCAGAATAAAGATGGTCGGCTTGTAGTATTCCTTTGTATACTCCCAGATGGTATCTGTGCCTACCTCGACACCTGAAGCGGTGTTGACGGCAATCAGGACGGTATCGGCAACCCGCATGGCCGATTTAACATCTCCGTGAAAGTCGAGCAGGCCGGGAGTGTCGATAATATTGATTTTTCGGTCGTTCCAGAATCCGTGGATAAGGCTGGTGTTCAGACTGTGTTTTCTTTGTATCTCATCAATGGAGTAGTCAGAGAGGGTGTTTCCTTCATCAATAGTTCCGAGGCGATTCGTAACCCCCATCGTCAGGGCAAGTGATTCAGCGAGGATGGTTTTGCCGCTTCCGGCATGGCCTGTAATGACAATGTTTCGCAATTGATCCGGTTGTACGGCTTGCATGGCACGACTCCTTGATTGAATTTAATAATGGCCTTGCAGGCAACTGATATACCTCATATCGGACTGCAGGCTCTGCTGGCAGAAAAACCGCTAAACAAATAATAAACAAAAAAAGTCTTATCTGCTGTCATAGTGACAATGAAATGGTCGAGAAAAAAAGATATATTTTCGGGTATCTTCATGGGAAGATTGCTTTTTTTTATCATTTGCGTCTAAAAAGCAGGTAAAAACCATTAATATATTTTGTTATGCCTATTATCAGCCAGATTCTTGCTCGTCAAATTCTTGATTCAAGAGGAAATCCAACAGTCGAAGTTGATGTATACACTGAAAGCTCTTTCGGGCGGGCAGCCGTGCCGAGCGGAGCCTCTACCGGTGTTCATGAAGCAGTGGAACTCAGGGATGGTGATCCGGCCGTCTATCTTGGAAAAGGGGTGCTCCAGGCGGTGGAAAATGTCAATACGGTCATTAATGATGCCCTGATCGGGATGCTTGTTACGGAGCAGGAGGAGATCGATCAGGCGTTGCTTGCTCTGGACGGAACGCCGAACAAGTCGAATCTGGGAGCTAATGCTCTTCTTGGTGTTTCTATGGCTTGTGCAAAGGCTGGTGCAGAATATACCGGTCTTCCGCTTTACCGCTATATCGGCGGTACGATGGCAAACACCCTGCCGGTGCCGATGATGAATGTCCTTAATGGCGGAGCCCATGCGGATAACACGGTTGATTTTCAGGAATTCATGATCATGCCTGCAGGATTTGACTCTTTCTCCGATGCTCTTCGCTGCGGTGCTGAAATTTTTCATGCGCTTAAGGCTCTTTTGAAAAGCAAGGGTTTGAGTACTTCTGTCGGGGATGAGGGTGGTTTTGCTCCGAACCTGAGCTCGAACGAAGAGGCGATTGAGCTGGTTATCGAGGCTATTGGCAAGGCTGGCTATAAGGTTGGTTCGCCGACCGATAAGGGTGGTTTGGGCGATGCACAGGTTATGATTGCTCTTGATCCTGCAAGCTCTGAGTTCTATGACTCTGCCAAGAAGCGCTATGTGTTCAAGAAATCTTCGAAACGGGAGTTGACCTCTCTTGAGATGGCCGAATACTGGGAAAAGTGGGCCAGTGATTACCCGATTATTTCAATTGAAGATGGTATGGCTGAAGATGACTGGGAAGGTTGGAAAGTGTTGACCGAGAAGATCGGGTCACGTGTCCAGCTTGTCGGTGATGACCTCTTTGTGACCAACAGCAAAAGACTTGCTGAAGGCATTGAGCGGGGTGTGGCCAACTCCATTCTGATCAAGGTTAACCAGATTGGCACCTTGACCGAAACGCTCCAGGCTATCGATCTTGCAAAAGCAAACGGATACACTTCAGTTATCAGCCACCGCAGCGGCGAAACGGAGGATAGCACGATTGCCCAGATTGCCGTGGCAACAAATGCCGGTCAGATCAAAACGGGAAGTCTGTCGCGTTCCGACCGTATGGCGAAGTACAATGAACTGCTCCGTATCGAAGAGGAACTTGGCGATCAGGCTCGCTACCCTGGAAAAAAGGCGTTCCGGGTATAACAAATATTGCAGGGAACCCGTTATCTGAACGGGTTCCCTTTGCCTTTCTCCTCCCTTGTCGCTCTGCTAGCACTGGGCACACTAAAGCGGTTTATGCGTGAAAAAGATTATCAAGAAATTCTGGGAGTATATCCGTTCCCGCCCTAAAAATTTTTTTTTCAGGGTTGCGGTTGTATTGTTTGTCTTCTGGATGCTTTTCGACGATTATGGTATCATCAAGCGGATTCGCATGGAGGCGGAGTACCGTACGCTTCTTGATCGGCAGAAAATAGAGCAGGGGAAGATGATGGAAAACGAATCGCGAATCAGGTATGCCCTTGAGCCAGATAGCATCGAAAAGGCCTCAAGGGAGAGATATAACTTTCGAAAACCGGGCGAAACCCTGTTTATCATCAGAGAGAAATAATTTTTTTATAAAAACCGTTCTTCAATTCCAATGTATCAGTACCGTCGTCGATTAACTCGTGAAGTAGCTTTTGGGAATTTGGCATTGGGCGGGTACCAGCCGATCAGGGTGGAGTCCATGACCAATACGCATACCATGGATACTGCGGCAACCGTTGAACAGTGCAGAAGGCTTTATGATGCGGGTTGTGAAATTATCCGGCTTACGGTACCGACTGAGAAGGATGCTGAAAATCTTTGTCATATCCGAGAGCAGCTTCGTCGTGACCGGATTGAAACTCCGCTGGTTGCCGACATTCATTTTTCTGCGCGTGCTGCGCTCAAGGCTGTTGAGTTTGTTGAAAATATTCGGATCAATCCGGGCAATTATGCTACCAGTCAGAAATTTTCCAACAGTGAATATTCGGATGGGGAGTATCTGAAGGAGCTTGAGCATGTTCGGGTTGAATTTGCTCCTTTGGTTCAAAAAGCACGTCAGTTTGGGGTCTCCATGAGAATCGGCACCAATCATGGCTCATTGTCTGACCGCATTGTCAGCCGTTACGGGAATTCTGCGGAAGGTATGGTTGAAGCTGCACTTGAGTTTGCCCGGATGAGTGAGGAGATGGGTTATTTCGATACGCTGTTTTCCATGAAGTCGTCCAATGTCAAGGTGATGATTCAGTCCTATCGGTTGCTTGTGGAGAAGGCTGATCGAGAGCTTCGTTATGCCTATCCGCTTCATCTCGGGGTTACCGAGGCGGGAGATGGCGATGAGGGACGCGTTAAATCAGCCATGGGTATTGGAGCGCTTCTTGAGGATGGCCTTGGTGATACCATCAGGGTTTCCCTGACGGAGGATCCGGTCAACGAGGTTCCTGTCGGGTTTGCCCTGGTCAAAAAGTATAATGACTTCCATCTGGTCAAGGGCGATAAAGGCTCTCTTCCGCTGAAGCATGTTATTGAAAGTCGCAACAGGCAACCGAAGCGTTTGCTCATAACGCATGAAGAGCCCCCGTTCAACCCGTTCTTTTACGAGCGCAGAGTCTCCCGTCAGATTGCGCTTGCAGGGATGGCGGTTGGAGGAGAGAGTCTGCCGAGAGTAGAAACTGAAGTGCACGCTCAGTTTTCAGAGAGTCAGGCTGTATTTGAAGAGGTTATGCAGAGGCTGGCTCCGGAAAAGGCTGAGGATTCAATCCGCTCCGAGTTTGTTTCTGTTCGTATCAACAGTCAGGGAGATCTTGAGGCGCTCGACGGTCTTTTGCTTAAACTTGGTGATGCGGCTCGCTTTCTTGTGGCTTCGACAGGTGATGTGGCACTTTTTGCCGGATTGCTTGATAAGGTTTCAAAAGTACGGTTTGATATTGTTGAGGGTGAGCGGCTTGGAGATGAGTTATTGGGGCTTCTCGACCATGACCGGCTTGCGGCTGTTGAGTTATGCTTTATTCATGAAGGTGCCGGGGATGCTGTTCCAGCGGCGGTGCTTGCTCATTTTGCAGAAAAGTTTCGCAGCGGGGGAGTGCAGCGGCTCTTTTTTTCAGTTTTATCAAGCAGGGTTATTTTTGTGTATCGCAGGCTTGTTCAGGCGTTCAACAATCGTTCTCTCGATTATCCTCTTGTTGTACGGTTCAAAAAAGAGGCTTCTGAGAGGCTTGACATCTTGATCGACAGTTCGGTGCAGGCTGGAGCGCTTTTCTGCGATGGCATTGGTGACATGCTTGCGTTTGATACCAGCATGTCGCCTGATGATGAAGTTAATCTGGCATTCAACATTCTTCAGGGCGCAAGAATCAGGATGTCGAAAACTGAATTTATCTCCTGTCCCGGTTGCGGCAGAACGTATTTCGAGCTTGAAAAAGCTACAGCCGCCATTAAGCAGAGAACAGTTCATCTCAAAGGACTGAAGATTGGCATTATGGGTTGCATCGTTAACGGCCCCGGTGAAATGGCCGATGCTGATTTCGGTTACGTCGGAGCTGGAAAAAACCGCATCAGTCTCTATGTTGGAAGAGAATGCGTTGAGGAAAATATTTCGGAAGAGGATGCGGTGGATCGTCTTGTTGGCCTAATCAGGGAGCGGGGAAAATGGGTCGATTTGCCATGATGTTTACCCTGATAACAGGGGCATCCATGGGGATTGGTGAAGCTTTTGCCAGGGAATTTGCCCGTAAAGGCCACAATCTTGTGCTTGTTGCCCGTTCGGGTGAACGATTGCAGTCGTTGGCTGAAGAGCTTCGCCATGAGAGCGGTGTTGAGGTAAAGGTTTGTGTGGAAGATCTCAGTGATGCTGCAAGTCCTGAACGTATTTATGCATTTTGCCGAAGCCAGCGGGCCGGTGTTGATTTTCTGGTCAATTGTGCGGGGTTGTCGCGTGCAGGTGATTTTGATGATATCCCGCTGGGAAAGCTTGAAGAGATCATGATGGTCAATATGATGGCCATGGCGAGAATTACCCGTCTTTTTTTGCCGGATATGATTGCCAAGAGAGCGGGCAGCATTATCAATGTAGCTTCTCTTGGTGCGCTTCAGGGAGTTCCCGGTCTTGGGCTTTATTCGGCAACAAAGGCGTTTGTCATGACGCTCAGCGAGGCGCTTTATGAAGAGCTGAAAGAAAAGGGGGTAAGGGTTATTGCGGTCTGTCCCGGCTTTATCAATACGGGTTTTTTTGAGCGGGCCGGGCATAATTCGGCAAATCTTCGCTTGCCGATATCGGAAACAGGCGTCGTTGTTAAGGCTGCAATTAAAGGATTGAAAAACAACAAGGTACGGGTATTTCCAACCCTTATTGATGTTGCTCTTGTTTTTTCACAAAGGCTGGCTTCAAGAAAAATCGCCATACGTATTGCGGGTTTTATTGCCGCAGTAAGGGATAACTGATTTATTAATTCTTTTTTCTTTGAATATTAAAAAGGGCTCATTATATTACCAGCCCTGTTTTTTGAGTGAGCTGCTGGTGTAGCTCAATTGGTAGAGCAGCTGATTTGTAATCAGCAGGTTGCGGGTTCGAGTCCCATCACCAGCTCTGAATGTTATGGGTAGGT
>CAJAOR010000216.1 GCA_903942355.1 uncultured Chlorobiaceae bacterium | reverse complement strand
TCATTTTATTTGTTGCTATTTTTTGTTATAATTAAAGCTAAGCATTTTTAAGCTTTATCTGAAAAAAAGCGGGGACCAATGTTTGATAGTTTAAGTGATAAATTAGAGGCCACCTTTAAAAAACTGGCCGGCCAAGCCACCATTAACGAGGTTAACATTGGTCTCGCCATGCGCGATATCAAGAGAGCTCTTCTTGGTGCTGACGTCAACTACAAGGTCGCAAAGAAATTAATTGAAGATATAAGAGAGAAATCTCTTGGCGAACAGGTCATCAAAAGCGTTTCGCCTGCGCAGATGATCTTAAAAATCGTTTATGATGAGCTGACTGAACTGATGGGTGGAGAGCAGAAACCACTGAATCTTTCACCGAAGAAACTGCCGGCAGTCATCATGGTTGCAGGTTTGCAGGGTTCCGGAAAGACGACTTTCTGCGCCAAATTGGCCTTAAGGCTTAAAAAGAACGGAAAACAGCCGTTGCTTGTTGCGGCTGACGTCTATCGTCCAGCAGCAGTTGATCAGCTTAAAGCTCTCGGCCAGCAGGTTGACGTCCCTGTTTTTGCTATTGAAGAGCAGGACGCCATGAAAGCTGCCCTTCAGGGGCTGGAGGCTGCGCGTTCAAATGGCAGTGATGTTGTGATTATCGATACGGCAGGACGGTTACAGATCGATCAGGTGATGATGGCTGAGGCAGAGGCTTTGAAGCATGCCCTCAAACCTGACGAGCTTCTTTTTGTTGTTGACTCGATGATGGGTCAGGAAGCAGTCAATACCGCCAAAGCCTTCAACGATCGGCTTGATTTTGATGGCGTTGTGCTTACCAAGCTTGACGGTGATTCAAGAGGCGGAGCAGCGCTTTCCATCCGTCAAGTTGTCGAAAAGCCAATCAAATTTATAAGCATCGGAGAAAAGGTTGACGATCTTGACCTGTTCTATCCCGATCGTATGGCCCAGAGAATTCTGGGAATGGGCGATATTGTCAGTTTTGTTGAAAAAGCCCAGGAAAACCTTGATCTTGAGAAGACTCTTGAGATGCAGAAAAAGTTGATGAAGAATGAGTTTGATCTCAATGACTTTTTCGACCAGTTGCAGCAGCTCAAGAAAATGGGTTCAATTCAGGGATTGATTGAAATGGTTCCGGGACTGAACAAGATGGTGCCGAAGCAGGATCTTGAAAATCTTGATTTCAAACCCATCGAAGCCATGATCAATTCGATGACAAAGCAGGAAAAAACGACTCCTGACATTATCAACGGCAGTCGCCGGCAGCGTATAGCAATGGGGAGCGGGACGAAGGTCCAGGAGGTCAATCTTTTGCTGAAGCAATTCGGGGAGATGAAGAAGATGATGCGTTCGGTGTCAAAACTGTCGCAGTCCGGCAGGAAAATTACTTCGCAAAATCTTGCGCTTGACAAGTTTTTAAAACGATAGATTACACATTGACTGGTAACAGTAAACATTAACTAAAATATTTTAGCTTTGGTAAAGATCAGACTGAAAAGAGCAGGAAGAAAAAAATTGCCGGTATACCAGATTGTTGTGGCCGATGCGCGCTCACCAAGAGACGGCAAATTTCTTGAGGTTGTTGGCACTTATCAGCCAACAGCGAAACCACATGCAGTCACCATTAAAAAAGATCGTATTGTTTACTGGATGCAGACTGGCGCACAGCCAACAGCAACCGTGAACAGTCTTATCCGCACGACCGGTTTGCTCTATGAACTCCGACTCAAAAGCATGGGTCGCAGCGAGGCTGAAATTTCAGCAGAGATGGAAAAATGGCAGGAGCATCAGAACGTAAGACGCCAGAAGAGGCTTGCACTGAAATCCCATCGCCGCAGCGCCAAAAAAGAGGCTGAAGCGAAAGCCGCCACAGGTGGAGAGGCTTAATTACTCTCTTACGGTGAGGTCAGTATGGAACTCTATCTGACAGGTATCATTCTCAAGCCGAAAGGGTTGCAGGGTGAAGTGAAAGTGGAGCCGATTACTGACTTCCCTGAAAGTTTTCTTTCCCGCAAAGAGTATTATGCAGGAAAGTCCGTCGAGGCGGTTGAACGGTTAACGGTTCAGAAGGCCGCTCTTGCCGCAGGTTTTGCCTGGTTGTTCTTTGAAGGAATTGACAGCATGGAAAAAGCTGAGGCAGTTGCTGGCTGGAAATTGTTTGTTCCTAAAGAGCAGCTTTGGCCACAACCGGCTAACCGCGCCTATCTTCATGAGATCATAGGTATGAAGGTTCTTGACCGCAATCGAAGTGAGGTCGGCGTTGTCACCAACGTGATTGCCATGCCGGCGCATGACGTCTATGAGGTTCAGGCTGGCGAAAAAAAGATTCTGTTGCCGGCCATTGACGAATTTGTTGAAGAGTTTAATCTTCGTGAACAGTACATTGTTATACCACGATTTGAGGAATTTCTGTAAATGGTTGTGCCTGAAAATCCGTTTCAGCTCATGAATGCCATAAGGATTGATGTGATTTCTGTCATTCCGGGTTTTTTTGATTCATCGCTTGATAATGGATTGTTAAGCATTGCACGCAAAAAAAATCATGCGGAAATTCATCTCCATAATTTGCATGACTACGGATTGGGCAGGTATAAACAGGTTGATGATTCGCCTTTCGGAGGTGGTGCAGGCATGGTGCTTCGTCCGGAACCGGTGTTTGCCTGTATAGAAGCGCTTCAGGCCGAAAGAGGGTATGATGAGGTGATTTTTCTTACTCCAGACGGAGAGTTGTTTGAGCAGTCTACGGCAAACAGGCTTTCAAGAATGAAAAATCTGATTATTCTCTGCGGTCATTATAAGGCCATTGATGAAAGAATCCGCCAGAATTTGATTACCATGGAGATATCCATTGGTGATGTTGTGGTTTCAGGAGGGGAGATACCGGCACTCTTTTTGATGGATGCTGTGGTGAGGGTTATTCCTGGTGTTCTCGGTGACAGTGAGTCGGCTCTGACTGATTCTTTTCAGACGGGACTTCTTGATTGTACCTATTATACCCGTCCCGCAGAATTCAGGGGAATGAAGGTGCCCGAAGTACTGCTGGGGGGACATCATAGCAATATTGAGCAGTGGCGCAGCGAAAATGCTCTTGAGCGAACACGTCAGCGCAGGCCCGATCTTCTTGATCAAGAATTTTTAGAGTTAAAGAAAAAATAACGTAAAACAGTACAGTTGTCATGGATCAGTTAATCAAGTTGGTTGAAGCCACTCAGGCCGTT
>CAJAOR010000215.1 GCA_903942355.1 uncultured Chlorobiaceae bacterium | reverse complement strand
CCTGACTATGGCGCAATCTGTGGTTACACCCAGTTTGACGTGGAAACCGCTTTTGCTCCCTATCTCGAAGGCGTGGATATGGAAGAGGTCAAGCGGTGGTACAACGGGTATAACTTTTTGGGTGACAAGGTCTATAACCCTTTTGATATCCTGCTCTTTATCAGGAACCATTGTGTGTTCGACAATTACTGGTTTGAAACCGGTACACCGCGTTTTTTGGTTGAGTTGATCAAAAAAACCAGCTATTTCATCCCGGATTTTTTGAATATCAATGTTGACAAGAGTTTGGTTAACAGCTTTGATATTGAAAATCTCAATCTGGAAACGATTCTTTTTCAGACTGGCTATTTGACCATCAATCGAGTATTGCCGTTGGGCATGGGAGTTCGATACGAGTTGGGGTTTCCTAACAAGGAGGTGCAGATCAGTTTCAATGAGTATATTTTGCGCTCAATGATCAGGAGCTCACAAAAAGAGTCGATTCGCTATGAGCTGCTCGATATTATCAACTCCGGAGCTGTTGAAAGATTGGAAGGGAGTATCAAGTGCCTTTTTGCCGGTATCGCCTACAATAATTTTACAAACAATGATATCGAGCGTTACGAGGGCTTTTACGCCAGCGTGCTCTATGCCTGTTTTGCCAGTATCGGGGTTGACATCATCGCCGAAGATGTGAGCAACAAGGGCCGAATTGACCTGACGCTGAAGGCCGGGGGGAGAACTTTTCTTTTTGAGTTTAAGGTGACTGACGGTGAGCCGCTTGAGCAGATCAAGAAAATGAGATATTACGAGAAATATGAGGGGGAACGATACTTGATTGGCATTGTTTTTGACCCGAAACAGAGAAACGTCAGCAGGTTTGAGGTTGAGAGGGTGTGAAGCTGGTGCATCACGCCGGTGTTACCAGCATAAGAGTGGAGTTGATGGAAGGCCAAGGTCGCACTGTTGCGGCTTTTTGCGTTTTGTGAACGGATGGCTGAGGTTTAGGCTCCTTTTTGTGGGGTTGGCGCTGTGTTTTTTGTTAATATGAAAAAATTCAGTTACTCTATATAGATATCGCCATTAACAATTAAATGCGGAATGAAGATGATGAAAAACTTTAAACAGATTGTTTCGGCTGGGGCCATAGCTTGCATGATGTTTGTATCTCCCGTTCTGCATGCTGATGTGCCGTATCCGGTGGAGTATTATCTTCCGAATATTCACGGCAAGTCGTTAACCACACCTACCGGATGGGGTGCTGCGTATGGTACTGTTTTTGCAGGATTTGCAATGACCAGTCCAGCCCCTTACAGCCATAATTCTGATGGTGCGGCAGTGGTAGGGATTGGTATTGGCAACCCTGTTAAAAATCTTGGTTTGCAGGCCTCACTTGTTAACCTTGACGTTTCTGAATGGGATCGCTATGCGCTCAATTTGCATCTCCACCGTTATCTTGGTGGTGCAAAATCAATTGCGATCGGTGTTGAAAATATTTTGCTGAGTGATGGCAGTGATTCTGATGAGAGTTATTATGTCGTATTCAGCCAGGGAATTCTGAGCGAACCCTTTATAAAAAAGAGTAATGGTTCATCAACACTGCATTACAGTATTGGTGCTGGCACCGGGATGTACGGCAATAAAAGTCCTCTTGATATCGCCGCCGGGAAGGGTAAGCACGGAACCTATGCTTTCGCTAATGTGGCGTATGAATTGTTTGATGAGCTGAATGTTATTGCCGACTGGAATGGAGTGAACCTGAATGCGGGTATTTCCAAGACATTCCTGATTGGTGGTAGTGTTCCGATTGTGATTGTTTTGGGAGCCGCTGATCTTACCAAAAATTCTGGTGATGGTGTTCGTTTTATTGCAGGAGTTGGAACCGGAATAACCTTATAATGAAATCACTACTATGAAAAAGAAACTGTTTAGAGCGGGGAACATATGTTTTTTGTCGTTGTTTGTGGCTGCAGTGCCTGCATTAGCTTTGCCTCCACCTCCACCTCCACCACCTCCAGTAGCTGCATTAAGTAATTTGTCAGATGGTGTGGTTCAGTCTCTTATTGTGTCTGTAGGTTCTATTGGTTGGGTCAATTTTAATAATGCCCCGCAACATGTGGTTCCGGATGAACAGACACCACCACCGACAGCGCCAGGCGATAAGGATAAAAAACCAGCAGAATAAATAGCTATACCGGATTGGAAGGCAATCGGCGAATCGTAAAGGGCATTTCTTGAAAAGATATGCCCTTTTACACATCCGGTTTATTTTGTAGATTTTTTTGCCCCAGTTGATTACCGGTATGCCACTGAAACAGCGACAAATAGACTATCATTGCCACATTCTGCCGGGCCTTGATGATGGGCCAAAGCGAGAGGATGAGTCGATTGAGATGGCGCGACTTCTGGCAGCGGCAGGGTACCGTGAGGTCTATTGTACACCGCATTTGATCAAGGGGATGTTTGACGTTTCTACCGAAGCGGTGCTGCATGAGCGCGACAAGCTTCAGCACGAACTGATGCGCGAAGGCATCAACATCAAGCTGCTTGCCGGACGCGAATACTACCTCGACGAATTCCTGGTTGACTTTATCCGGCAACCGCTATTGCTTGAAGGCACGACCTGCATGATGATTGAAATTCCCAGCCGCACTTCCGTTGATTTGGTCAAGGAGACTCTTTTTGCTGTTAAACGCAGTGGCTATACTCCTCTTATTGCTCACCCTGAACGCTGCTCTCTTTTGGCAATACCGGTAGGTGAACAGCAGATCGCAGTAAAGAGGAAACAATGGTTTTCACGATCGGGTGCCGTGCAGAGCAATACTGAACCGGGCAATGAGCTGCTTCCTTTTCTCATACAATTGGGATGCCAGTTTCAGGGCAATCTCGGCAGTCTTGGTGGCCGGTATGGAAACCGGGTAAAAGCCAATGCCGGATATTTTGAAACAAACGGTGTGTATACCCATTCGGGTACTGATGCGCATTCACCTGAGGCTGTCATGGCTATTCTGGGAATCTGGTGAAGAAAATGGAAGGGATTCGCTTGTAAAAATAGGGCCAACCACCTCTGTTGGGTGGGTTAGTAACTGTATTTCAACTCACACGGTGGAGCAGGATGCTGAAGGAAATATATGGATTTGTTCGAGGATGAAACCCTCCTCTTACGAGGGAGTGTTGAGTCATCTGGATGATGCCATTGCCAAAATATCTCCTGAAGGAAACGTGCTCTTTAAGAAGTCTGTGGCAAAAATTCTTTATGAAAATGGGTGTCGTGGCCTGTTGGCCGGGGGTTTTCGTGGGCGGCCTGGAGAGGATCCTATTCATCTTAATGAAGTTCAGCCAGCCCTTACGGATTCAAAATACTGGAAAAAGGGCGATGTGCTGTTGAGCATGAAGCATCTCAGCACCGTTGCCTTTTATCGGCCAAGTACGGATAAAATTATTTGGCTCAAGACTGGCCCCTGGATGAACCAGCATAGTGTGGAGTTTGCCAGCGATCATGAGATTTCGGTTTTTGGAAATAATGTGATCAGTGATGTAAAAGGGTATGTGTTGATGGACGGGCACAACAATGTTTATCTCTACGATTTTGCCAATGGGTCGGTCTCTACGCCCTATGACAAGGCGATGAGTTCTCTGGCGGTCCGCACCAAAGATTCGGGGCGCTCAAAAGTGCTTTTGAATGGAGAGGTGTTTATTGAAGAGTCGAACTACGGGCGTCTTCTTCGGCTTGCTTCTGACAGGGCGATATGGGAGTTTGTGCCTCGGTTAGACAACAATCATCTGTCGATGCCGATTTATAGCCGTTACCTGACTGAAGAGGAAGTTTTGCACGTTTTTCCAAATCGCACCGCCAACCCAAAATGAACCCATTCCAAATATTTTGTTTTTTATCTGTTCTCGTCGATGACTCACCGGGGTAGAGCCGTTCGTTAAACCGGATAGGTCTTTCTGTTTTCCTGTCAAAAAGCGTTATCTTCCGGCGCGTAGTAAAAAAGTGTGGGGTTGTGTTGGCGTGTTCCCATACCGAAGCCTGTTATGGGCTAATGTTTTAAATTGAGTTTGACGATGAAAAAGCTGCCAGTAGGCATACAGACGTTCAGCGAGATCATTAACGAGGGTTATCTCTATATTGACAAAACGGAGATTGCCTGTAGCCTTATTGGCCGGTTTAAATATGTTTTTCTGTCGCGGCCCCGGCGATTCGGAAAAAGCCTCTTTCTCGATACGCTGAAAAATATTTTCGAGGGGAAACGGGAGCTGTTTCGGGGGCTTTTGATTGCGGATCAATGGAACTGGGAGGTGAAGTTTCCGGTCATCAAGATCAGTTTCAGTGGCGGGGTTCACAGTCGGGAAACTCTTCGCAAAAATCTTTTCTATATCTTGAATGACAATCAGGAGCGGCTTGCTATTACTTGCGCGGAGAAAGAGGATCCAAACCAGTGTTTTGCTGAACTCATCAAGAAGGCTTCTCAAAAGTATCAGCAAAAGGTAGTTATTGTGGTTGATGAGTATGACAAGCCGATTTTGGATAATATTGAGCATATCCCTGAAGCGATCGCCATCCGGGATGGAATGCGTGACTTCTATACAAAAATCAAGGAGAACGACGAGTACCTGCGTTTTGTCTTTCTCACCGGTGTGAGCAAATTCTCCAAAGTGTCGCTCTTTAGCGGCCTGAACAATCTTGAAGATATCAGCCTCAATCCTGACTATGGCGCAATCTGTGGTTATACCCAGCTTGACGTGGAAACCGCTTTTGCTCCCTATCTCGAAGGCGTGGATATGGAAGAGGTAAAGCGGTGGTACAATGGGTATAATTTTTTGGGTGACAAGGTGTATAACCCTTTTGATATTCTGCTCTTTATCAGGAACCAACGGATTTTCAAGAACTATTGGTTCGAGACAGGAACGCCCAGATTTCTTGTTGAACTCATCAAAAAGAACAGCTATTTTATCCCCAGGTTTAATAGACTGAGCGTTAATGAGTCTCTGGTCAACAGCTTTGACCTTGAAAATCTCAATCTGGAGACCATTCTTTTTCAGACTGGCTACTTGACCATTAATCGAGTCTTGCCGTCTGGTATGGGAGTTGGCTACGAGTTGGGGTTTCCCAACAAAGAGGTGCAGATCAGTTTCAACGAGTATATTTTGCGTTCGATGACTAGTGATTCGGAGAAAGAGCCGATTCGCTATGAGCTGCTTGATCTTATCAACGCTGGAGATGTTGGAAGTCTGGAACCCGTTATCAAACGCCTTTTTGCCAGTATCGCCTACAATAATTTTTCCAACAACTCTATCGAGCGTTACGAGGGCTTTTACGCCAGCGTACTCTATGCCTATTTTGCCAGCATCGGTGTCGACATCATTGCCGAGGATGTGAGCAACAAGGGCAGAATTGACCTGACGCTGAAAGCTGGGGGGCGAACTTTTCTTTTCGAATTCAAGGTGACCGACGGGGAGCCGCTTGAGCAGATCAAGAAGATGAAATATTACGAGAAATATGAGGGGGAGCGATTTCTGATTGGCATTGTTTTTGACCCGAAACAGAGAAACGTCAGCAAGTTTGAGTGGGAGATGGTGTAAGGGCCGCTCTTTGTTGTTACGTTATCCTTTTTGACATTATTTTATTTGCGTGATTGAATGACTGATATTGATGATTTGAAGTGGTATGCTCTCTATGTTCGCTCCCGGTATGAAAAAAAGGTGCACCAGTTGTTGCTTGAGCAGGATATTGTGAGTTTTCTGCCTTTGCTTGAAACCTGGAAACAGTGGAGCGACAGAAAGAAAAAGGTCTCTGAACCGTTGTTTCGGGGTTATGTGTTTGTCAATATCGATATACGCAGGGAGCATGTCACGGTGCTCGACACCGAAGGCGTCGTAAAGTTTATCGGGATTGGCAAAACGCCTTCGGTTATTTATCAGAGAGACATTGATTGGCTCAAAACATTGACGAGGGAGCCCGATGCCATTTGCCAGAGGGTGAATGTTCTTCCTGCTGGCCAGAAGGTGAAGGTTCTTGCCGGTCCCTTCAAGGATTTTGAGGGAGTTGTTGTAAAACAGGGCAGGGAGTCGCGGCTTGTTGTTTTTTTTGAGAGTATCATGCAGGGTATTGAAATTACTATTTTTCCAGATTTGCTGGTGCCAGTTTAACCATTGATAACGGAGGATTTTTGTGAACCATAATGAGCATCCGTCAATACGCGATATCTTTAGCCTGCCGGTTATTGTGGCGGCATTGGGTTATTTTGTCGATATTTATGACCTGGTACTGTTCAGCATTGTCAGGGTGCCGAGTCTGAAATCATTTGGGCTTTCAGGCAAGGAGCTGATCGATTACGGAGTTTACCTGCTCAATATGCAGATGATCGGCATGCTCATCGGAGGCATTCTCTGGGGGTGGCTAGGCGACAAAAAGGGACGCCTGAAGATCATGTTCGCCTCCATCTTGCTTTACTCTCTTGCCAATATTGCCAATGGTTTTGTTTCGTCGCTGCCAGCCTACGCCTTTTTGCGCTTTGTTGCCGGTGTCGGTCTTGCCGGAGAACTGGGAGCGGGCATTACGCTTGTTTCGGAGGTACTGCATACCAAAATAAGGGGTTACGGCACGATGCTTGTGGCGTCAATTGGCGTTTCGGGGGCGATTCTTGCCAATATCGTTGCCAATACCTACGAGTGGCATACTGCTTTTTTTATTGGCGGGGGGCTTGGCCTGCTGTTGCTGTTTGCCCGGGTGAAGGTTGCCGAGTCGGGGATGTTCAAGGCGATGGAGGAGAGAAGCGGTCTCAGTCGGGGGAATATGCTGGCGTTGTTTACTGACCGTGGCCGGTTTTTCCGTTATATCAACTCTATCATGATCGGGGTGCCGATGTGGTTTGTTGTGGGGGTGCTGATCACCTTTTCGCCTGAATTTGGTGTGGAGCTGGGTATTACTGGGCCGGTTTCGGCTGGCAATGCGGTGATGTATTGTTATCTCGGTCTGGTTTTCGGTGATCTTTCGAGTGGTTTGCTGAGTCAGTTGTTGAAGAGCCGGAAGAAGGTTATTCTGTTGTTCATGCTGCTGTTGGTTGGTGCCGTTGCGCTCTATTTTCTGCAGGGACGCCAAAGTCCGCAGTTCTTTTATGTGGTTTGTGCCATTCTTGGTTTTGCGAGCGGGTACTGGGCTATTTTTGTGACGGTTGCGGCGGAACAGTTTGGGACCAACCTTCGCGCGACGGTTGCTACAACAGTGCCCAACCTTGTGCGAGGCATGGTGGTGCCCATTACCATCCTGTTTCAGTTTTTCCGGGGCATGTACGGTATGGAATCAGGGGCGTTGCTGGTTGGCTCCATCTGCGTAACGGCGGCCTTTCTCTCCCTCCGTGCCCTTGAGGAGACTTTCCACAAGGATCTGGACTATTACGAGGAGTTTTTGTGAAAATTACGGTTGATAAGGAACCCGATACGCTCTATTTTCGGCTGGATGAAAATAAAATAGTCGAATCTGAAGAGGTCAGGCCAGGTGTAATTCTTGATTTTGATGAAAACGATGCTGTTGTTGGTGTAGAGTTTCTCAATGTTTCATCAAGAGCAACGAAAGATGATTTATCGAATATGCAATTTCAGTCAGCCTGACAAGATTGCAGACTCCTGGAGGCACAGAATGCACCGGGGGCGGATATTACGCCTGATCAAATCTGAAGCGAAAGGTTTCTTTTTTGTCGGAACTGTTTTTATGCCGACAGTTTTTGGCTTTCGATAGGTAATTTGTTGAGAATTAATTCTTTGAGGTTTATTTTTTTTCTGGCATTGTCAATATCCATACCGACAAGCGCACCCTCACCGTCATAATCAAGAACAACTCCTTCTGATATTTCGATGCTTTCAGAACTCTCTTTTTCCGAAAATTCGATATACAATGAATCTGTATCTGGGTAATAATTAATTTTCATCTTTATATCTCCGATCTGGAAATGCGTTATGTATCGTCACTTTGTCGTCAAGGGTGATGACGCGCAAAATTTTTCCATCAAGCTCATCTATTTTACCCCAAAAGCGATAGCGGTTCTGTTCTTGTGCTTCTACTCGAATCGGGTTTTCAATAACATCAATACACCACTCTTTTTTTATGTAGGATCTTTTCCTTAATACTTCTTTTTCAAAGTATGGGGTGAATGTATAGAGAGTTGGCATTACCTGGTATTGTTTCAAAAAGAAATTTTACCGTACCGAGACATGTAATTTATAGATAAACCTGACGTTTTGCAAGTCGGCCAGGTGCAGGGCGGGCATTGGTTTCTCAAGGTAGTTTCATCTCAAGTTTTAAAAATTTACCGGTGTAGGAGTGCTCCATTCGGGCAATCTCCTGGGGGGTGCCTTCGGCGATGATTTTGCCTCCTTCGTAGCCGCCTTCGGGTCCGATGTCGATGATCCAGTCGCTGTTTTTGATGATGTCGAGGTTGTGTTCGATGATGATGACGCTGTTGCCTTTGTCGACAAGCTTGCGGAGCACTTCGAGCAGGTGCTGGATGTCCTGGAAGTGGAGGCCGGTGGTTGGTTCGTCGAGAATGTAGAGGGTGTTGCCGGTCTGTATCTTGGCGAGTTCGGCTGAGAGCTTTATGCGTTGTGCCTCTCCGCCTGAAAGCATGGGGGATGGCTGGCCAAGCTTGAGGTAGCCGAGCCCGACGCTCTGCATGGTGTTGAGAATCCGGAGAATCCGCGGGAAGTCGGTAAAGAATTCTGCAGCTTCGGTGATGGTCATTTCAAGCACGTCGGCAATGGATTTGCCGCGGTATTTGACCAGCAGGGTTTCACGGTTGTATCGCTCTCCCTTGCAGTTTTCGCATTGGACATAGACGTCTGGCAAAAAGTTCATCTCGATTTTTCTCGTTCCTGCGCCCTGGCAAACTTCGCATCGTCCTCCTTTAACATTGAAGCTGAAGCGTCCGGCCTTGTATCCCCTTATCTGCGCTTCGGGCAGGCGGGTGAAGAAGTCGCGGACGAAGGTGAAGGCTCCCGTATAGGTTGCGGGGTTTGAGCGGGGTGTGCGGCCGATTGGTGACTGGTCGACGTTGACCACCTTGTCGATATGTTTTATTCCTTCTATGCTGTTGTAGGGGTAGGTGAGCAGCTTGGAGCGGTAGAAGTGGCGCGCAAGGATCGGAAAGAGTGTTTCGTTGATGATGGTCGATTTGCCTGATCCGCTGACACCGGTGATGCTGACCAGTGAGCGGAGGGGTATGGTGATGTCGACGTTTTGCAGGTTGTTGCCCCGGCACCCGTTGAGTTTCAGGAATTGCGGCTCATCTCTTTGGCTGGTTTCCTCTTTTTTGCAAAAGACCTGCCGGGTTCCGTTAAGGTATCCTGCTGTCAGTGAGTTTGGGTCGAGGGAGGCTGCGGCTCCCTGGGCTACGATCTCTCCGCCGTACTCTCCCGCTCCTGGTCCGAGATCGATGATTTCATCGGCTTCAAGCATGGTATCCTTGTCGTGTTCGACGACGAGGACGGTGTTGCCGAGATCGCGGAGTCGCTTGAGCGATGCGATGAGCTTGTGGTTGTCGCGCTGGTGCAGTCCGATGCTTGGTTCATCAAGGACATAGAGAACGCCGCTGAGCTGTGAACCGAGCTGTGAGGCGAGGCGTATGCGTTGTGCTTCGCCGCCTGAAAGGGTTTGCGAGCTGCGGTCCAAAGAGAGGTAGCTGAGCCCGACATTGAGCAGGAATTCAAGGCGTTTGATAATTTCATGCAGCACCGGCGTGGCCACGAGCCGCTCTTTTGTGGTAAGGTTGTCGGGCAGGGCAATGAAAAAGGCAAGGGCTTCCGGCAGTGGCTTGGATTCGCACTCTGCAATGTTGAGGTCGTTTATTTTGACCAGCAGGCTCTCTTTGCGCAGTCTTGCCCCTTTGCATGAGGGGCAGGGCTGGCGCACCATGTAATTTTCGGCCCACTCCCGTATTTTTGGTGAGCTGGCATTTTTCCTGATTTCATCGACGTAGGGGATTGCTCCAGGAAAAGGCTGCGGGTAGAGGGTATCGTGACCGGAGTAGCTGTAGCTGACGTCAAAGGTTCGGCTGCCGGATCCTTCAAGCAGGAATTTCATCGCCTCTTGCGGAATGTCGGCAATCGGGGTGTCGAGGGTGAAGCTGAACTCTCTGGCGATTGCCCTGATTACCTGCCAGAGGTTTCTCTTTCCTGACTTGCCGAACGGATCGAGCCCCCCTTCGTTGAGGGAGAGCGTGGTGTCGGGAACCATCAGCTCTCCTGAAAGCTGCATGAGCTCTCCAAGGCCGTTGCACTCGGGGCATGCGCCGTAGGGGGAGTTGAAACTGAAGTGGTTTGGTGCAAGGCTGTCGACCGGCACGGAACCGTCTGAATAGGCGTAGCGGGTGCTGAAGGTCAGTTCTTTCAGTTCGCTCTCTGTCGGGTCGCAGATCACCGATGAGCGGTGTTCCGACATGACGATGGCCATACTGACGGCATCTTTCAAGCGCTCTTCGGTGTCGGGGCCGATCACGAGTCGGTCTATAACGAGTTCGATGGTGTGGCTTTTATAGCGTTCAATCTGCATCTCCTTTTCCATCTCCCGGTACTTGCCGTCAATGCGGACCCGGAGAAACCCTTTGAGCAGGAGGCGTTCAAAGAGCTCCCGGTAGTGACCTTTGCGTCCGGAAACCAGTGGGGAAAGGATCTGGATTCTGGTGCCCTGGGGCAGGGCGAGAATGGTTTCGGCGATGGCTGCTTCGCTCTGCTGCTGGAGCATGGCGCCGGTGACGGGGTCGTAACGCCGTCCCGCCTTGGCGTAGAGCAGGCGGATAAAGTCATGAATTTCGGTGATGGTGCCGACGGTTGAGCGGGGCGAACGGTTGGTGCTCTTCTGGTCGATGGAGATGACGGGTGAGAGCCCTTCGATAAAGTCAACGTCGGGGCGCTCTATGCTTCCGATATATTGGCGGGCATAGGGGGAGAGCGTTTCCATAAAACGACGCTGCCCTTCTGCGTAGATGGTGTCGAAGGCGAGGCTTGATTTGCCCGACCCGGAGAGGCCGGTTATGACAACAAATTTGTTGCGAGGAATATCGAGAGAGATGTTTTTGAGGTTGTGGACTCTTGCTCCCCTGATGTTGATATGGCTGAATTCCATTGGTGTGTTTGTGCGTCGGTTTTCTTTGTGCTCTTTGGCTTTGCCCGTGGCAATCGGCTTAACGATAATGTTTTTTGTTTTAACCCTCTGCTGAAGCGTAGAAGTTTATTTTTGGAACATTCAATATGGAAATTATTTGCCAAAGTAAGTTGAAAAAGGTAAAGTTATATGGTTTTTGCATCATGAAAAAGGCGGCCTGGGGCCGCCTTTTTCATGATGCTGTAAGTGCTGCTGACTGGTTTCTAGCCCTTCAGTGCTGCTCTTGCTGCGGCAAGGCGTGCAATCGGCACCCTGTAGGGACTGCATGAGACGTAGTTCAGACCTAACTGGTGGCAGAATTCGACAGTTGAAGGATCGCCGCCATGTTCTCCGCAGATGCCGAGCTTGAGTTCGGGCTTGACGGCCCGCCCCTCTTTTGCTGAGATGCTCATCAACCGGCCCACGCCCTCCTTGTCGATCGATTCAAAGGGGTTGCGTGCAAAGATATCCCCCTGCTGGTAAATGGGCAAAAACTGGCCTGAGTCGTCCCGGCTCATGCCGAGTGTCATCTGGGTGAGGTCGTTGGTGCCGTAGCTGAAGAAATCGGCTGCGGTGGCAATCTGGTCGGAGGTGATGGCCGCACGGGGTACCTCAATCATCGTGCCAACGAGGTATTTGACCCCGGTTCCCTGTTCGGCAATGACGCTGCGTGCTGTTTTGTGGATCACTTCGCTGGTTATTTCAAGCTCCTTGACGGTGCTGATAAGCGGCACCATGATTTCGGGCACCACTTCAAGCCCCTCCTTTTTGAGCTTGCAGGCGGCTTCGATAATGGCCCGGACCTGCATGACGGTGATTTCGGGGTGCAGGATGCCAAGGCGGCAGCCGCGGAGCCCAAGCATGGGGTTGAATTCGTGCAGATCGCCGATGCGCTCCTGGACGGCTTCAAATGATTTGCCCATTTTGGTGGCGAGTGCCCTTATTTCGCTGTCGGTGTGCGGCAGGAATTCATGCAGCGGGGGGTCGAGAAGGCGGATGGTGACCGGGCGTGAACCCATTGTTTTGAAGAGGCCGTAGAAGTCATCGCGCTGGTAGGGGAGCAGCTTTTCAAGTGCTTTTTTGCGTCCTTCCACGTCATCGGCCAAAATCATCTCGCGCATGGCGTCAATGCGCTCTCCGCCGAAGAACATGTGTTCGGTGCGGCAGAGACCGATGCCTTCGGCACCGAAGGTGATGGCGATTTCAGCCTGGTCGGGCTGGTCGGCATTGGTGCGGATATTGAGTTTGCGGTACTTGTCGGCCCACTCCATGAGCTGCTTGTAGATCGGCCATGTCGGGGCATCTTCGGGCTTGAGGGTCTTGTCGACCAGGACTTCGATGATTTCGGAGTTTTTGGTAGCAACCTTGCCGGCAATGACCTCTCCGGTGCTGCCGTCGATGGAGATGTAGTCGCCTTCGGAAAGGACGGTCGGATTGCCGTGGACCCGCATTTCGCCTTTCTGGTAGTCGATACTGAGTGCGCCGCATCCGACAACGCAGACCTTGCCCATCTGACGGGCAACCAGTGCGGCGTGGGAGGTCATGCCGCCCCGTTCGGTGAGGATGCCTTCGGAGGCGGCCATTCCTTTGATATCTTCCGGAGAGGTTTCGATACGGACAAGAACAACCGCCTCGCCGCGTTTGCCAGCCTCGTAGGCATCGACGGCATTGAAGTAGATTTTTCCAGTGGCAGCGCCGGGACCGGCATTCAGCCCTATGGCAAGGAGCCTCTTTTCATCAATGGCGGCCTGTTTTTCTTTCATGTCAAAGACCGGCCGGAGCAACTGGTTAAGCTGTTCGGGTTCTATGCGCAGCAGGGCCTCTTTTTCATCGATCAGTTTTTCGTTGAACATGTCGAAGGCGATTTTGACTGCGGCCATGCCGGTCCGTTTGCCGACCCGGCACTGGAGCATGAAGAGCTTGTTGTTCTCGATGGTGAACTCAATGTCCATCATGTCGTGGTAGTGGTGTTCGAGAATGGAACGAATCTCATCGAGCTGGTTGTAGATGCCTGGATTGTCGGCCTTGAGCTGTTCAATTTTCAGCGGGGTTCTTGTGCCTGCCACCACATCTTCTCCCTGGGCATTCATGAGGAATTCGCCGTAGTAGATGTTTTCGCCGGTGGCGGCGTCACGGGTGAAGGCTACGCCGGTTCCGCAATCCAGGCCCATGTTGCCGAAGACCATCGCCTGGACGTTGCAGGCGGTGCCCCAGTAGCCGGGAATGTGGTTGAGCTTGCGGTAGACGATTGCCCGGTCGTTGTTCCAGCTGTTGAAGACGGCTCCGATTGCCCCGACGAGTTGTTCGTGAGGGTCTTCGGGAAATGTTTTGCCGGTTTTTTCCAGAATTGCGGCTTTATAGTCGGTGACGATATCCTGGAGATCTTCAACACTGAATTCCGTGTCGAGCGTGATGCCGAGCTGGTGTTTTTTTGCTTCAAGGATTTTTTCGAAGGGGTCGATCTGTTTTTTGTCGGTCGGTTTGAGGTCAAGGACTACATCACCGTACATCTGCACGAAACGGCGGTAACAGTCCCAGGCAAAACGGGGGTTACCTGATTTTCTTGCCAGACCGTCAACGGTTTTTGCATTCAGGCCGAGATTGAGAATGGTGTCCATCATGCCGGGCATTGAGGCTCTTGCACCTGAGCGTACCGAAACCAGAAGGGGGTTTTCGGGGTCTCCGAACTTTTTGCCCAGTGTCTCTTCAATTTTTTTGAGTGCTGCGGGGATATCCTTTTCAAAAAGATTGCGGGGGTAATTTTTTTGATTGTCGTAATAGTATGTACAAACTTCGGTTGAAATGGTGAATCCGGGAGGAACCGGTAAACCGATATTTGCCATTTCTGCAAGGTTGGCGCCTTTGCCGCCGAGCAGGTTTTTCATTGATGCATCACCTTCAGAAGAACCGCCCGAGAAACTGTAGATGTATTGCTTACGGGCGCTTTTGTCGTTAGTAATCTCAGATTTT
>CAJAOR010000214.1 GCA_903942355.1 uncultured Chlorobiaceae bacterium | reverse complement strand
GGCACCAAAGTTCATTCCGAAAGCAATAACTGCCACAAGCACCGGATCAATATTCACAGAGGCAAAGACCACATAGAAAATCAGCATTAAAAAGACCAGTACAGGTGTTCCCCGCAATATGGAGATATAGAGCTTTGCCGGCAAAAGCAGCAGCCTCTTTTTAGACATTCTCATAAAGCAGACCAGCGCACCAAGGGCAGTTCCGAAAAGAGTCGCGAACGCAGAGATAATGATGGTTACCTGAATGCCTTGCACAATAATTTGCCATCGCCCCTCCTCAATGATATTGCTGTGAAAGCTTTCGATTGTACGCAGAATAAAACCTCCAGTTGATTTTTTCGAATCCGGCATGGTATCGTAAAAGGAGATATTTGACTTCATTGCTATTGCCGCTGTACGAAACTCCATGTAGGTATTTGAAAAATCGATCTTACGACTACGCTCTTCCGATATGGCAATAGCATCCGTAATGATATCCACTTTTCCAGCTGCAAGGGAGGGAACAAGCGATGCGAAATCCATCGGAAGTATCTCGAGAGAAATATTTTCACTGGCAGCGAAACGCTTGAGCATTTCAATATCAAAACCGACATATTTGCCATTCATGAACGCGACATAAGGCAGATCATTCACCGATGCTCCAAGTACATATTTCTTGCCTTGTCCGTTAGCAATAGTCGGCATAACAGCACTCTCCGGGTCAGCAACGCACCAGCGGTTGAACATGTCGTTATAGGTTCCATCGGCCTTTATTTTATCCAGGAAACGGTTAAATCGAAGCCGAAGATCAGGGACATTTTTTCCAAAACCCACACCAAGCGGCATATTCAGCACATTTTCCTGCAGAATACCCAGTTCCGGATTGTGCTTGAGGATCACCTTGGCCGTAATAATATCCAGAAGAACAACATCAACCTTGTCACTCTTAAGTGATAACACCATATCAGCCGTATTGTCGTACCTCTTCAAGTCGGCTTTGGGGTATTTTTGAGAAACGAAGCCATCGTGAACCGTGCCGGTATAAACCCCAAAGCGCTTGGTTTTAAGATCTTCAAGAGATGAAAATTTGGCATTTTTGGCTGATGCTGCGTCAGGAGCTCCTGTTGAGGCGACCAGGACGCTGATGGTAACAAACCATAGAAGCCTCAAGCATTTACATAGCCGGTATCTTCTCATTTCATTATTTTATAACGCGTTATTGGTTACATACAACTCTATATATTCTGCAGTTCGATTACTTCGTCGTCCCTGCCTGTCGGGATAAACTCCAGATTTTCCTTTCCATCCGCATTATACTCATACGGACTCATAACAATTAAGAGAGAGGTACCCTTAGATATAAACTTAAAGATCAATTTATGATGCTGTTACCGGTTTTTTTCTGGATTTTGGATCGCTTAGACGCTCAAAATAGTCGAGTATAAAAAGCAGTACCCAGGATATGAGGAAATACAATATGGCTACCATTATCAGGGGGAAAAACGCATCGAAGGTGCGGCTGCGGATAATATCGCTTGCCTTGGTCAAATCCTGCACGGCGATATAGCCAACAATGGAGGTCATTTTTACCAGTGAAATGACTTCACCTTTATAGACGGGCAGAATTCGCCGGACGGTTTGAGGCAACACAATAAAAAGAAACGTTTTAACTTTGCTGAACCCCAAAGCTATACCTGCTTCTGTCTGACCATGGTCGACCCCTTCAATACCGGTACGGAAAATCTCTGCGGCATAGGCACCAAAGTTCATTCCGAAAGCAATAACTGCCACAAGCACCGGATCAATATTCACAGAGGCAAAGACCACATAGAAAATCAGCATTAAAAAGACCAGTACAGGTGTTCCCCGCAATATGGAGATATAGAGC
>CAJAOR010000213.1 GCA_903942355.1 uncultured Chlorobiaceae bacterium | reverse complement strand
GTTCAATTTCAACAGCACCCAGTTTTGCAAGATGGGGGTTCATGATCTGGGCATCGAGCAGCAGATAGCCTCTCCCGTTCAAATGGGCAACCAGCCGGTCAAACGCTATGCGGGAAGCGTAGGAACGGCGGGAAAACATCGATTCTCCAAAAAAGGCAGCTCCCATGGCGATCCCATACAAGCCGCCAACAAGTTCACCCTGATACCAGCTTTCAATACTGTGGGCAAAACCAAGCCGGTGCAGCTTGATATAGGCTTCCATAATTTCTTCGGAAATCCAGGTTGCGGAATCACTTTTTCGGGGTGCTGCACACCCTTTGATGACACCCACGAACTCCTGGTCAAAGGTGATGCTGAACTCGTTTTTTCTGATGAGGCGAAGAGCATCTCGGGAGGCCCTGTAGGCACCAAGATTGAAAACCGCCCTTTTGTAGGGCTGACACCAGAAAACTTTTTCGTCATGCGGATCCGACATCGGAAAAAAGCCCTGGGCGTAAGCTCTGAGAAGTTCATCAATACGGATCATCTGGCGGATAAGAGTCCCATAGCGGTTAAAGAAAGTTCAAAAGAACATCGTCAACCGTTCGTTTGGGTACATGATGCAAACCATTCGCATCCCTGAAATAGCGAACAGAATCATCATCCCGCATCTGATCAATGACAATCGTCTCAACGGGTTTGCCCAGTGCAATGACCATGAGCAGTGAAAACCTTTCCGGGATTTTCAGCAACTCTCGTATTTTTTTGCGGTCAAGTGAGCCAAGAATGCAGCCACCAAAACCCGAAGCTGTCGCACCAAGCAGCAAGGTCTGAGCTGCTATGCCGCTATCGCAGGCAAATTCACTGGTTACCATGAGGTCACCAAGCATGACAATATAGGCCCGGGGACGTTCACCTTCAGCCGGACCTGACCAGTCAGCAAGATATCCCGCCCACGAGAGGCATGGGAAAAGAGCCTCAACTAGAGCAGGCTCACAAACCGCCAAAAATTTCAGGGGTTGAAGATTTCGGGCCGACGGCACATAGCAGACCAGCTCAACAAGATCCCTCACTGCATCTTCCGGAACAGGGAACGCTCCGTCAAATCTCCGGTAACTGCGGCATTTCGTTACAAGATCCCTGAAATGCATATCTGTTCCTTTCAAGACATTTCCGCCCAGGCGGCGTCAGTATATTTCGTCAAATTATCCCACTCGCCACTCCCTATCCATTCGGCGATATAATTCACCGTTCGGGCATAATGCAACGGTTCGCGGCAGGGTTGCTGCAACCATTCGGCAAGAACAGATCCTTCAAGCGTGTCCATAGCCATACCGTATCCGAGCTCCACCATACCAAGCGCATTGGATTGCTGCTCTATCTGGCCATCAAGAGGTCTGAGCAGCAGCTTTTTGCCAAGATGAAGCGCCTCACCGGGAAGCTCAAATCCCGCGTTACAGACAACGCCATTGCATTCCAGCAGATCGTCAAGAAAGCCTTTTCGGGAATACTGCCTGAAATGCAGGTGCCCGTCATCACTATTCTCATGTACTTTGCCGTAAATAAAAAACTCGTATTCATCAAACGGATCAAGAAACGCCGTAATATCCTGAACCTCTTCAAATGGCAGATAAACCAGGATTTTCTTCGTGATAACCGTCACGCTGCCCTGTTCGTAAAGCGTAGCCGGGATAACTGGCGGAAAGATGGGCTGATTGAAACTGCTCCAGTGAAGCCCGGCATTGTAACGGGCCGGGGCAAAATTCAGCAGGACATATTTTTCAAAAAAAGTGCCCTGTGCAACGGGAATATCATATTTGAATGCATATTGATGTCCGAAACCAACGGAAGGGATATTCCGTGTTCTTGCAACCATTGAGGTAATCGGATCAAAGTCGGTCACAATGAGATCAACCCCGCTGGTATCAAGCGTCACCATATCAGACATCAGATGAACGAGATCAAGCTGAAAGATCGTTTCGACATAGCTCATCTTTCCGTTGCGGGTTACCAGTGTCATGCCTTTCATGACACTGTACGGCTCAAATATTTCTATCTCCTTCAGCTCACTCTCCTTTCTGCCGCTGATAATGACATCGACATCGTGGCCATCCTCCTTGAGCTTTCGAACAAGTTCGCGGCTTCGGCTGATATGGCCGTTTCCCGTACCCTGAACCCCGAAAAGGATCTTCATACTGCTGAACATTTAATCGTGTTGTACCGGTGCTTTAGCATGGGTTACTGCTGAATTTTAAGATTGGCATACTGCACCATCAACGTCTTCTCGCCTGCATTGCGAAACGTTATCCGGACTTTCTGCTTTGCCCCGCTCCCCTGAACATCAAGCACAACTCCAGGGCCAAAAACAGCATGATGGACCATCGTCCCTTTCCGAAAAGCTGATCGGGAAGGCTTCGGTTCTCCGCCGGCTGTTGCGGCTGCAGCAGATGCTCCTGTCGTTTTCTGCTGGTAACCTCTCGAAGAAGATGAGAGCCCGGATGCCGCTTTTTCCTTTGCCTGACGATCGGAAAGAAAGTTTCCGCTCTCTGTCTGTACAATAGAAGAGTCAATTTCACCGATAAACATCGATTTCAAGCAATGATGCTGCTGTCCATACTGATATCGGCTCTGCGCCCATGAGAGAAATATCTTCTCCTGTGCCCTCGTCATCGCCACATAAAAGAGCCTGCGCTCCTCCTCAAGCTCTTCGGGCTCATAGCAGTGCAGGGGAAAAAGCCTCTCCTCAAGGCCGGTAATAAAGACCACAGGAAACTCAAGCCCTTTGGCCGCGTGTACCGTCATGAGGGAGACAAAATTATCGGACTCCTGTGTTTCGTCATAGTCAGATGCAAGGGAGATATTCTCCAGAAAGTCACCAAGAGAGCCCGCATCAGGATTATGGTCAGAAAAATCCCTTGCCATCGAGAGCAGCTCCTGAAGGTTTTCATGACGCGCAAGCGATTCCGTAGTGTTTTCAGCCTGCAAAAGCATCGGAATGGAGGTCAGGGTGAAAAGCTCTGTCAGCACATCGTAGACCGTCCCGTTGACGGCAACCTTCCTGACCGCCTCAATAACGGCGCTGAACGAACCGAGAGCATTGACCAGCCGAGCCTGAAAGCCGCCCTCATCTGCGTGCAGGATAGCTTCATAAAGGCTTATCTCCCGCTCTTCAGCATACTCCCTGAGCTTGGCAATACTGACATCACCGATTTTCCGGGGCGGAAAATTGATAATGCGCAACAGCGATTCGCCGTCACGGTCATTGAGAATAAAACGAAGATAGGCTACCGCATCCTTGATCTCTTTGCGCTTGTAGAAGGAGACACTGCCGAAAATCTTGTAGGGAATCTTGTGCTGGCGCATGACATCTTCAAGCACCCTCGACTGGGCATTGGTACGGTAAAAAATGGCGAAGCTTCTGAACTCGAAGCCCTGCTTCAAGCGCAGGTTACGTATCTGCTCCCCTACCCTCTCAGCCTCATTCCGCTCATTGTATGCCTCAATCAGCGTCAACGGCTCCCCTTCATTCCGGTGCGAAATCAGCTCTTTTTTGATCTGCCTCAGGTTGCAACTGATCACGTTGTTTGCGGCCTTGAGAATATTGCCTGTACTGCGATAGTTCTCAACGAGCTTGAAGGTGAGCGCGTCATTGTAATCGTCCTGAAAGTTCAGGATATTTGAAATATCCGCGCCGCGCCAGGAATAGATCGATTGTGCATCATCGCCCACGACAAAGATGTTGCGATGGCTTGCCCCGAGCATTTTTGCCACAAGATATTGTGCCCGGTTGGTATCCTGATACTCGTCAATCATGATATAGCGGAAGGTCTCCTGCAGCTCATGAAGCACCTCGGGGTGCGCATTGAAAAGTTCAAGCGGCTTGATAAGCAGATCATCAAAATCAAGGGCGTTGTTCTCTTTCAGCTTTCTGGCATACAATTCGTATATCTGCGATGCCTTCTGCTGATTATAGTCACTGGCATTGCGATGAAACTCGGCAGGCAGAATAAAACTGTTTTTTGCCCGGCTGATGAGACCCTGAACCGTATTGACCGGCACTGAATCGGCAGAGATGTTCAGTTCAGCCATTGACTGCCGGATCAGACTCTTGCTGTCCTCACTGTCAAAAATTGAAAAGTTCTTGTTGTAACCGATCAGGTCAATGGAGTTCCGGAGGAGACGGGCGAAAATGGAGTGAAAAGTGCCGATCCACAACCCGCGTGAACTGCCTTGATGCAGCAGGGTATCAACACGGTGGCGCATCTCACCGGCGGCCTTGTTGGTAAAGGTGAGCGCAAGAATATTCTGGGGAGAGACCCCCTCGTTTCTGATAAGATATGCAATACGGTAGGTAATCACCCTTGTCTTGCCGGAACCCGCACCGGCGAGCACCATCACAGGCCCGGTCGTAGCAATCACGGCATTGCGCTGCACTTCATTGAGATCGTTTAAAAAATCCGTCAATACTTCCTGATACCTGTTAACAGTTAGAGCGCCCCTTTTGCCTCTGGCAGAGCGCCAAAATCTCCAGTTGAATTTCGTACATCTTTACCCTTTTTACAAATCACAGCAAAACTAATCCTTTTGCCGCACCGGAACCGCAAGCCATTACAACATCTTTCTCCGCTGATATTTCGCAACAAACAACAGTGCCTGCTTCCAAAAAGAGTTGTGCAAGCACCACGCCTCTTTTTTCTGTTTTTTAACCCCACAGCCTCTCACTTTTGACTTTCAGAGTTACTATATTTCGGCACGAACCATTGCCCACCTAAACGATTCAACTCAATGTTTCCTCTTGTTTACGAAATCAATACAAGAATCTGGCTGCACAAACTGAGCATAGAACATAACCGATCTGTAACCCTCGGCAACATTCCTGATGAGGAGTTTGCCTTTTTTTCAAGCTGTGGCTTTGACATGGTATGGCTGATGGGGGTATGGAAACCAAGCCAGTACAGCAAGGCAATTGCTACTGCACATCAGGGACTGAGAGCATCCTTGCTGAAACATATCCCGACCGTAACGCCAGAGGATATTGCTTCATCACCCTATTCCATCCCCTCCTACACCATCAATGAAGCGCTGGGGGGAGAGACGGAACTGTTGACCTTCCGTGAAAAGCTCCATGCAAGCGGCATTAAACTGATGCTCGATTTTGTGCCAAACCATCTTGCTCTCGACAATGCTTTCCTGCCCGAGCACCCGGAGTATTTTATTTCAATATGCAATGAAGAGTGGTGTCTGGATCCCCAGGCTGGCTACGAGTACAGAAACGAAAAATATCTGGCTTACGGCAAAGACCCCTACTTTGACCCGTGGACAGACACCCTGCAGCTCAACTACGCCAGGAAAGAGACGCACAAGATGATGACAGAGAACCTGTTCAAGATAAGCTCACTCTGTGACGCCGTC
>CAJAOR010000212.1 GCA_903942355.1 uncultured Chlorobiaceae bacterium | reverse complement strand
CATCAAGGTCAATGGTGAAGTGTATACCGTAGCCGGCGTTTTCGAGAAAAAAGGAGCTGCTTTCGGTCAGAGTCAAGATAACTTTGTGCTCATCCCCATAACCCGATACCTCGACCATATCAACGAAAAAAGCAGCCTCAGCATCACCGTCGAAGCCCCCTCCCGCAAAGAGTATCCACAGGTCATCGACCGGGCCATAGGGGCCATGAGGCTTGCCAGAGGACTCACCGTCAAGGATATCAACGTCTTCGAAATCAGACCCAATGAATCACTTATCGATTCGTTCAGGGACATAAAAAGTGCTATCAGTTCCGGCGCCTTCATCATCAGCTTTATGGCCCTCCTCACAGCCGGAGTAGGTATCATGAACATCATGCTGGTCAGCGTTACCGAAAGAACCAAAGAGATCGGCATCAGAAAATCAATCGGGGCGCCCCGCACCACCATTCTGCGTCAGTTCCTCTTCGAAGCACTCTTTCTCTCTATCGCAGGGGGAGTGATCGGGGTTATTGTCGGCATTGTGGCCGGTAATCTCGTGGCACTCAAATTCAATCTGCCGCCGATATTTCCTCTGCTCTGGATAACCGTGTCGATGATGGTATGCTCCGTCATCGGCATGGCATTTGGGCTCTTTCCCGCCTGGAAAGCGGCGAATCTCAACCCGGTAGAAGCGCTTCGGCCAAAGTAGGTTGCGATTCCTTCAAGTTTGGAAAAAAGCTCACCATTTCAGCCTGTTCAGAAAATACGGAACAGGTTTGCTGCATACTGCGCAACATGATGGCTCAAGGCAGCTTCACCAATAGCAAACGATTCAAGTTGCTTTTTCAGGGGAGAGCCTTCACAAAAGGTGCAATCAACCCGCTCCCATGCTGGCAGAACATCATTTTCAATCCATTGCCAACGGTGCTGGGCATCCGTAACGCTTTTTATTCCTGTCAATGTTTCAAAATATCCTGAATAGGCAGAAAACGAGGCTTTAGCATGTTGTGGATTTTCAACAGCTCCCGAAAAATCAAGCTCGCTTCCAAACGAAACCACAATCCTTCCCTGCTGACTGATTGCATCAAAAACCGGCTGCAAGGTATTGAGCTGTTCTTGACGGAGCAGCAGCACATTCCCTGCCCATATCACCCTGCGAGCCTCCTCATTATTCCCCCCTTTTTCCAGCATGATGGCGCCCTCATCAATCATCCTGAACCCTTGCAGCATAAATTCGTCCTCCTCCCCTCTGCAATTGTTCTCAATCTCACCGATACCGCTTTCCAGATAGGCCGCATGTGCCCATGCGATATCGGAATAAATATTATTGTTCCCGCGACGGATTTCATCAAGATCTGCAAGAAAAAGTTGTCGGGCCGCTATCGAGTGCATGAACGACGGCACAGAAAAGAGGTTACTGACCGCAGAACGCAGCAGCCTTCCCGGATCAAATGAAAACCCTTCATCCGGCCTCTCATCCTGAATAACCATCTGATCCGGAGCATGCATCAGTTCGGAGAAAGCCAGCGCAATACCAACCTGTCGAGAAGCAAAAGCCGCCATCCCCGCCCACTTGAAAAGCTCAGGTTTCTGCAAGTACCACGCTGCATACTGGGCGGTAATAGCTGTGTTCCGATCAACAATCCTCTCTTTAGCCGGCAGTCCGGCTTCAAGCTGTTCTATCCATTCTTCTCTTAAACGGCCCATGGCAATGATTTCTCTTAAGTAGTTACTCTTGTCATAAATAGAAACCAACAAATCAGGTTATAAATTTTCATCTGCACCAAACCAAAACAATAAAAAAAGCTTACATTTCCGCGCACAAGTACCAACCGCATTTTGCCAAATAAAAACTGCCGACCATGATTTATTTTAAAACTGCTGAAGAGGTCCTCTTTCAATGGGTTACACGAATCTGCAGCGGAAATGCCGACGACATTGCCGCACTCTACAATGAATCCGCAGTCCTTATTCCTACCTTTTCTCCCCATACCGTCATAACTCCTGAGGGCGTCAGAGACTACTTCGGGCAACTTGCCACGCGGGACGGGCTCGGCGTACGATTGCACAACAAGGCACTCAGAAAGCAGTCGCTCAGCGATACAGTGCATACCCTAAGCGGCATCTGCTCCTTTGAATTCGAAGTCGACCAGGTACTGCTCTCTTTTCCTTCACGATTTACCTTTGTCATAGATATCTCTCTTGCACAGCCAATTCTGCACCACCACTCTTCGCAGGTTCCAAGAAATCTTTCGTAAATTTCAGCTATAGTTCAACGGAACAATGCATGAGCAGTTCAAATGCATTGTTCCGGCAACTCAGCATCTAAAGGAGTAATTACGGAATGTACAGAAGCATTGCTGATTACGGGCTGATCGGAGATCTCCATTCTGCCGCCCTTGTCTCAAAAGATGGTTCAATCGATTACTGTTCCCTCCCCTGGCTCGACTCACCAACCATCTTCGCCTCACTCCTTGACGATAAGCACGGGGGTTTTTTCAGCATCCAGCCTTCGGAGCCCTTCGCCTCTGAACAGCAATACATTCTGAACACCAACATCCTCTCCTGCACCTTCCGCACAAAAAGTGCCGAGGCGTTTCTCCATGATTTCATGACGGTGGAAAGCGGTGCTCACATAAAGAAAATAAGCCATCGCATCCACCGTTGCCTGAAGGTTCTCAGGGGTAACTTGCGCTTTACGCTCACCCTGATACCCCGACCGGATTATGCAAGAATGGTCCCTTCCATTACCGAAGAGAGCAGCAACTGCTTTACGGTACGTTACGGAGTCAACACCCTGACGCTTACCCTCTCAGACTGCCATGTTCTAACGGTCGGCAATGCATCAGGATCACTCACCCTTTCCTTGCGGCTTGACGCTGGTGAAGAGGCGCACATCGACCTGCTCTACGGAGAGCTGAAGAGCGCTGATCCCCTGCCCTGTCCTTTTGAAGAAAACAAGCTCTTCTGGCAGGATTGGCTGCACCTCTGTCTGGGCGAACGGTGCAGCTATCTTGGAGAATTTGCTCCAATGATCAACCGCTCTCTGCTTCTTTTGAAACTGCTGACCTTTCAGCCAACCGGTGCCATAGCCGCTGCAGCAACAACCTCCCTTCCTGAAACCCCAGGCGGAGAACGGAACTGGGATTATCGCTTCAGTTGGCTCAGGGATGCCGCATTTACCCTGAAAGCACTCTTTGCTGTCGGCCACGTCACCGAAGCGGACGACTACCTTCGCTGGATTTATGGGACCTACCGCAAGTACGGAAGCCGCAACCTGCAAATCATGTACACCCTGCATGGCAACGACCGGCTCAAGGAAGAAGAACTCTGCCATCTGAAAGGATACCGCAATTCCAGACCGGTAAGAATCGGCAACGATGCACACCGGCAAAACCAGTGGGATATTTACGGCGAGGTCATGGATTCAGCCCTCCGGCTGTCAGATTATGCGGGAAAAATCGATGAGGAGCTCTGGCCGTTTTTCAGGGATATCTGCACCCTTGCCATTGAAAACTGGCAGAAACCCGATGACGGCATATGGGAAGTCCGCAACGGGCCTCACCATTTCGTCTATTCGAAGGTCATGTGCTGGGTTGCCCTCGATCGCGGAATAACCATTGCCCGCCGTTATGGTTTTGATGCACCTCTGAAGCATTGGAAAAACGAACGCGAACGGATCAGGGAAGATATTCTGGCAAAAGGATTCGATCCTACGATAAACAGTTTTGTCCAGAAATATGGCTCTTCAGAACTTGACGCAAGCCTGCTGGTGCTGCCGATTGTCGGCTTCCTTCCTGCAAACGACGCGAGAATAGAGGGAACAATAACAGCATGCAAAGAGCATCTGATGCATCAGGGTTTTCTGCTTCGCTACAAGGCAGAAGACGGCCTGAAAGGTGATGAGGGCGGATTTATACTCTGCAACTTCTGGCTTATCGAGTGCCTCGCCCTGTCCGGAAATACCATTGAAGCTACTGAGTTGCTCAATGAAACACTGAAAGCATCAAATCACCTCGGCCTTTTTTCGGAAGAATTTGACAGTACTACGAATGAAATGCTGGGCAATTTCCCTCAGGCTTTCAGTCATATCGGTTATATCAATGCCGTTGCAGCAATTCTTGCAGCAGAAAGCCGCCTCCATCACGCAGAAAAAGAGCCCACCTTCGGAAAGCTGCTGCGAAAGATCATTCCCCTAAAGGCGAACCTGAACCCGGCACAAATTGTCCAATCCCCAAGCACTATCAGTCTGAGTGCCGAGCTAAAAAAGAGGCTTGGCCGGCTGCAGGGTGCATTTTTCAATGCTGAAAAGGGAGTGGTGAATTACGATGCGCTGAAACACTCTGAAGCGTTCAGCCACTACCTGCAACTGGCCGGTTCACTCAACAGCTTCAAACTCGAAATGCTCCGCAGCGATGCAGAAAGAAAGGCTTTCTGGATCAACATCTACAACGTCCTCATTATTCACGGCACCATTGAGTTCGACATTCAGGGTTCAGTGTTTGAAATCTCAAATTTTTTCGGGCGGATTGGCTATACGATAGACGGACTCTTTTTTACCCCGGACGACATTGAACACGGCATACTCCGCAGTAATCGACCGCACCCACTCTTTCCCTTCAAACCATTTTCGGCAGTAGATCAACGTCACAACCTTATTGTCGCATCATTCGACTGCCGTATCCATTTCGCGCTCTTCTGCGCCTCATCATCCTGCCCCCCTATCGAGTTCTACGATGCCGCACTCATTGAGCAGCAGCTTGACACCGCAACCAGAAGTTTTCTCAATCGTGACGGAGCAGAAATTGACCGTCAAAACAACACACTCTGGATGTCGCTGATCTTTCAGTGGTACCAGGGAGATTTTGGCAACAGCACCCGCGAAACCATCCTGTCACTGCTACCATATATGGATAAGGAAAAAAGAACATGGATAGAAGAGAACCTTGACTCACTCAGCGTCCGCTACCTGCCCTACAACTGGAATATGAACTCGACTCTGCAATAGGGGCGCTTTATTTCTACTTTAGCGAAAACTCTTTCAGTTCAGTTTCAAGACGGTCAAGTTTCGCCTTCATGGCTCCAAGATTTCGCAGCATCGCCTCATGCTTCAACTGGTCACGCATGGGCTGCGCAGGATAACCGCGCAGCGAAATGCCTGGCTGAAGAAAAGATTTCGAAATACCTGCCTGAGCTGCAACATGAATACGGTCAGCCAATTCAAGATGACCGGCAAATCCGGCCTGCCCGCCAATCAGGCATTGACGGCCGATCGTTACACTTCCGGAAATACCTGCCTGGGCTGCAATGACCGTGTCTTCGCCAATCCGGCAGTTGTGGGCAATCTGAACGAGATTGTCGATTTTTGCACCACGGCAAATCACCGTACTGCCCATAGTCGCCCGGTCAATAGTAACATTTGCTCCAATTTCAACATCGTCACCGATTTCAACAATACCCATCTGAGGAATCTTCACGTAAGAGCCGTTCCTCTGGGGAGCAAAACCAAAACCATCGGCTCCGATAACACTTCCCGAATGGATAACCGCCCTGTTTCCTATAACGGTACCGTCATAACAGGTTACAGAGGGGAAAAGAACCGTATCGTCTCCGACAGAGACATCATGCAGAAGAACGGTATGAGCACCAATCACCGTATTACGGCCAATTGAACAGCGATCACCGATCACCGCACAGGCTCCAACCGAAGCCCCGTCCCCTATGGTCACTCCCTCACCAATCACGGCTGTTGAAGCAATGCCTTTCGCGGCTATCTGGCGAGGCGTTGCATATTTTTTCAGTAGAAAAACAAATGCCGTATACGGGTCGCTGACCTTGAGAAATGAAATCCCGGAGCTGAACTCATCGACCGAAACCGACCGGTGTACGATAACGAGCGACGCCTCGGTAGTGGAAAGATATTTTGCGTACTTCTCGTTGGCAACAAAGCTGACCTGCCCTTTTTGCGCTGTTTCAATCTTTGCCGGACCGGAAATCAGCAGCTCGCCGTTCCCTTCCAGTTCAACAGAATCAAAAAATTGTCCAAGGTAATTCTGAATGTCCTTTATGGTCATATTTTTCAAGCAAATAACCTCACTTTAGAAAGAGGAAAAAATTAATTAATTTTTCAGCCTTTTTAATTATATTTGGGCTCCCATGTGTGTTTTTCCCCTGAAAGGATCAAAAGCACTCCCGGGCATATAAATGTAATGCCACAATATAACCCCTTTCATCCGAATATGCAGGACACGATGGCAAAACCCATTAAAATTTTTGCGGGACGCAGTAATCCAGCTCTTGCAGAAAAGATTGCTAAGTACCTCGACATGTCACTTTGCAGTGCAAAGGTTGAAAACTTTTCCGACGGGGAGATTTCGGTAAACTATCTTGAATCAATCCGTGGATCGGATATGTTCATTATCCAGTCTACCAATCCGCCTGCCGACAACCTGATGGAACTGCTGATCATGATTGATGCAGCCAGAAGGTCTTCAGCGGCAAGAATCACCGCGGTAATTCCCTATTACGGTTATGCCCGACAGGACAGAAAGGATCGCCCGCGCGTCGCCATCACAGCAAAGCTTGTAGCCAACCTGCTTACCAAAGCCGGAGCCCACAGGATTTTGACCATGGATCTGCATGCCCCGCAGATTCAGGGCTTCTTTGATATTCCGTTTGACCACCTCTACTCCAGTGTCATTCTTATCGACGATATCCGTCAAAGGGACTTTCGCGACAACCTTGTCGTTGCATCCCCTGATGTTGGAGGCGTAAAGCTTGCCCGGAAATTTGCTGAAGAGCTCGGTACAGACCTGGTCATTGTCGACAAGCGCCGACCTGCAGCAAATGTTGCAGAAGTAATGAATATAATCGGTGATGTCAATGGCAAGAATGTCCTTCTTGTTGACGACATGATCGACACGGCCGGAACCATTGTCAACGCAGCAAAAGCCATCCGCGAAGCAGGAGGACTTAAAATTTATGCAGCAGCAACCCACCCGATTCTTTCCGGACCAGCCATCAAGAGAATCGACGCATCCATACTTGAAAAGGTGATTGTAACCGATTCGGTCATCACCAATCACGAATATTCACCAAAAATTGAGACTGTAACGGTCAGCAACCTCATTGGTGAAGCTATCAAGCGTATTTATGAAGATGATTCTGTGAGCTGCCTGTTCGACAGCAAGAATATCATCGAAAAACTTACGAAACTTCATTAAACACAAGCGACAAAAGGGATAAAGGAAGAGCATGGAAACAATTGTATTAGGTGTAGAACCTCGCGTTATCAAAAAGAATGAGGCTAAGAAACTGCGCATCAGCGGTGTTGTCCCGGCAGTTATTTATCATAAAGGCGAAGAGACCATTGCCGTAAGCGTCAATGAACTGGCACTCAAAAAGCTGGTCCATTCTGCCGAATCACATATTATCGATCTTCAGTTCCCGGACGGAAAAATCAAGCGCTCTTTTATCAAAGAGGTCCAGTTTCACCCGGTAACCGACAGAATCATTCATACCGACTTTCAGCTCTTCTCGGCTGACGAGATCATTGAACTCGAAGTGCCGGTTGCTGTTTCAGGCGAGAGTGCCGGTGTCGAAAAAGGCGGAAAGCTGCTGATTATTCGTCATGCCCTCACCATCAAGGGCAAACCGGAAGATATGCCCGATCACCTCGTTGTCGATATTACCGCACTTGAGATTGGCCATTCCATCCACGTCAAGGAGATTCCTATGGATGCATACTCCGCCCTGCAGATCATGGATGACCCTGATGCTCCGGTCATTACCGTTCTTGCATCGAAAAAAGAAGCCGAAACCGCCACTGTCGAAGTAGCTGCACCAAAAGCAAGCTGAGAGCGTTTCAACGTCTGTTGACAAACCCGGTATTTTGCCATGCAAAGCTGCTTTTCCTCCCCGAAAAGCAGCTTTTTCTGGTTCCAGGAAACAACATTAACCGATAGCCACCACAAGCTTGAATACAGATAGAAGAACACCATCATCCCTGCCAAAACGCAACTCTGGCGCAGGGCGGCCGATACAAGCAGGAAAAAAAGGCGTTATCCTTTTTCTGATGATCGCTCTCATTGCCTTTCTGCTCATCCTGCTCATCCAGGCTGATCTTGTCCTCATCAGTTTCCGTTCGCTTTTTACAGCAATTGCACTCGTCATCTCAGCCCCGGCAGCCTTCTGGGACATCTTCACTGCTGAGATTCTTGAATTCTGGGTAGCAGCCATCTACCTGATTGGTGTCCCGATCATTCTGGGGCTCATTGCCCGGAGATCCTTCCGCAAAAAAGCGGAAGAACAACATAAAGAGTCGCCTGAAGAGCTGAGCCTCGGCAAAATAAGCCTTCGGGCCTTCATGCGCCATACCATAGCCCTCTACGCTTCAGCCATTATCTTTGTCCTTTACTCGGCAGCATTCCTTGCGCCCTTCATTGCTCCCTTCAGTCCTTATGACCAGCAGGACTTTCTGGTCACAGCCTATCAGCCACCCCTCTCGCAATTGGAGGCACTGGTACTCCGCCAGCCAAAAAACCTGATTATACCCCTCCAGAGCGGCAGCGGAACCACCATCAATCTGGCCAACAGCCTCATCAGCGATTTTCAGCTTCTGAAAACTCGCAATGAACCCAACGCCATACGTTTTGTCAACGAATACCGCATTGAAGGCAACAGAGTCATTTACCGCCAAGGCATGCGCACCAAAACCATCACCCTCGGAGAGCTGGCAGGTAGCGGAAAAGACAACATCGCCGTCACGCGAACCTTTATCCTCGGAACAGACCAGTACGGGCGCGACATTCTCAGCCGGGTCATCTACGGCTCAAAAATCTCGCTCTCCATCGGCTTTCTTGTTGTTTTGATCTCCGTCACCCTCGGCACCGTGATAGGAGTCACTTCAGGCTATTTCGGCGGCTGGATCGATGCGCTGATGATGCGCATTGTCGATATCCTTATCGCCTTTCCGGCACTCTTTCTCATCCTTATCATCATCGCCACCTTCGGCAACTCCATCTACCTTATTGTCATCACCCTCTCAT
>CAJAOR010000211.1 GCA_903942355.1 uncultured Chlorobiaceae bacterium | reverse complement strand
GGCACCAAAGTTCATTCCGAAAGCAATAACTGCCACAAGCACCGGATCAATATTCACAGAGGCAAAGACCACATAGAAAATCAGCATTAAAAAGACCAGTACAGGTGTTCCCCGCAATATGGAGATATAGAGCTTTGCCGGTAAAATCAGCAGCCTCTTTTTCGACATTCTCATAAAGCAGACCAGCGCACCAAGGGCAGTTCCGAATAGCGTAGCAAGCGTAGAGATGATAACCGTAGTTCGGAGTCCATCAAGAATAAGCTGCCAGCGATTTTCCTGAATAATGTTGCTTTGAAGACTCTTTAGAATGCCTGAAAAGAGTGTTGGTGCACTAAAAGAACTATCCTGTTTCGCGGAAGCAATGCCATATGCGGCAATATTCTTCCTGAGCGCAAACGCACTTGCCCGCAGTTCATAATACCCATCAGAAAAATTTATTTTCTTTTTTCTTTCTTCAGTAATCATCAACGTACTTGAAATCATATCGATTTTGTTCGTCGATACAGCCGCAATAAGACTGCCGAATTCCATATCACTGAGCTTGAGTTCTTTGCCAAGATATGCGGCAAACCTTTCGGAAAGCTCAATATCAAAACCGATAAGTTTATTGTTTTTCAGTATGCAAAAAGGGAGGCCTTTATCGCTAACAATACCAACAGTCAAAACTCCGTTTGTTTTATTGTTCTGTATAGTCGGCATGGTGATATCGCCCCTGGTTATCCAGCGATTGATCATGTCGTCGAAAACCCCGTTCTGCTTGATCTCTTTTAAAAACTGGTTGAATTGTTCACGTAACGCATTGTTTTGCTTGTTAAAGCCCATACCTATCGGAATTGATAACAGTGGGGGAGCAAGCATTCCCAAATCATTATTGGCACGCAAGATGTAAAGAAGAGTCTCGTGAGTATAAATGGCCGCGTCCACCTTTCCTGTTTTAACTGCTAAAATGATATCAGAAGGATTACTATACTGTAGGATTGTAGCGTTTGGATATGTTTTCGTGGCATAAGCATCATGAACCGAACCAAGCAGCACGCCGATCCGTTTCTCTTTCAGGTCGTCAACAGATGAAATTGGAGCCTGTTCATTTTTTGTTGCATTGAAGCCGTTACGGCCATTGACTCTTTTTTGGGGAGCACGAACGATCATCACCTGACCATAGAAAAAGTACGGTTGAGTAAAATTAACCGATTTTTTTCGTTCCGGTGTTGAGCTCATCCCTGTGATTATCAGGTCTACTTTGCCTGATTGCAGCGCGGAGATCAGCGCCATGAATTTCATATTGAGAAATGCAACGGGCCGATGGAGCCGGACACCGATGATGCGGGCCAATTCGGCATCAAAACCTGTCACTCTGCCGTTTTTATCGACGAAATTAATTGGCTCACGTGTGGCGGTGACACCTATTTTCAAGACCTTACCCTCAAGAGGCGGTTCAATCTTTTTTTCTTCATAATCGGAGAGCCCCTCTTTGAACCAGCGCTTGTTCATGTCAGCAAGGGTGCCGTCGGCTCTCAGTTCACTGATAATGTTATCCACTGCAGCCAGCAGCTTATCATCACCTTTTTTCACTGCAATGGAATTACTCTCGCTATTGAGCTGTTCTTTCAAGAGCCTGAATTCCGGATTCTTTTTTATAACCTGAAGAGCTGTAACTGAAGTGGTAATAACAGCATCCAGTTGCCCTGACTTCATAGCGGCCATAGCATCCATAATATCGTCATAGCTTTGTACCTGGGCATCAGGAAACCGCTGAATGGCAAGAGCTTCGCCAGTAGTCCCGATCATTATACCGATTTTTGCATGTTTTGCGTCTGCAAAACTTGTTATAACATGCTCATGCTTTGTGCAGCCGGCAAGCATAGCCGCCAGGAATAAACATGAGAGCACAGAGAGCTTTTTTTGATGCAGATTTAACCTCATAAAAGAAGGTTTTTTCATTGAACCACTGCCGAAGCAGCACCACGATAGGTTATGGAAAGCATTGTAATATCATCAGATTGTGGCGCTCCGTTTGCATGCCGGCTAACTTCAGAGCGAATAGCATGAATCAAATCAGCAAGATCACTTTTTGGCGCATCCTGCAGTGCACGCAACAGTCTATCCTCTCCGTAAAGCTGCTCTTCAGGATTTTTCGCCTCGGTCACACCATCGGTATACAGAAAAAGTGTATCTCCGGGCATGAGCACAAGCTTTTCGGCTGTATAGACTGAATCGGGGATTGGGCCAAGCACAAAGCCAGGCTTTAATGCAAGGTAATTTATTTTATTCGACGCAATGATAAGTGGAGGATTGTGCCCGGCATTTGCAAACCGTACCTCCCCGTTCCTTGTGTCAAGAATGCCGCAGAAGACCGTGGCAAACATGCAGCTGTCGTTGTCTTCCGCAAGAATGTTGTTGACATAAGAGAGAATAAGCTCCGGTTCGCCAAGGCGCTGACCTTCTGACTTCAGCAGGGTTTTTGCCACCATCATGTAAAGCGCAGCCGGCACACCTTTATCGGCAACATCGGCAATAAGAAAACAGAGATTGTGTTTGTCAATAAAAAAGAAGTCGTAAAAATCTCCGCCTACCTCTTTGGCGGGATCCATCGACGCATAGATATCAAACTCCGGCCGAAGGGGAAACGCCGGAAAAAGTCGAGGCAAAAGGCTGGCCTGAATATCAGTCGCAACCTTGAGTTCGCTCTGGATGCGCTCCTTGGCGGCAGTAGTCTCTGTCAGGTTCATGATATACTCTTTCAGCGATGTAATCATTAACCGGAAAGAGTTGGTAAGCACCCCTACCTCATCGCTCGATCGGGTTGAAGGCAGTTCAACATCAAAATTTCCCGAAGCAATCACCCCGGTTATGGCAGCAAGTGATCGAAGAGGTCCTGTAATGGAACGGGCAATATAAATAACCGCTATAAGGAGCAGAGCAATGCCACCAAACCCCATTGCAGCCATGGTCATGCTCAGTTTGCGGACGTTTTCGAGCAACTCGGCTTCCGGGAAAACAACGGCAAGAGTCCACCCTGAGGAAGGGATCGGAGCGTAATACATCCAGCTTCGGACCCCGACAAGACTTTTATAGAGAATAAAGCCGGATTCACCCTTGACCATCTTTTTGCCAATTTCCCTTAGGGAGGGGTCACGACGCGACTCAGCAATGCTGAAGAACGTCTCATTCATGATCGCATTTTTCAACGGATGAGCCAATATCATACCATTTCGGGAGAGGAGTGCTGCATAACCGGTCTTCAGTATTTTGACCGAGGAGATAAGCGCTGTCAGCGAGTCCAGATGAACATCGGCCGATACGATCCCTTTCATATGCCTTGTGCCACCTCTCTGTTCATAAAAAGGAACCGAAAAGGTCGACATCGCTATATTGCCGCCACCCTCATCAAAATAGGGTTCACTCCACTCTGCCCGGTTTAACTCACGGGGAATCTGGTACCAGTCCCAGTATACATACGGAAGAGCGGTATAGGTATCTTCAAGATGAATGAGCTGAATCTTTCCCTGATTGTGGAAGTAGTAGGGGGCAAAAAGGCGATTCGCCGGCCGGAATGCGTAAGGCTCGTAAGCTACTCCGGCACCATAAATGCTCGGATTACCTGCAACAGTACTCTGGAGAAGGGATTTCAGTTCCTCCTCACTATAATGGCCTGTCTCAAGAGATCGGGCAACTCCATCAGCAACTCTGGAAACCGAAACAAGCTCACGCTCAACTCTGTTCACCAAAGACATGGCGAGATTATGGGCATTATTTTCAAGCTCCTTTTCAAGCAAAAAACGGGACTGGTAGTAGTTATATCCCAGTGTAACGGTGAAAATAAACGCGCTGCAAAGTGTTATGACAAGAATTAATCTTGTGGCAATACTTTTACTCCCCGGCATGATACCTCCAGGTAAATGTCGTAAAGTCAGGATAGTGCTGAATCAGCTTTTCATGCTGCATGGCTTTGGCAACAGCTTCATAATCGTGTTTGTCAAGAGCTCCCTCTGCGGCCTGATTCTTTTGGATGAGAATCAAGTCACGCATACGATCAAGCATCCACTTCTGGTGAATCCTGTTGGCCGGCAGCTGAGCCTGGCGCATGTACTTGATAACAATGTCGAGAGCCTCGTCGGGATGGGCAAAGGCGTATTGCCATCCTTCCCTGGAAGCAGTGACAAAAGCATCAACCAGTGCAGGATCTTTTTTAACAGTTTTTTCAAGCGTGTAAAGACCGTCCTCAGGAAAAGCAATCCCCTCATCCTGCAGAAATACCGTATTCAGTTCATCTGAATCAACTCCTGAATTAAGAATAACATGGTACTCGTTATACCACATAGCCGATGTCACATCAACGCCTCCCCGCAAAAAAAGATTTACCGTGCCTGACTGGGGAATCTCCTGAACATGTATCCCCCTATTGGCAAATAACGTACGATAAGGAATGGAAAGATCCCCACTCCACAACCCAACCCTCTTGCCATTCATATCTTCAAGCCGTCTGATTCCTGCGATCTTCCTCGAAATCAGCATCATGGATGATCGCTGAATAATCTGAGAGACATTGACGATCGGCATTCCAGCACTCCTGTGCTGAAGGGCTGTCGTAAGCCAGAGGATGGCAAAATCAGCCTCTCCATTTCGCAAAGAGCCGGCAGGAGAGTGACCGGGTCCACCCTTTATGATGGTTAAATCAATTCCATGCCGGCTATAAATCCCCTTGTCGAGTGCTACGTAGTAACCTGCGAACTGGGATTGCGGACTCCAGAGTGGAATGAGTGAAACTTTTTTTAGTTGAGAGGCTGGAGAGGCAAAAAGAGTGGTACCTGGCGCTTGGGCAAATAACATAAAAAACAAACAAACCATCAAAAGCAACATACGTCTCACCTTGTTATCGGGCAAATCTTTCATAATGGACATCGGACTAAAGTGAACCCCAACCGATAGACGAAAAGAGGTTGAGTGAATAGTAATGAAATATCCCTTTAATCCGCACTTAAATTCTGCTGCGGTAGCGCAGAATTTAAGGTAAATATCCTCATGTTTGACACTCCGCCAGAGCTGTCCGACAAAGCTGTTGTCCAGTGTGCTGCACAAGCGTGTTGACTATGTGCTTTTCTACAAATCTAACACGTTGTGGTGAAACAGGGCGGTGGGTAATGCGGCGTAATGCCGAGCTGGAGCTCGGCGTTCCCGGGGAAATGCCTTTGGATGCAAGAGTATTGGGATTGGTATGTCGGCAATGAAGCAAAGCTTGGCTGGGGAATGGTTTACAGGGTTTTGGGTAATGCGGCGTAATGCCGAGCTGGAGCTCGGCGTTCCCGGGGAAATGC
>CAJAOR010000210.1 GCA_903942355.1 uncultured Chlorobiaceae bacterium | reverse complement strand
TCTTGGAGAAATGAACCCCGAACAGCTCTGGAGCACAACAATGGATCCGGCTCACCGCTCCCTCCTCTTGGTCAACGTGGAAAATGCCATGGAAGCTGACCAGGTATTTTCCACGCTTATGGGCGACAAGGTTGAGCCACGCAGAGAATTTATCGAAAAAAATGCACGTTACGTCCGCCGCTTAGATGTCTGAGGTCCGGACATAAACCTCCTTGCGGAGCTGCTGCACCCATTGATTGAAAATCTGCTGATTTTTATTCGCGAGTGCCTGCTCCTCAAGGAATGCATAATCTTTTTCAGGATTGAGCTTGTGCTCAGCAATCCGTTCGTTCAGCCGGAATATCGCATAGAAGGGCTCTCCCTGTTGCGGCTCGATTTTCTGAGGCTCACTGATGTCACCAACACTCTTCAAGGTAGCGATGATCTGTTGCAACTGGGGACGCAAGGACTTTGGAGAAAAAGTCGGCTTGGATGATGTGCCCAGAAGGATTTGTCCACCAATTGTGGCAGAAGCTGGATCCTCTGAATACTTTTTTGCCAAGTGCGCAAAGGTATCCTTACCACTCAGCACATCAGCCCGCAAGGCATCAAGTTGCCGAACCGCTCCAGAGAAATCTCCGGCCTTGCGGTCGAACACAATAAGGATATGTCGGACGTGAATCGAATTCGGCTCTTTGCTGAGCAACTGAATGAGATGATATCCATAGCGGGTCTCAACAATATCTGATATTTTCCCTTCTCCAAGCGCGTAGGCTACATTCTCAAAGCTCGGTATAAGCTGACCTTTTGGAACAAAACCAAGATCACCGCCTGCCTTGGCAGATCCTGGATCCTGGGAGTACTGCTTAGCCATAGTGGAAAAATCGGCTCCAGCCTTGAGCTCTGCACGAATCCGCTCTATCGTTGCCAGAGCCTGCGCCCTGTTTTCCTCTGAGACCGGGGGGTACTTGAGAATCTGCGATACCGAAACCTCTTCAGGAACCAGGGGGAACTGCTCCTTGTTGGCTGCATAGAAGGCCATCACTTCATCATAACTCACCGTTACCCCTGCACTCTTTTTCCTGCGAAGCGTATCAACCAGCTGCTGATTGCGCAACTCCTGGCGAATTGCCTCGAGGATACCGGCTGAAGACTTGCCAAGACGACTCTCCATCTCAGCTTTTGACGCAAACTTTGCATTCAGGTCCTTGAACCGGTCGTTTGCCATGGAGACAACAGCATTTTCATCGATACTGACACTGTCAATTTTCGCTTTTGCAAGCAGGATTTTCTGATCAATCACCCCATCAAGTATCGAACGGGATAACCCTTTTTCCTGCTTAAACTGGGGGTACTGCATGCGAGTCATGAGCTCCCTTGAATCGATTTCCGATTTGAAGATGACCTCATTTCCAACAACGGCAACTATCCGATCTGCGACATCAGCAAATGCCGATACTGGCAGAGAGGAGTTTCCGACAAGAAGCATCAATGCAACATTCCTCAATACTTTTTTCATGCCCGAGGTTCCTTACAAGTGAAAATTGTTTAAACTCCCGGTGCTTAAAAAACAACGGGATAGCGTGAATGATCGTGCCAGCTTACTCTCAGGACACCTTGCTTCCCCTCAGACGGACCGAACTGTTCGTCAATCGGAGCCAGTCATAGACAAGCGGTGCCGCAACAAAAATCGATGAGTAGGTGCCGATCAGGATCCCGGTAAAGACAGCAAAAGCAAAGCCCCTGATGGCTGGTCCGGCAAAGATAAAGAGCACAAAGACAGAGAGCAGCACCGTTCCTGAAGTAATGATCGTTCGGCTGAGAGTCTGGTTCATGCTTTCATTGAAAATCCGTTCATACTCCGAAGGCTTTTGGCCACGTATCCTCTCTCTGATACGATCATAGACCACCACCGTGTCGGTAATGGAATAGCCGGCAATCGTGAGAAAAGCGGCAATGATACTCTGATCCATCTCCAGCGGCATGAAGGTAAACAGGCCTCCGAGTATACTGAAAAGTCCCAAAACAGTCAGGATATCATGAAAAATAGCGACCACCCCGGCCGTTGCGAATTTTATTTCGAAGCGGAACCCTACATAAAGCAGAATCGCGAAAAGTGATGCGAGGAGAGCCTTAACCGCTGACCATTTCAAATCCGAAGCAATGCTGGGACCGACAGCGTCAATACGGACAATTTCATGACGGTTCCCCTTGATCCGGTCGTTAAGGGCGTTGGATACCAGTGCTTTCAATTGCCCCGTATCTCCCTGGAAGACGGTGCTCAACAGAAACGAACGATCCATACCGTACTGCTTCAGGGTTCCTGAAACCCCTGCAGCATCAAGCACCGAACGGATCTGGCCGACATCGGCATTTTTCTCGAACCGTATGACCACTTCGGAACCTCCCCTGAAATCAATCCCGTAGTTCAGCCCTTTGACTACGAGCGAAACCATACCGGCAACAAGCAAAATAATAGAAAAACCGTACGCAATTTTACGATACCGGATGAAGTTAAAGTTGGTCTTCTGAAAGATCCTCATGGGTTGAAACGTCTTGAAATATTAACCGAAACTTTTATCTGACATAAGATTTTTGGTAAGCAACAGATGGAAGATCTCTCTGGTCACCACAATCGCCGTAAACAAGCTTGCCGAAGTACCAATCATCAACGTTACGGCAAAACCCTGGATCGGCCCGATGCCATAAGTATAAAGAAGAAAAGCCGCCGAAAGGGTTGTCACATGTGAATCAAGAATCGACGAAAAAGCACGGTCGTATCCCTGCGTCACAGCCGTGATAACAGATTTTCCTTCCGCAAGTTCTTCTCGTATCCTTTCATAGATCAAAACATTGGCATCAACGGCCATGCCAATGGTCAGCACAATACCGGCAATACCTGGCAATGACAGAGAGGCATTGAACCCTGCAAGTACTGACAGGACAATAAGGATATTGAGCACAAGGGCAATATCGGCCGCGATACCGGCTTTTTTAAAGTAGACAAGCATAAAAACCGAAACCGCACAAAAAGACCATGAAAGAGAGAGCATCCCTGCACGAATGTAATCGGCACCGAGTGATGGTCCAACGGTCCGTTCTTCAATAATACGTACCGGAGCGGGAAGTGCGCCAGCTTTGAGAACGATTTCAAGATCTTTAGCCTCCTCAAGACTCCCAATCCCGTTGATCACAGAACTTCCGCTTGGAATTTTTGACTGAACAACCGGAGCACTGTATACAGCACCATCAAGCACAATCGCAATCCGCTTGCCAATGTTGGCACCGGTAATACGGGCCCACTTTGAAGTTCCTTCAGAGTTCATCGACATCAGTACCTCAGGCTGTACCCCCTGTGAACCAAAGGTGGCTTTTGCTTCAGTAATGACACCTCCCGTCAACTCGGGAGCTTTTCTGACAAGGTAGATTGAATAGAGCTTTTCACCGTTTTTGCCGATATCAGGCTTTGCGGCGAGCAGCAGTTCACTGTCCTGCGGGAGTAGCGCCTGTATGTCGCTGCGACGCAACAAGGTAACAACATAATCCTTCGATGCCTCGGCAGTATAGGCTGTACCGTTCTGAAAAACACCTATGACGTCATAAAGCGGTTTTGCGGATGGCTGCATGCCGACCGGCGCCACTGGTTTAGCTCCATTCGGGAGAGGCGCAGTAGCGGCGGCTGAGGTCTCCGCAGCAGGAGAGCCCTGGACTGCTGCACTGTTTTGATTGTTTTGAACAAGATATGAATTGATCCTGTCAAGCGTCCTCACCATTTCTTCCGGCTCACGAAGAAGCCTGAACTCAAGTTTGGCCGTCCCTTTCAGTAAATTTCTCACCCTGTTTTCATCCGAAACACCGGGAAGCTCAATAATGATCTTCCTGCTGCCCTGTGTGGTAATGACAGGTTCGGCCACACCATACTGGTCAATGCGGTTACGGATAATCTCCTTGGCACGATTCAAGGCGTCTTCAGACTCTTTTTCCAGCTTTACCACAATCTCCTGGTCAGAATTGCGGATATCGTAAAAATAACGGCTCAAGGGAATATTCTCACCCTTGAACTCGGCGGAAAGAATATCGATAACTCTTGCATCACTTTGTGAAGCTTTTAGCCTGACACTCTGCATGATGGCGGAAAACTTCCCGTCCTTATTCCAGGCTTTCTGCTCAAACAGATCAATCTGGTCAACTTCCATTACCAGATGCATCCCGCCCTTCAAATCAAGACCGAGTTTCAGACTTTTTTTACGGGCATTCTCGATCTCTTCGCGATGAGTGAGCGCATATTTCAGACTATCCTGTGGTGAAGCAAAACTCTCGAGCTGCTTCGAAAGAGAATAGTCGCGCCAGGTTGGCCATAATGACCAGCATGCCACAAGAGTGACAATCGCAATAAGAAAAAGGTTAAAACGTTTATTTTTCATTGATGGCATCCGCGTTACACTCGAAAGAAATAATTCAGCCAATATATAAAATGGGGTATTGATTAACTAACAATCTACAATCAGCCATAAGATGCCAATTTACAATGAGGTGGCTTCATGAAAAAACGTATCCTGCTATTATGTATTTATGATAGAGTACCAACTTATCACCGCTGTATTTGAAATTTTCTTTCACTATACAATGAATTCTGCCGCCCGCACCATTTAGCCTCTCCGTCCCGAGATCAAGAAAGCTATAACTTATTTATCAGATACAACTTAACTCGCTATCGCCTGAAGATTTTTCGCATTTTGCAGATCAAAGACAATGACAAAAAAAACACTCAATGAATACTCTTAAAATCAAATACGGCAACAAAACACTATTATGTGTATCTTTTACCAGAAAAACAGTTAACCATCAGAAAATGTTTCACGTGAAACAATGTGCAATTCATGTATGATATTATAGTCGTCGGTGCTGGTCATGCGGGGTGTGAGGCCGCACTTGCCGCAGCAAGGATGGGTGCGTCCTGCCTGCTCATCTCTTCAGATCTTACCGCAATTGCCCGAATGTCGTGCAACCCCGCAATCGGCGGAGTGGCAAAAGGGCAGATTACCAGAGAGATAGATGCTTTGGGGGGGGAGATGGCCAAAGCAATAGATGACACCGGAATACAGTTCAGGATGCTCAACAGGAGCAAAGGCCCTGCCATGCACTCACCGAGAGCACAGGCTGACCGAACCTTGTACTCGATCTATATGCGCAACATTATTGAGAGGGAGCCAAATATTGACCTTATTCAGGATACGGTTATAGGTGTAGATTGCTCTGCAGGTGCCTTTGCGGGTGCAGTAATGTCGTCAGGTCGCATTATCAGGGGACGCGCTGCCATTCTTGCCTGCGGAACTTTTTTGAACGGCCTGATCCATGTCGGCATGAACCATTATGCCGGAGGACGAACCATTGCCGAACCGCCGGTCTATGGGCTTACAGAAAATCTTGTCAATCATGGCTTTACATCGGGGAGACTGAAAACAGGAACTCCGCCGCGCATTGATGCTCGCAGTGTCGACTACTCCCTGGTAGAGGAACAAACAGGCGATGAGCGCAATGTTGCTTTTTCATTCAAAAATACGACCTCCACGAACCGCCGACAGATAAGCTGCTTTGTGACCAAGACAACTGCGGTAACGCATGAGATTCTGAAAAAGGGATTTGACCGATCCCCCTTGTTTACCGGAAAAGTTCAAGGCGTCGGACCAAGATACTGCCCATCTATTGAAGACAAAATCTGTCGGTTCCCTGACAAGGAAAGTCACCATATATTTCTGGAGCCAGAAGGATTCAATACAAATGAAATGTATGTCAACGGCTTTTCAACATCGCTGCCCGAAGAGATTCAGATTGAAGCACTTCAATCTGTCCCGGGACTCGAAAACGCAAAAATGATACGTCCGGGTTATGCTATTGAATACGACTACTTTTTTCCGCACCAAATCAACAGGAGTCTTGAAACAAAACTTGTAAAAAATCTCTTCTTTGCTGGCCAGATAAACGGAACTTCCGGTTATGAAGAGGCTGCCGCACAAGGGTTGATTGCAGGCATCAACGCAACGCTGAACCTTCAGAACAAACCGCCGCTTCATTTGAAGCGTTCTGACGCATATATAGGGGTTCTCATTGATGATCTTATCACTAAAGAGACGAATGAACCATACAGAATTTTTACCTCCTCGGCTGAACACAGGCTTATGCTTCGCCATGACAATGCCGATATACGCCTTCAGCAATTCGGCTTTACCGCAGGACTTGTTGATGCGAAAACATTTTCTGCATGCATCCAGAAACAAGAGCTTATTGAGGCGCTCAATCAACTTTGCCTGAAGACAAAACTTCCGCCATCAGAAGTAAACCAATTACTTTCCATCCTGGATTATCCGGCGGTAAGCAGTTCTCAAAGCGCCATGAGCCTGTTAAAGCGCCCGGGAATTCACTTGCAGATGCTTCTTAATTCGTCGCCATCGTTTAAAGCTTTGGTACTAGAGATAACCGAAGACCGCTTAGTCTACGAACAGGTTGAGATTGATCTTAAATATGAGGGGTATCTTAAACGCGATCTGTTGATGGCCGATAAAATCCTGCGACTTGACCTGCATCAAATACCAGCTTCGTTCAACTATGACAATGTTTCAGGCTTGTCAAACGAAGGAAGGGAAAAACTGAAAAAACATCAACCGGATACCATCGGCCAGGCATCAAGAATTCTTGGAGTATCCCCATCGGATATCTCTGTACTCATGGTACGTCTCGGCCGCTGAGCGCATTGTTTGTTTCACGTGAAACATAAATATTCCGTTTCCCCTTGTTCTTAATTAAAAATGCAACCATGCACAGCATAATCAGTGATATCATCACCAACGATCTATTATTCGGAAAAGACAAGGAAGAGTGGATTGTTGGTGCCTACCAGCTTTCAGATACCCATATCCGCCTCTTTAATCGACAGGGTGGTGTGGTTAGTCATCATGATGAGCTTTTTTTTCCTTTTTTTTTCCTTTCAGACGGTTCATTGCTCGATGGGTTTGTGCCGGAAGAGATGGAAAAATTCTGGCTGGTAAAGCTGGGAGGATCAAATTATTATCAGAATCTAGCCATATTCAGAAACTGGAAAAATCACAGAAGCGCAATCGAATGCATCAACCGGAAGCGATATGGTGAATCAACAGACAATACAGGCATAAGCATTTCATACGATAGCAACTCACTTGTTTATAATAAAGGGGATGCGGTCACACAATACCTTACTCAAAGCGGAAAAACTCTTTTCAAGGGAATGATTTTTGATGACCTATACCGAATGCAGCTTGATATTGAGACGCATTACGACCCCTCTAAAAAAAGAACCGGCGGTGCCGGCATAGGCGATGATGAGGTAATTATCGTCTCTTTGAGCGATAGCAAAGGCTGGGAAAGAGTTCTTCACTCAAAAAACAGAACCGAAAAGGATCTGCTTGAAGAGCTGATCACCCTGATTGTACAAATGGATCCTGACGTGATCGAAGGTCATAATATTTTCAGCTTCGATCTTACCTATTTGCAACGAAGATGCGAACGACTCGGCATTCCATTTGCGATCGGACGAAATGGGCTGTTACCGAAAACATATCCAGCATCAATACGTTTTGCAGAAAGAAGTATTGATTATCCGTTTTTTGATATCCCGGGAAGGCATGTCATTGACACCCTTTTTCTGGTACAGAGTTATGATGTATCGAAACGTTCAATGCAGAGTTATGGACTGAAGGCCGTTGCAAAACATTTTGGTTTCGCTTCCCCTGAGCGAACCTACGTTGATTACAAGGATATTGCCTCTCTTTGGAAAAATAACTACGAGAAGTTGCTTGCTTATGCACTTGATGACGTTCGCGAAACAAGGGCGCTTTCATCACTTCTTTCCGGGAGCAACTTCTATCTGGCTCAAATGCTTCCCTATACGTACGCCATGACCTCACGTATAGGCCAGGCGGCTAAAATTGAAGTGCTTCTGGTCAGAGAGTATCTCCGGCTGAAACAATCAATCCCAAAACCATCAACTGGCCAGCAACACTCGGGTGGATATACCGAAGTGTTTCTCAAAGGAATTCTTGGCCCTATTGTCTATGCCGATGTTGAATCGCTCTATCCTTCTATCATGCTGTCGTATAATATCTGCCCGAAAAGCGACGAGTTGAGAGTTTTTCCCGGAGTACTCAACGATCTGAAGGAACTACGATTCAAGGCAAAAAAACGGTCGCACGAAGAAAAGAAGCTCGGCAACAGCTCTCTCTCGGCCAATTTTGATGCCATGCAAAGCTCATTTAAAATCCTTATCAATGCCATGTACGGCTACCTTGGATTCGGTGGAGGCATTTTTAATGATTTTATTGAAGCCGACAAGGTAACCTCAACAGGACAGAACCTTGCAAAAAAAATGATCACGGACTTTGAGTCCAGAGGATGCAAAGTCATTGAGGTTGACACCGATGGGATTCTTTTTATTCCGCCGTCGGATGTAACCACTGAACAAGCTGAACGGGAACTGGTCAGGGAAGTTTCTTCGCTTATGCCGCAGGGCATCAATATCGGTTTTGACGGCAGATTCAGAAAAATGATCTCCTACATGAAGAAAAACTATGCCCTTCTTGGATATGATCATGTCATGATCCTGAAAGGCTCTTCACTAACCAGCAGAAGCGGAGAAAAATTTGGCAGAGACTTTGTTCGGAGGGGTTTTGAGACACTCTTGACTGAGGACATCAATGGCCTGCACAATCTGTTTACCGAATACAGGAATAAAATCCTGAACCATGAACTCGATATTGCTGAATTTTCAAGAACAGAAACCCTGAAAAATTCATTGGAACAATATCTTGACGATGTAAAATCAGGAAAACGATCGAAATCAATAACCTATGAAATTGCCCTTAGGGCAGGTATGGAGGTAACAAAAGGGGATAGAATAACTTATTATATATCAGGAACCGGTGCGGGATCAGCTTCATACGAGAAAGGAAAACTTGCCTCTGAATGGAAAAAAGAGAAACCGGATGATAATACTCATTTTTATCTTAAGCGCCTTGATGAACATTGCCAGAAATTTCTCCCGTTTTTTAAACCACAGGATTACAGTATGATTTTTTCGGACGATACCCTCTTCTCTTTTTCTGCCGAAGGCATCGATCTTCAACGGGAGATCCGACATACGGAAACAAACCACCTCAGTGATGAACTTCCTTGATTATCATTTGACAACCAGCAGGAATCGGTAAATTCTGATTAATGGCCATGCCACGGAACTCTCTATGGCGTTTACAGGTTTAATTAAAACGATAATTCGCTTATTTTTAATCAATTCGCTAAACATGCACATGACAGACAATAAAGTACTGACAATTACGGATGACGTAAGCTGGATAGGAGTTCTTGATCCAGGTCTCATCACCTTCGATATTGTCATGGAAACGAAATATGGAACAACCTATAACTCCTATTTCATCAATGCTGAAAAAAAGGCAATAATCGAGACAACAAAAGAAAAATTCTGGCCCTCCTATCTTTCAAAGATAAAACAAGTTACTGATCCATCAGAGATTGAGTACATTATTGTTGACCATACCGAACCCGATCACTCAGGCAATGTCCGGAACCTGCTTGCCATAGCACCGAATGCGACCGTTGTGGGCAGTGGCAATGCCATCAAGTTCCTTCGTGACCAGACTGGTCATGACTTCAAATCACTTGTTGTCAAAACTGGTGACACACTCAGTCTTGGCAATAAAACCCTTCATTTCATTAATGCGCCAAACCTTCATTGGCCTGACACCATCTACACCTGGCTTGAAGAAGATCGCATCCTCTTTACCTGTGACTCCTTCGGATCTCATTTCTGCAATGAAGGCATGTATGATGATGTTGTCGGTGATTTTGACGACTCGTTTACCTACTACTTCGATACTATTCTGAAGCCATTCAGCAAGTACATGCTACAGGCGATTGAAAAAATAAAGCCACTTGATATCAAGGTTATCTGCCCTGGTCATGGACCGATTCTGAGGTCCTACTGGAAAAAATATGTTGATCTTTCTCAGAAATATTCGACAACGGCTATAGCCCTTCCCCAGGAAAAGAATATCCTGATAGCCTATGTGTCTGCCTACGAAAATACAGCATTGATGGCTGAAAAGATTGCTGAAGGACTTCGCCAGTCATGTGACTTCAAGATAGATATCTGTGATATTGAATCGGTCCATGCCTCAAAACTTGAAGAAAAAATTGCTCATTGTTCTGGTATCATCGTAGGTTCACCCACCATAAACCAGAATATATTGCCGCAGATTTACCAGATATTTGCGACAGTCAATCCAATACGTGACAAAGGAAAACTTGCAGCCGCATTTGGCTCTTACGGTTGGAGTGGAGAAGCTGTACGTATGATCGAGAGTAATTTTACCCTGCTTAAACTAAAGGTATTTGATCAGAACGTCATGGTTAAATTCAAGCCACACGAGCCGGAATTTGAAAAATGTATAGCTTTTGGTAAAGCTTATGCAGAAAAAATGATTGAAATCTACCAGCTCAGTTGCGATCTTTGAGGATTGTTAAGTGATGACAGGAGCGTCGTTCTGAACGACGCTCCTGTTTATTTAAAAATAATCTCCTTAACCATTTGACTTGATAAAGCAGCATTAAGCTTTTGAAGAATATCCTGCTTTCGGAAATTAAGCTCCATTCTCCATGCTGGATTTTTCACTCGTATAAACAACTCTCCATTAGAGAAGCGTTCAATGGATGTAGCTGATGCAATAGCCTCACCGACAACACTATTCCATATCTGGAGTGTCTTGTACTGATTATAGGCTTCTGTCATCCCTAATATCTGACACATATCACCAACCACGTCAGATATTTTTTTGGGATTTTTGGTTCGTGCCACGCTTATTCCGGCTTGATATTATTCAGTGATTCCATAGAGATAGCCGTAACGGTACTCGGGCCCCGTTTTTCAGCAGAGGTAATCAGGGTTTGGCCGCATGTTGCAAGTATACTGAAAATATCCGCTGTCCGTAATGCATCCAACTCACTGAAAATATCATCAAGCAGACAGAGAGGTTTTTCTCCAAGCGTTGTAGAATAAAAACGGTGCTGAGCAAGTTTGAGAGCAATAAGAAAGGTTCGCAATTGGCCTTGTGATGCATATTTCTTTATCTCCTTCTCATTCAGCATAAAAAGCAAATCATCACGGTGCGGACCGGTCATGGTCTGTGCCCTGAATATTTCCTGCTTCTCAGTCTCTTCGTACCTGGCTAGAAAAAGCTGGTAAAGCATTTCAAGAGAAGTGTTTATAGAAATTTTTCCAAGAGTGGAGCGGTACGTGATTGAGGGTTTTTCAGCAACGGATAATTGCCAATAGAGTTCGCAGAATTGACCGGAAAAATTGGAAATAAACTCCATTCGAGCATAAACAATTGATGCTGCAAGTCTTGAAATATTTTCAGTCCATAACGAAAGCATATCGGAATGAACCGGCATTTTGGCATATAACTGTGCAAGCAAAGCGTTTCTTTGATGCAAAACCCTTCTATATGCCAACAGGTCGTCAAGGTATCTTCTGTCTGTCTGACTGATGGCATTGTCAATAAAACGCCTTCGTTCAGCAGGTGCTCCATTGACGATAACAATTTCAGATGGAGAAAACGTTATACAGGGAATCCGGCCAATATGCCGTGAAAAAGGTTTTACCTCGCTATTATTGACGATAAGCTGCTTTTCCCTCTCTTTTTTATAGATGATTCTCACCGTTGTTGGACTTGCTTTCTCACCAAAACTATCACTGAAAAAGCTACCGTCGAGTGAAAAATAGTCGGCGGAAAAGCGGAGATACTCACTATCCGTGGCGCTGACAAAACCTCTTGTCAGCGCACAGTAATGGACACCCTCAAGAATAGATGTTTTTCCTGAACCATTCGGGCCATGTATGAGAGTAATACCATCACCTGGTTCAAAGGTTAATAACCGATGATTTCTAAAATTCTCATATTGTATACACCGCAGTCTCAATGATTTTTGGAACCGGTCAATTATTAATTCTGACAGGCATGACAAGAACAATCAGTTTGTCATCTTCTTCCTGCTTATGCGGCTTAAAAATAACAGCTGTGGTTGGGCTTTTCAGTTCTATACGGATATCATTATCATCAAGATGCGCAAGGGCTGCCTCGATAAATTTTGAATTAAAACCTATCGTGATATCTTCTCCAGAATAAATACAGGGTAACTCTTCCTGTGCAGCTTCCCCTTCATTGGTATTTTCAGCCATAACTTTCAGCAACTCTCCTTCAATCACCATCTTTACATCACCAATACTTGAAAAACGACCGACACGACGAACAGAATCATAGATCATCGAACGCCCAATAATGAGATGTTTATCATGTTCAACAGGAATAACGGCGTCATAATTTGGATAAGGCTCGATAATCAAAGAAGCATCCAGCACAATATTGCCAATAATGAAGCGAACAAATCGCCTATTTGAATCAATTTTCATAGTAATTGATTCATTTTGGGCAAGCTTCTGCAAGATTGAAAGGACTCTGGCAGGAATGACGATTTTCTGTTTTTCCGCAAAATCAGATGATAAACTTTTTCTGCAACGTACAAGTCGATGCCCATCGGTTGATACTGCAGTCATAATACTGCCTTCCAATTCAAACAGCACACCCATCATGGCAGGCCTCATACCATCAACACTGCAGGCGAAAATTGTTTTCTGAATAAGGTCGAGCAGTTCAGAGGTCTCTATCTCCAGAGAAATATCGTAGCTTTTTTCATGTTTTTCGGTCTTGCTCTCAAATTGACAGGGTATTTTATACTTCCCTTTATCTGTCGTGATATGAACAGTTCCATGATCACTTATCTCCTGACGCTCAATAGCAAAGGTCACGGCCGTATCATACATGCTTCTAAGAAAATCCTGCAAAGTCTTTGCCTTAATACCAATATTTCCGGTATCAGCAGTCTCAACTTCACTTTTTGCAGTGATTGAAAGTTCACCATCAGTAGCGAAAAAAGTTAGGCTGTCGGGTTCAATGGATAAATGGACGGTTTCAAAACGAGCATCAATGGTTTTGGCAGGTATGGCTTGAGCCACTTTGCTGATCGCATCCTGTAATTGACGGATTGAGGAGGTTAATTTCATCTGCTCCAACTTTAACTATTTGATTTTTATAAAAATTGTTGTTGTTGTTGACGGTGTGGATATCTGGATAACAAGTTGAAATGTTTTTCTAATCACTTTAAAATAAAACAGTTAAACGGTTATGCGATCCAGTTGATAATGTTGGTATCCTGTGCTTTGATCTCCCTGAAGAATGTTTATGCTTTGTTGAAGCCCCCGAACCCCCGTACTCTATGTTGGTAACTTGCGGGTTATCAAGACTGAAAACACATTTCGCCAACACCTTATCAACACGGAGATTTACATGGAGAGAATCTCTATTCTTTTCTTGATCTCTTCTATTTTTTTTCGTTCATCCGTTACCGAGTCAACTCTTTTGGTAATGGTATTGACGGCGTGAATGACTGTGGAATGGTCTCTTCCACCGAAATGAAGTCCGATGGTCTTTAGTGAAGAGTCGGTCATATGTTTTGAAAGATACATAGCAATCTGACGCCCGACAGCGATCTCCTTCTTTTTTGATTTTCCTTTCAGATCATTAGGCGTAATGGAAAAGTATGAACAGATAGCCTTTTCTATCGTATCGAGTGTCAGACGTTTGGTTGTATGGCGAATGATGTCTTTCAGGGTCGATTTTGTAAACTGGAGATCAATTTCCCTGTTGTCAAGCGACTGTGCTGCCAGCAGTTTGACAATACACCCTTCAAGCTCCCTGACATTTTCTGTCACATTGGTTGCGATGAATTCAATAACGGCTTCATCCAGATTCACTCCGCTCTGATGGAGCTTACTGAGGATAATGGCTTTCCGGGTTTCATAGTCAGGGGGCTGGATATCTGCCGAGAGTCCCCAGTTAAAGCGTGAAATCAGGCGATCTTCAATCCCTTTGATATCTTTTATTGGCCTGTCTGCCGAAAGGATAATCTGCTTGTTGGATTGATGGAGGGTGTTAAAAATGTGAAAAATCTCCTCCTGTGTTTTTTCCTTGCCTGAAAAGAACTGGATATCGTCGATGATAAGCACATCAATCGAGCGGTAAAAAGATGAAAATTCCTGGATTTTGCCGTTCTGGATGGCATTGACAAAATCGATGGCGAATTTTTCGCTGGAAACATAGAGGACTCTTTCTGAAAGCCTGTTTTCACGAACACTGTTACCGACAGCCTGCATCATATGTGTTTTGCCAAGCCCCACTCCACCATAAATAACCAGTGGATTAAAAGCGTTTTGTCCAGGACTTTGCGCAACAGATTTTGAAGCCGCAAATGCCAGCGAGTTACAATCTCCCCGGATGAGGGTCTCAAACGTATACTTGGTATTCAGGTGCGTTTCAAAGCGGGCAAGGTTTCGTTCAAACTCCTCGGTGTTTTTAGGCCGGGTCTCTGTTGCACGACTAGCAGTTATGAAATCGCCATTCATGGCATTCTGATGCGGCAATTCTATGGTTACAGGCTGCCCTTGTGACTTATCCATAACGATCGAATACATCAGCTTTGCTTCAGGGCCAATCACATCTTTGAGTGCCAGCTTTAAAAAAGAGGAATAATTTTCCTCTATCCATTCATAAAAAAATTGGCTTGGCACTTCAATGGTAAGCTCACTCCCTGAAAAGCTCAGGGGCTTAATAGGAAAAAACCAAGTTTTAAATGCCAGAGGATTTATTTGTTCCTTGATGGCATTAAGGCATGCATCCCAGACTTGTTGCTCCATCGAGCTGTTTTTCTGGGATTTTGTTTGCGGATTTTCCGAAAACGTTTTTGACGTAACTTCGAGCATAAAAGGCGAGGATTTGAGGAGTAAGTTCCGAAATTGTTAACGCCATCAACATTTGCTGTTCACAAGTTAGTGTTTTATGTGGATAAAAAACAATTTCCTTTCTGAAAAAACCGTCGTATGGGGCGCTGCTTTGCTGTAGAGATTTCAACAGTCTATATTGTTTTAACAGAACACTTTGGTATTCAAACTTGTCTAAGTTGTCAACATGTGTTGATTCTTTTGGATGGGCGGATTGTTTGGGGTTTTTGTGGCTTGGTTTTTTTTATCCACAAGTTGTCCACATTGTTGATAACTTGTGGTGGCGTCAATGTTTTTTGCTCCCAAAGGGGTTTTTATTTGTGCGACAAGCGGTTGGTGTTGTTGTCGATGCAATTGTCAAGGAGCGGAACCATTTGTTAATGAGTGTTCATTATGCTAAATTACGCGCCCTATAATTTTGAATGTACTTAAACAAGTTTGGAGCTATAAGCGATGAAAAGAACCTATCAGCCGCGGAACAGAAAAAGAAGGAACAAGCATGGATTTCGCGAGAGAATGTCGACCAAGAACGGCAGAAAAGTGCTTTCAGCAAGAAGAGCCAAAGGGCGTCACTCGCTTTCGGTAAGCAGCGCGATGGGTACGGCAGGTCAATAAGCCTGGCAGTGAGACCGGCAGGAATCAATAAAATTGCACTTTTCACATTTTGAATAAGGTGCACGTGCATTCTCTGCGAAAGCATGAGATCTTGAGGAAAAAGCTGCCAATTTCACTCCTTTTCAAGAGTGGAAAAAGTATGAAGGGTGAGTTTTTAAGAATTGTGTACGCCTCTCTTCAGCTTGAAAACAACAGTTTTCAGCCTTTACCAGCGATTCTGTTTGCTGTGAGTAAAAAAACAGTCCCTTCTGCTGTTAGTCGCAACAGGGTCAAAAGAATGATGAGAGAAGCTTACCGGCTTGAAAAATCATTGATACCGGGTAGAGCAGAGAACCTGCGTGAAGGGAGCGCCAGCGGAATGCTCTGCATTGCTTTTCTTTATATGGGCAGAAGAAAGACTTTCCCGGACCTTGAAGCATTCAGGGTGGAGATCAGGGTATTAATGGAAAGCATAGTACTTTCCTGAACTCTGACTTGTCGGCTCAGAAATGACTGATGGAGTTTATTACCGGTAAAAGACAGGAATGAAGAGCATGAGTAGCTGGAAGGTTTTCAATCAGGTGCCGATAATGCTGATAAAATTTTATCGGGCGTTTCTTTCGCCTCTGTTCGCCCCGTCCTGCAAATATTATCCTACCTGTTCAGGTTATGCGCTTGAAGCGTTTCAGCGGCATAATATTTTTTATGCTTTCTGGCTGACCGTTTGGCGTATCCTTCGGTGTAATCCCTTTTCAACAGGGGGATTTGATCCGGTTCCCCCTGTATCCGAAAACAAACAAGAGTGTTCTCATAAAATTAAAGAGAGTGGTAATGGATAAAAATTCGGTAACTGGCCTTGCAATCATTGCTGTCATTATGATGGTCTGGCTTCAGTTTATGTCGCCAGAAAAAAAACCGCTGCCACCTGCAACGGCTGTGAAAACGGAGCAGGTGCAGCAGCAGGTACAGCAAACCCCTACAGCATCGGTTCCCGCAGCCGACAATTTTGGTGTTTTTGCTCCTTCTGCCGGTGGCCAGGAACAACTGCTGAGGGTGGATAATGCTCTTTTTCGTGCAACACTTTCCTCAAAGGGCGCAACCCTTAAGTCCCTTGTACTGAAAAAGCATCTGGATGGGAATCTCCATGCATTTGATCTTGTCAGCAATGGAAATAAAGGGGCGCTTTCACTGCTTTTTCTTACCAGGGAAGGCAAGAGAATCGATACTCGTGACCTCTATTTCAAGAGCATGTCGCTTGACACGCTTCATACCGTCAGCGGCAAAGAGAGCTATGCTGTGCGCTACCACCTTGAGGTGGCTCCACAGCAGGCTATAGACATTACCTATCATTTTACCGGTGACAGCTATAAAGTAGACTATGATGTCCAGCTGACAGGATTTGCCAGTGAGCTTGCCGGCAATGAATACCAGTTGCAGTGGGATGGCGGGGTACCCTATTCGGAAAAAAACAGGCCGGATGAAGCTCAGAGCGCATTGGCCAGTGCATATCTTGGCGGCAGTTTGGTGAAACTGGACGCAAGCAAGCCAAACCAGTCCTATCGTGAAGAGCAGTCTGGAGAAGCGCAGTGGGTTGCTGTGCGTAACAAGTATTTTGTTGCTGCGCTGATTCCGCATGGACGTTCTGCCGGGATTTACCTGGACGGAAAAAGAGTGGCTGGCAATGATTATGAGAATTACGTTGCTGCGTTGAAAATGGCTGTTCCGCCTGCCGGTGATGTGGTTGATGATAAATTCAGCCTCTATCTGGGGCCGCTTGACTACAATATTGTCAAGGCACAGAAGGTCAATCTCGAAAAAATCATGGATTTCGGATGGGACTGGCTGACAAGGCCTTTTGCTGAGTATATCATTCTGCCGGTCTTTAACTGGATGAACGGCTTTGTCGGTAATTATGGTCTTATCATTATCATTTTTGCCTTTCTCATCAAGCTGGTCACCTATCCGCTTTCAATGGCTTCAACAAAGTCAATGAAAAAAATGTCGGCTTTGCAACCGGCACTCAAAGAGCTGCAGGAGAAGTACAAGGATAATCCGGCAAAACTGCAGAGCGAGCTTGGAAGGATATACAAAGAGGCCGGAGTAAACCCGATTGGAGGCTGCCTGCCTGTCGTGCTCCAGATGCCGCTGCTTTTTGCCATGTTCTACGTATTCCGTTCGTCAATCCAGCTTCGTCAGCACAGCTTTCTCTGGGCAAAAGATCTTTCTGTGCCGGACTCCATTTTTGATTTCGGCTTCGCCATTCCCATGTACGGAAACCATATTGCGGTTTTTCCGATTCTTATGGCCGTGACGGTTTTCTTGCAGCAGAAGATTACCCCGACGACGCAGAGCAATGAGCAGATGAAAGTGATGATGTACATGTTCCCTGCCATGATGCTGCTCTTTTTCAATAACATGCCTGCCGGTCTTGGTCTCTACTATCTGATGTTTAACATCTTCAGTGTTGCGCAGCAGTATTATATCAACAAAACCACGACTGCGGCCGATATGCCGCAAGTAAACCTTGGTCTCGCCTCTTCTGGTTCGCAAAGGAAACAGAAAAAGGGGGGAGCTAAAAAGTAAGCACGATGATGGCGCTCATTGAGCAGGCTGATGTCTGGCTTTTTCGGCTGCTGAACCTTAATCTGGTTAACCCGGCAGCCGATGATCTCATGGTTTTTCTGACCAGCGGGCGCCTCTCCTGGCATATTTTTGTTCTCGCAACTCTTTTTATGGTTATCCGAAAAGGAAACACCGGCTTTTTGGTAATTTTTTTTGCCCTTCTTGCAGTTGGCATCTCTGATTTTGCTGCTTCAGGCATCCTCAAGCCCCTTGTTCAGCGAATCAGACCTTGCTTTGCCCTCGACCACGTCCGACTCCTTATTAGCCAGCCGCATAGTTATTCGTTTGCCTCTTCCCATGCGGCGAATACTGCGGCGGTTGCTACGGTAACCTGGATTTTTTTTCATCGGGGGGTACTCGTTGAAAAATGCTTCACCTGCCTCATGATTTGCTACGCTTTGGCGGTTTCTTTTTCGCGCGTCTATGTCGGTGTTCATTATCCTGGCGACGTCCTTGCAGGTACGGTCATTGGAATCGGCACTGCGCTTCTCGTTTATCTTGTTTTTTCATGGCTTTTGAAAAATATCATTCAGCCCCGTCTGATGCGTCATGAGAGTTGCTGCGATGGATGAACACTACTGGGGTATAGATCTCGGTGGTACCAAAATCGAGGCCGTGGTGATCGATAGCTCCATGAAGCCACTTTATCGCTGCCGTGTCGCAACAGAGGCCTCAGAAGGGTACAGCCATATTCTTGAGCGCATCAGGCAATTGATAGAAATGATCTCTCTTGAGTCCGGCATTATGCCTCCTGAACTGATCGGTATCGGAACTCCCGGACGCTATGATGCAGCATGCGCCATCATGAAAAATTCCAATACGGTTTGCCTGAACGGCCGCAATCTGAAAGATGACCTTGAACTGACGCTCAAGAGAGCCGTTGTGCTCGAAAACGATGCCAACTGTTTTGCGCTCGCTGAATCCAGGCTTGGCGCTGCTGTATCTCTCATGCGCGACCCTTCAAAACTTGCTTTTGGCATTATTCTCGGTACCGGTGTGGGCGGCGGAATTGTCTACGGCGGCAAGGCTCGGCGCGGCGCCCATGGCATAGCCGGAGAGTGGGGGCACAATGAACTGCTCTCTGGCGGTGAACCCTGCTATTGCGGCCGACGGGGTTGCGTTGAAACGGTTATTTCAGGTCCGGCGCTGGAGCGCTATTATCAAAAGCTGAGCGGCGGCTTCAAACCGCTGGAGCAGATTGCCAGGGAGTGCAATGCAGATGAAGCAGCAGCAGCAACCATTGAACGACTCATCTTCTATTTCGGCAAAGCGCTCGCCGCGGTAATCAATATCCTCGATCCGGATGTCTGCATTCTCGGAGGTGGCGTCGGCCAGATAGAGCAGTTGTATGCACAAGAGGCGGTGCAGGCCATCGAAAGGCACCTCTTCAACAGCGAACTCCGCATCCCACTGCTCCAGCCGCTTCTCGGCGACAGTGCCGGAGTTTTTGGAGCGGCGTTGTTAGCATACCCATTTTAACGCACAAACCCGTCACAAGCGAGACAAGAGCTGCTGAATCGCAAGAGAACATTTACTACGCTCCTGTTTGCCCCCGGTGCCAGCATCAATGCTGGAGGGCATGGTAGCTTCTGCTCTGACAACCCACGACAGCAACGTCCTCTCAATAAAAATATTTTTTACAGAACGAACCCATTTACAAGGTGGGGATGGGGTATGGTAAACAAAGGATTTGTTGTGCTGCAAGAAGTCTGCCGGAGTAATTTCCGGCTTTTTTTGTGTCCATGAGTGGGCGGTTTCGTATGTTCCGGAGTTGCTGTTTTGGCGCGATAATAGGTTTTTGTAGCGGAATAGCTGTAACGTATTTGATTTATAAGGTATAAATAAGTTGTCATGGCAGAAGAGATTTTAAGGAAAGGGGATAGCATTGAGTTGACGGTTACTGATCTGGCAGAGAAAGAGCAGTGTTTCGGTCGGCTCGATAATGGCATGGCGGTTATGGTCAGCGGTATGCTTGCAATTGGTGACAGGGTATCAGCCAAGATTAAAAAAGTGAAGCAGCGCTATATTGAGGCCATTGCTGTTGAGGTGCTTGAAGCGTCGCCCGACAGGACGGAGCCGGTGTGCAGCTATTTTGGTGTTTGCGGAGGGTGCAAGCTGATGCATATCCGCTATGAATCGCAGCTTTTGTACAAGCAGAAAAAGGTGAAGGATGCTTTGGAGCATCTCGGGGATTTTGTTGCCCCTCCGGTTATGGCAGCGCTTGCATCTCAGAATCCTGTTCATTACCGAAACAAGATTGAGTTCTCTTTTTCGAACATGCGCTATCTTCTCCAGGAGGAGCTTTCGCTTGAACAGCTTTTCCGTCCGAAGGAGTTTGCGCTTGGCTTTCATACGCCCGGCAACTTTGAGAAGGTGATTGATATTGATTATTGCTATCTGGCCAAGGAGTCAATGAACAGGGTGCTCGCCCTGACCCGCCAGTTTGCGCTGGCCAACGCTCTTGTTCCCTATGGCGCCAAGGCTCATACCGGTTTTTTGCGCAATCTTGTCGTGCGGTTCAGTGAAAACCGCGAGGAGGTTATGGTTAACCTTGTTACCTCCTGGTATGACGAAGAGCTGATGCAGCGTTACCGGGTACACCTTGAATCAGGGATGGAGGGGCAGAAGATGACAGTGGTCAACAATGTTACCGAGCGAAAAAATACGGTTGCTACCGGCGAAAAGGAGTTTACGCTCAGCGGTACGGGATACATTACCGAGCGCTTGGGCGGTCTTGATTTCAGGATATCGGCGAACTCTTTTTTTCAGACAAACTCCCGGCAGGCTGAGGTGCTTTACCACAGCATTCTGGAGGTTGCAGGGCTGAGGCCGGAGGATACGGTTTATGATCTATATTGCGGTACAGGAACCATAACCCTTTATATGGCAAAGCACTGCCATCAGGTGGTCGGTCTTGAGGTTGTTGAGAGTTCCATCAGCGATGCTCGTTCTAATGCGGCATTTAATGGGATTGACAACGCGGCATTTTTCCAGGTTGACCTCAAGGATTTTCATGGCATGCTTGATCTGCTCAAAAGCTATGATGCTCCGGGAGTGATCATCACCGACCCTCCGCGAGCGGGTATGCACCCGAAGGCGCTCTCCACCATGCTTCAGCTCAAGCCGAGAAGAATTGTCTATGTCAGTTGTAACCCTGCAAGCCTTGCCCGTGACGGCAAGGAGATCTGTCTTCAGGGCTACAGGCTCTTATCGGTGCAGCCGGTTGACATGTTCCCGCATACCAGCCATATCGAGAGTGTTGCCTGCTTTGAGAGGGAGAGCTCCGTGCCGGTTACTCAAGCTGAGGAGACCTGATGATGGCAGTATCGGATGCTGATTTGCCGGCTTCCCAGGCAATAAATTTCTCGACGTCCTTGCTGATTGAGGCAAAAACTGCCGAAATGATGGCGGCATCGTCGACATAACCGATAAACGGTATGAAATCGGCAATCGCATCAAAGGGAGAGACAAAGTAAATAAGGGCAGCGGTTATGAGGACAATGGTCTGCCAGGGGGTATCGAGGTACTCCCTGCTGGCAGAGCACCGCACCATGCGTACAAGCGGTTTTATTTTGCCGGTGATGCCGAAAACCTTAAGAGAGTGTTTCCCGGAAGAGGCTATTCTTGATGCTGCGTCAGCCAGCTTTTTTTTCTTCCGGGGATTGTTTACGGTCGATTCCGCTTTGCGCGTAGCTTTGTCAAATGCTTTGTTCATCTTTTCTCATGCTTGATGGCTGTTCTGCTCACAAGGGCATGCAGCGATTATTTGCCGCCAGCTTTGAGCAGTTTGCGTCGCTCCTCATCGGTCAATGATCCATAGCCGCGTTCGGAAATCTTGTCGAGTATGGCGTTGATCTCTGCGTCGGAAACCGGTGGCGTCAGCCTGTTTCGGGTATGGAGGCGCGGGCCGCTTTTCTTTTTGCCGGAGGGGCGGAGTTTGCTGAACAGCCCCGAAAACGACCATTCGGCCCTTTTGATGGTAATGAAGATAAAGCCGATCAGCATGCCTCCTAGATGGGCAAAGTGCGCAATGTTGCTGCCGCTTCCCATTGCCCGGCTGCCAAAACCGGAAAAAAATTCTATAAGCGCATAGCCGGCAATAAAATATTTTGCCTTGACAGGGAAGAGGAAGTAGAGAAAGATGTAGCGGTTGGGAAACATCATGCCGAAGGCAAGCAGGACGCCGTAAATGGCTCCGGATGCTCCAACGGTTGGATAGGGATCACCCATCGTGGCCAGAAGGTTTATGAACGCAGCACCGATACCGCAGGTAAAGTAGTAGATGTTGAATTCACGGGTGCCCCACTGGTTTTCAATTTCAGCTCCGAACATCCAGAGAGCGAACATGTTGAAGAAGAGATGGGTTCCGCTGCCGTGCAAAAACATGTAGGTCAGTGGTTGCCAGAGTCTGAAATTGCCCGATCCGACAGGCCAGAGCGCCCCGATATCTTGAACCATTCCTCCGAATGGCGTGACGTATTGCAGGGCAAAAACGGCAACATTGGCGATAATGATCGCTTTGATAGCCGGGGGCATAAACTGAAAGCCCCCGGGACTGTATGTCTGGTTGGAATTGTTCATCAACAGGTCTGGTTCTTTTCAAAGGTAAATCCAAGTACAACGCATGTTCTTTAGCAACTCGCTCAGTCGTTCAGGGCGGCGATTCCCGGGAGTTCCTTGCCTTCAAGGAATTCAAGACTTGCGCCACCGCCGGTTGAGATATGGGTCATCTCCTGCGCCAGACCGGCCTTTGCTACGGCTGCTGCAGAGTCGCCTCCACCGATAATGGTCGTAGCTCCTTTTCCTGTTGCTTCCGCCATGGCATTTGCAACCGCCATCGTGCCGGCTGCGAAATTGTCGATTTCAAATACACCCATGGGGCCGTTCCAGAGCACGGTTCTGGCCGAAAGGATTTCGTTCCGGTAAATTTCTGCTGTGAGCGGTCCGATATCGAGGCCGATCATGTCTTCTGGAATAGCAGAAATCATTTCCGCATGGCAGGGGGTCGTTGCAGAAATTTCAGAAGCAAGAATGACGTCTGTTGGGAGAAGCAGTTTGATCCCCTTGCTTTTTGCTTCTGCCAGAATTTTGAGTGCAAGTTCAATCTTGCTCTCTTCAACCAGAGATTTCCCGACTTCATAACCTTGGGCCTTGAAGAAGGTAAAGACCATGGCGCCGCCGATCAGTACGGTATCAACCTTTTTGAAAAGGTTTTCGAGAACATCTATTTTTCCTGATATTTTGGAGCCTCCCAGAATGGCAACAAATGGCCTTTCGGGTTCCTGGAGGGCTTTGCCAAGATAGAGGAGCTCTCTTTCTATCAGAAAACCGGCAACGGCTGTCTGTACATAGTGTGTAATTCCTTCCGTTGAGGCGTGGGCCCGGTGTGCGGTGCCAAATGCGTCATTGACGTATACTTCACCAAGTGAAGCAAGTTCTCTTGAAAAATCGGGATCATTTGCCTCTTCCTCTGGGTGAAATCTGAGATTTTCAAGCAGGATGACCTCTCCGTCCTGCAGTGCAAGGACCTGCTGCATAACCTCAGTTCCGATGCAATCCTTTGCCATGGTAACCGGGCAATCGAGGAGGTTGGAAAGTCTTGATGCAACAGGAGCAAGCGAGTATTCCGCATTAACTTTTCCTTTTGGCCTTCCAAGGTGTGACATCAAAATAAGGCGTCCCCCGTTCGCCAGAACTTTTTTGATGGAGGGAAGGGAGTCCACGATTCTTTTGTCATCGGTGATTTTTTTGTTCTCATCAAAGGGAACATTGAAATCTACACGCATCAACACCCGTTTGCCTTGAATTGTTATGTCGGATAAGCTCTTTTTCTGCATTGCCTTAATGATTTTTTTTAAAAATGATCTGTGATTGTAAAGATATATAAGAAATATAATCAATCTCCTCTAACAGGGGAGATGATAGGATGCTGCTGTTTCCTTTAATCAGCGCAGCGTATCGCGGAGGGCACTTTTGTATTTTTTGATGTTAGCGTGATGTTCTGTCAGCGATTCGGCAAAGTAATGCCCCCCTTTTCCGGTAGCAACAAAGTAGATGTAGCCTGTATCTGCAGGTTTCAGGACCGCGAGAATCGCTGCGGTACCGGGGTTGCAGATGGGTCCGGGAGGAAGTCCTTTATGGCGATAGGTGTTGTAGGGGGAGTCAGCGGCAAGGTCCTTGTAATAGAGCTTGCGTGCCTCTCCTCCAACGGCATACTGTACGGTTGGATCCGCCTGCAGTCGCATGTTCTTTTTCAGGCGGTTAAGATAGACGCTTGCCACAAAATTTTTTTCCGAATCAAGCGGGGTTTCGGCTTCAACAATAGAGGCAAGGGTCAGCAGGCTGGTTTCACTCAGCCCCTCTTTAGCGGCAACGTTTTTCAGGCTGTCTGTATAGAAATGGCGGAACCGGCCGATCAGAAATCCGGTGGCTTCCTCAGGGGTGCTGCCCCAGGCAAAGTCATAGGTTCCGGGAAGCAGGTAGCCTTCCGCACTTGTTGCCGTAATGCCATATTTGCGAAGCAGGTAAGGGTTGAATGCCGCTTCCATGAACCCGGTTGAGTCAATGTCAAGTTTTCGGGAGAGGATGCGGGCAACTTTTCTGAGATCGAGCCCTTCGGGAAGAGTTACCCGGACCTCATCTTGCGGGCGCGAATGCAGGTAATAAATCAGCATGAAATTCGACATTCCCCCGGGAATGGTGTACCGACCTGGTTTGATATAATGCAGCCTCGGGATGATCTTGATGGTTATGAGTGCTGGCCATTTGGAGTTAATCGAGCCATTACGGTACAATTCTTCCACAATGGCGCTGACGCCCATTTTCTTGTGAATCGTCAGTCGGGTTGTTCTGGATGCGGTATTGAGCCCTGGCAAAAATAAAAAGCATGCAAAAGCCAGCGCCATAATGGTCAAGCCGGCTTTAAGCGGTTTGCGTCGGGAAGTTTTTTTTGATGCCATTGCGAGGGGCGGGTTTAGCTGGCCTGAATACCGGGTTGACTTTTTTTCCACTCATGCTGAAACAGCCTGGTCTCTTCAATGATGCAGCGATATATTTTTTCGAGTGCAAGGGCTTTCAGGGGCGAGTCGGCATGGTTCAGCACATTGTTCAGTACCTCTTTTTCCCGTTCAGGCTGGAGTACCTGTTCTCCAATTCTTGATTTCAGGGAGCTGATATTCTGGGCGCAATGCAGTCTCTCGCAGAGCAGTGAGGACAACTGCTGGTCAAGGGTATCGATTTTTTTTCTCCATTCGTCAAGTTCCTGCCAATGCGCTGTATTGTTGACGGTGCTGTCGGACATCATAATGACGGTGGTTAAGAGTGATGCTTTGTTGCCAAACAAGAGTATAAGAAAATGAGTCGGGTTAACGCTATGATTTTTCGTTGGAGAACAGCTTCATCCATCGGTTTACTTCTCTATCACTCAGCAATTCGCCGTTGAATTTTTTTTCTTTGACCGTCGTGCGCCGTAAGTGCTCTTTATCGTTCCCGCTGGTAATGGCGGCTTCGATTTCTTGCAGTCTTCGGGCAAACGTTTCGGATTTTATACAGGTTGCACCAAAAGCAGTTACATACCTTCGAATCTCATCATCCGAAGTGATAATAGTAACCATTTTTACTCTGGTGTTCAACGACTTTGCGTAATCAATAATCCAGTGGTCAGCGCTTTTTGATGCTGGAGTAAAAACAATATGTAACGGTGCTCCGAAGGCGCTCTCTCTGGGACTTCCTTTTCCATCATAGACAATCGTGACAGGACAACCGGTTTCCTGATGAAAACGGAAAAGCTGTTTTTCTGTTTTTTCGCGCAGAACTTCAAGCGATGCCGAAGCAAGAGAGGGATAAAGCTTGTGGATCAAGTTATATCCGTCGACAACAATCTCTTTTGCTCCTTTTTTCATCGTAATCTTCATCATTCGAAATATCTCTATCAACTGCACTATAAAATAGACTAATATTTTTTTAGTGCATCCATTTTTTATACATTTTAAAGTGGCAAAAAATGGTAAAAAATGGGAGCTTTTGTCCGCTCTTTTTGTTTTTTATACCTGCCAACGGCGGGAAAAACGGGTGTTTGCTCTGCGTATCTGCACAACGGAAACAGACAGGATTGACATAATGGCTGGGTTTATAGGAAAAGAGAGGCATGCCATCGATGAGAAGGGGCGACTGATGCTTCCTGTAAGGTTCCGCCGGAAGTTTGAGATTGCGACTTCAGAGGGTGTCGGCGATGCCGTTTCAGGTCATATCGAAGGGCTCTATATTTTGAAGGCACCTGATAGCTCTCTTGAGCTTTATGAACCGTTTGTCTGGGCCGGAATGAGAAAGTCTATCTCCGGACTTTCGGATTTCAACCCTGAAGAGCGCCTTCTGAAGACATTGATGTATGAAAGTCTTGAAACGGTTGAGCTTGATCGTCAGGGGAGGGTTGCGCTGTCAAGGGAGTTTCTTGATCATGCCGGAATTACCAGAGATGTTGTTATTATCGGAGCAGATACAAAAATGATTATTTGGGATCCCGAGCGTCTTTGTGCCCTCTTGCAGGAGAATGCGGGTCGTTTTGCTTCACTTGCAGGCAGGTATTTTTAATGGTTATGCTACAAAATAGATTTCACGAGCCGGTGCTTGCCGCCGAAATCGTTGCGCTTCTGGTCAAAAAACCCGGAATTTATGTCGATGGGACTCTTGGTGGCGGCGGCCATTCGCTGGCGATGTTGCGTGCGCTTGTTGCTGCGGGTTTTCATGAGGGATCGTTGCTGATCGGTATTGATCAGGATGAGGCCGCATTACGGGAGGCGGGCGAAAAGCTTAAGGAGTACGAGGCGCTCACGGTTCTGGTCAAAGGAAATTTCTTTGATATCAAGGCTATTATTACAAGGGTTTGCATCGGCAAAGGGTTGGAGCCGAAGGTCGCCGGTATTTTGCTGGATCTCGGGGTTTCATCGTTTCAGATTGACACGGCTGAACGGGGTTTCAGCTATCTGAGGGAGGGGCCGCTTGATATGCGAATGGATACCGACGCCACGTTAAGTGCCGGTGATATTGTCAATGCATATGACGAAAAGGAGCTTGCAAAGCTCTTTTACCGATATGGAGAAGAGCCCAGAAGCCGCAGTATTGCGAAGGCAATTGTGGCATACCGTCAGCAACATGGATCCGTCGGCAGCACACAAGCGCTGGCATCAATTATTCGTGATAATGCGCATGGCGGAGAGAGGGTTATCAAGACGCTTTCAAGAGTGTTTCAGGCATTGAGAATTGAGGTGAACGCTGAACTTGATGTTTTGCAAGGGGCGCTTGATGCTGGTATCGACTGCCTTGAGGTGCATGGCAGGATGGCCGTTATCAGTTATCACTCTCTTGAAGACAGAATCGTGAAAAGATTTTTTGCTGAAAAAGCGCGGAGTGACTGGGGTCCAAAAGGGGTTGGTTTGAGGGAGCCTCTTGCATGGGGTACGGTTACCCCTGTTACCCGGAAGCCTCTGCTTGCAACCGCGCAGGAGATCGCGTTAAACTCAAGAGCAAGAAGTGCCAAGCTGAGGGTTATTGAAAAATTTTGCCAGGGAGGTTGCAGTGAATGCCAATAATACGGTTAGTCCTTTTTTGCTCATGTTTGTTCGGCGCGTTAAAGATTTTGGCAAAAAGAGCGCTGATCAGGTAGTTGTTGCCAGGGGTTTTGCTGAGTTCAAGGGGAAGAAGGGTTCAGGGATGAGGGAACTGGTCAGCAATACGCTTGAGTTTGATATCCGTTCGTTGTTGCACCCGAAGGCTTTACTGTATATTCCAATCGGGGCGATCGTGTTTCTTTTTCAGGTGTATAACACTCTTGCCATCAACAGTCTTGCTGTGAAGACGGAAAAGCTTCGCGAACAGATACAGATGACCTCCAGCGTTATAACGTCACAGGAACTCAAAATGGATGAACTGCATAGTATTCGTAATATCGCTCAGGATGCGGTTGCACTTGGGCTTTCACCAGCTAGCATTCCTCCGGTTGAACTTGAGCCATGAAATGATTGTACTGCGAAATGAACGGAATTGCTCATGAATGATCAGCAGGACATCAAGAGACCGGATGATAAGGAGTTCGTCAAGCGTCTCGGCATTGTGATTTTTCTTTTTTCGGTGTTTATTGTTGCAATTATTGGCATGCTCCTTAACATCCAGGTGGTCAATGCAAGAAAATACAAGGAGCAAGCAGTCAAGCAGTATGAGCGCGAGGTTACTGAGCGTGCTCAGCGGGGAACCATCCTTGACCGGCATGCACGTCTGCTGGCGGAAAGTATCGAATCCATCTCATTCTATGCTGATCCAGCAATTGTCCGCAATACTCCGCTGTATGATGAGAATGGCAAGCCGGTAAAATTCAAGAAAGGCAAACAGAAAACATACAATAATTCAGGGGGGGTGGCGACCCTTTTTGCCCGGTATCTGGGAGGCAACAGATTGGTTTATTTTCAAGCATTGCAACGTCGTAAAGGTGCGGCTGTTCTAGGCAGGAAAATACCGGTCGCAAGAGCGCTGCCGCTTATGCAGTTGATTATTGAGAAAAAACTTCCCGGTGTCAGGTTTGACAAGGAACTGCAGCGATATTACCTGAATGTTGCCGCACAGGTGATTGGTTCAATTGGAGGTGCAAAGAGCGAAAGTGATGGAAGCAGCGGGCTTGAACTTCAGCTTAATAGTGCGCTGAAAGGGCGTGACGGTACCAGGATTTTGCAGCGAACAGCTACGGGAGTGCGTTACACTGCGCCAGATGCCCAGCAACTTGATCCGATAAAAGGCAATACGGTACAATTGACGATTGATGGAGATATTCAGAGTATCGTTGAAGATGAACTTGCAAAGGCGGTCAATACCTTCAATGCCGATGCTGCAGCAAGTATTGTCATGGATGTCCGTTCAGGAGAAATTCTTGCCATGGCCAACTGCCCGACGTTTGACTTGAATCACCGGGCAACATGGACCCGACAAAATTCGCGCAACCGTGCGGTGACTGAAATGTATGAACCAGGCTCGACGTTCAAGTTGGTTATGGCTGCCGCTGCAACGGAAGTCCTGAATAGAAAGGCGGACGATAAGGTGTTTGCCAATAATGGGGTTATGCCCATCTATAATCTCAAGATCAGGGATCATGAGCCTTACGGGAACATTACGTTTCGTGAGGCTATCATGTATTCAAGCAATATTGTGGCCGCCAAGACGGCTTTGGAGATTGGGCGCGAGAAGTTCAACGCCTATACAAGGAATTTCGGGTTTGGAAAGAGAACCGGTATTGGACTGGTCGGTGAGGCGCCGGGAATGGTTCGGGCGCTCTCCAAGTGGGATCAGACGACGCTTCCCTGGATGGGATATGGCTATCAGGTTATGGCCACCCCTCTGCAGATCTTGCAGTCCTATGCGGCAATTGCCAATGACGGCGAATTAATGAAGCCGTATATCATAAAAAAAATTATTGACGCCGAAGGGCGGGTTGTTCGGGAGAGTGTTCCTGAAATAGTCCGGAGGGTGGTTTCGGTAGAAACGGCGAGATATCTCGGAAAGGAATATTTCAAGGCCGTTGTTGACAGTGGAACAGCAAAAAATGCAGCGGTGCCGGGAGTTACCGTTGCCGGCAAGACTGGAACAGCAAGGCGTGCTGCAGGAGGTTCGTATGCCAACCCGGTCTATGTCTCTTCATTTGTTGGCTATTTTCCGGTTGAGACTCCCCGTTATGCGATTATTGTTATTGTTGAAAATCCGAAAACGGCCTATTACGCGGCAACGGTTGCCGCCCCGGTTTTTTCCGGTATCGCAACGAGAATGATTGCCTGTTCGGAGGAGATGCAGAAAAACCTTGCTATTTATTCTTCTGAGAAGTCAAGTCTTGATTCTATTTTGACGGTGGTGGTTCCCGAACTTCGGGGCTTTAAGGGTCGCGATGCCCAGCGCTTGTTGAAATGGCTTAATCTTGAGATGCATTATTCGGGAGATGTTGACGGGGTTGTTGTTGGCCAGAGCATTGCTTCTGGCAGCAGGGTTGTACAAAAGAAAATTATAGGAGTGACGCTTGCTTCACGGAATATCAAAAGAAAATCCCCATGACGTTACCAGTAGAGCGCATCGCTGAGGTGCAACTGGCTGAGTTGCTCAAGGGAGTCCCCTTTGAGGTACTTGCGGGAAATACCCTTCTGGGAGGGGCGATTGGTATGGTTACCTGTGATTCGCGAGAGGTCATTCCCGGTTCGCTTTTTGTTGCAATTAAAGGTTATTGTACTGATGGATATCGCTTTATCGGCAGTGCGATAGAGCGTGGTGCTGTTGCCGTTATCTGCGAGGACCTTCCTCCTGATATCACCTCTTCCTGCCTCTATATCAAGGTCTCTGATGCACGAAAAGCCTTGGCTGAGGCCGCTCGGATTTTTTATGGAAAAGCCTCTGACCGGTTGCTGATTATTGGGGTTACCGGTACGAACGGTAAAACGACGACGGCAAAGCTGATCACGGCAATGCTAAATGCCAATGGCATTCCGGCAGGTTATATCGGCACCAATCTCTGCCGGATTGGAGAGCTTGATATACCGCTTGACCGGACGACTCCGGAGGCTCCTGGCCTGCACGCGCTCTTTCGTCAGATGGTGGACGCGGGATGCAGGGCGGCCGTCATGGAGGTTTCTTCTCATGCTCTTGTGCTGCAACGGGTCTTTGGCATCCGGTTTCATGCCGCACTCTTTACCAATCTTACCATGGAGCATCTTGATTTTCATGAATCCATGCCGGAGTATGCTGCAGCCAAGCAGCAACTGTTTGACCAGCTCTCCCCGGAAGGGTTTGCGGTCTTTAATTGTGATGATCCCTGGGCAGCGCAGATGGCGGCCCGGGTAGCGCAGGATAAAATATACTGCTGCTCGTTGCAGCCAAAGTCTCGTGCCCTCTTGGCTTGCGGCAGGCTTTTTGATGCAGACATTCTTGAGAGCACTATTTCGTCAAGTATGGTTGCCCTTCATTTCCCTGATGCGCTTGTGACGATGCAGGTCGGGCTGCCGGGAGTTTTCAATGTCATGAATGTTCTTGAAGCTGCGGCCATCGGTACCGGAATGGGGCTTGCTCCCGAAGAGATTTGCCGTTCCCTTTCGGCGGTCTCCTCTGTTGAGGGGCGCATGGAAAGAGTTGGAGAGCATGGCCAGGTGCTGTGTGCTTTTGTAGATTATGCACATACTCCGGATGCGCTTTTGAAGGCGCTTGATACCTTGCGCGGGCTCAAGCCTGAGGGTTCCAGGCTTATTGTGGTTTTTGGATGCGGGGGCAACAGAGACCGCTTAAAACGTCCGGAAATGGGCCGTATTGCTTCCGAATTGGCCGATCTGGTCATCATCACCTCTGACAATCCTCGGGACGAAGAGCCTGAGATAATTCTGGATGAAATTGAGCGTGGTATTACCGGTGGTCATCACCTGAGGATCAGCGACAGGGCTGAAGCTATCAGGGAGGCTGTTTTGATGCTCAGAGAGGACGATGTTCTTCTCGTGGCAGGAAAAGGGCATGAAAAGTATCAGGAGATTGCAGGGCGAAAATATTATTTTTCTGACCAGGAACTTATAAAAACATATATGCAGGAAAATGCTTCCGGATTTCCGGAGAAGGAGACGGCGTGCAAGTAAACGCGAATGGCGTGCTGACAATTGATGATTTTCGGAACGTTGGAGAGGTGGTTGTCGGAGGCTTGGAGTTCCCGCCTCGGGAGATTGCGTCGCCAGTCGTGGTCATTGATTCAAGGGTAATAACGGGAGGAGAGCTTTTTATTGCACTGAAAGGTGAAAATGCAGACGGACACGACTTTATTGGCGCTGTTTTTGAAAAAGGCGCATCCTGGGCAATGGTCAGTCGTGAGTGGCATGAAGCGCAGGGCTCTGTGGAGCCGCCACCCGGCAAGGGTTTTATTGTCACCGACGACACGGTCGCAGGGTTGCAGCAACTCGCCATGCTGTACAGAAGCAAATTTTCGATTCCTGTTGTGGCTGTCGGCGGTAGCAATGGAAAAACCACCACCAAGGAGATGGTTGCGTCGGTTCTTGGAACCGTTTTTTATGTTCATATGAGTCAAGGCAACCGAAACAACCATCTCGGCGTTCCTTTGACTCTGTTGCAGCTTAGGTCTGATACGGAGATTGCTGTTGTCGAAATGGGCATCAATCATCCGGGAGAGATGGCATTGCTTGCTGAAATCGTAAAGCCGACTCATGCTCTTTTGACGAATATCGGTCATGAGCATCTGGAGTTTCTTCTTGATCTTGACGGGGTTACTGCAGCTGAAACCCAACTTTTCGATTATCTGAACCAGAACGGAGGCACCGCTTTTGTCAATACCGATGATCCTCGGCTCAACGCGGCTGGGGTCGGGCTTTCAGGGAGCGTCAATTATGGCGTTGCCAACATTGCGGCACATACCTGCTGGGCAGAGGATATTTCGGTAAACAGGGACGGCATGATCTCTTTTCGGTTATGCTCAACTGTCGGTACAGAAACGGTAACTCTGAACTTTACCGGAAGGCATAATGTCATCAATGCCATTGCGGCTGCTGCAGTCGGGCAGTATTTCGGTCTTTCACTCCGCCAGATTCGGGAGGGACTTGAGCGTCTTGCTCCTGCTCCTGGCTGGAAACGGCTTGAGGTTGTGGACTCGTGCGGCATCAGAATCCTCAATGATACCTACAATGCCAATTCGGATTCTATGCGCAGGGCAATTGATGCGCTTTGTGATATGCCATGCGCAGGCCATAGGATTGCGGTTCTGGGTGATATGCTTGAACTTGGAGTGGCCGGAGATGTTGAACATGAAGCCATTGGCCGCTATATTCAGCAGAGCTCAGTTGACTTGCTCTTTACCTTTGGAGAGAGTGCCCGGATTTTTGGCCTTGAGGCTCCACAAGTATTCAGGGGTCATTTCGAGAACAGGGAAGAACTTCTTGCGGCATTGCTGACCGTGTTGCAGGATGGTGATATTCTGCTTTTCAAAGGGTCAAGAGGAATGAAACTTGAGCAGGTTGTTGAGGCACTCATTAACGCAAGAACCATAAAAAGGTAAGAATACGGTATGCTTTATTATCTGTTGAAGTACATAGACGATATATTCGATCCTCCGGGACTGCATGTTATTGAGTATCTCACGTTCAGGGCAAGCGCAGCAGGAATTACGGCTTTGCTGATTATTCTTTTTGTGGGTCCTGGATTTATCCGTTACTTGAAATCCCGTTTTATTGAGCCCATCAAGGAAGAAGCTCCGCCGGAGCATAAAAAGAAAAAGGCGTTACCGACGATGGGAGGACTGCTTATTATCTTTTCTATTGAACTTTCTGTGTTGCTCTGGTCAAAATTTATTGATCCGCACGTCTGGCTGATCATGTTGGCCATTCTTTGGATGGGGATCATTGGTTTTATTGATGACTACCGAAAGGTGGTACTGAAAATCAAGGGTGGGCTTTCGGCTCGTTACAAGCTTATCGGGCAGGTCACACTCGGCCTGGTTATCGGGATCTACACCTGGTATGATCCGGTTTTTTCAGTGCTCCAGTCGACGACAACGGTGCCTTTTTTCAAGCATCTGACCCTGGATTACGGTTATTTTTATATTCCGATCGTCATCTTTATCATTACCGCTGTATCGAATGCGGTCAATCTTACCGACGGCCTTGACGGTCTTGCTGCAGGAAGTTCGGCTATTGTGGTTATGGGTCTTGGCGCTTTTTCCTACCTTGCAGGAAATGCGGTCTATGCAGCCTACC
>CAJAOR010000209.1 GCA_903942355.1 uncultured Chlorobiaceae bacterium | reverse complement strand
GAGTTCGCGCTTGATTTTTGAGTTATCGTAACGCATCGTCCGGCCTATTGTTGTACGGATATAGATGCCGGTATTCTTTGGCTGCGTGAATGAGAGTGCCTTCATGAGCAGGGTACCTGCTTTTCCTGTCAGATCAATTTTTGGCAGTGCGTAGATGCCGAAACCGGAAGATTTGAGCAGTGCCACCAGCTCTCTCATATGCATTGTTTCGGCCGAGCAAAGGTAACGTCCGCTTGCCGTGCCGGTTTCCATGGCAAGAATGTGTGCTTTTGCCACATCCCGCACATCGACAAAACCCCAGTTCATATCCATGATCCCGGGGTAGACGCCACTCATGATATCGCGGATTATCTCGTTGGAGGTATTGAGTGAAGGGCCGAGTGAAGGGCCGATGACCATAAAGGGATTAATGGCAACCAGATCAAAGGTCGGCCGCTTTTTCATGATGAAATCCCATGCCGCAAGTTCAGCTGAGGTTTTGGAGAAGTGGTAAGGGTTTCGGTCAAGAGAGGACATGGTGTTCCAGTCTTTTTCGGTAAAGACTTTTCTACTGTCCGGTTCATCAGTAATGGCGGCAATTGATGAGGTGAAAATTACCCGTTTGACGCTGCCCGATTTAAGGCAGCTTTCAAGGACGGTTTCGGTTCCGTTAACAGCCGGATCAACTAAATCAGTTTGCGGGTTTTTGACATTAATTTCATAGGGACTTGCCGTATGCATCACATAGTCGCATCCCTCAACAGCCCGGTCATAGGTGCCTGCAGTAAGCAGATCGGCTTGAACCAGTTCCAGCCGATCCTCTGCACCTGGAAGGGAGAGCAGAAACGGGTAGTTTTCGGGGGTTTTGCGTACGGTTCCTCTGACACGGTATCCTTGCTCAAGCAGTTCTCTGACGATATGTGCAGCAATAAACCCGGAAGCTCCGGTAATGCACACAGGCTTATTTGTCTTCATGGTTTTGTCAATGATTGCATGATTGGCCGGTGAGGATGCTGCCTGTTCAAACAGCTCTCCTCCCTGCCGAAATACTTATTCTGCAAATCGATCAGTTCTCTTCAGAGTGCTTCGATCCTTTGCCATAAGGTACATCCAGTTCAGGAACTCTCCAATGTTATCGTATTGAGTTCATGACGAAACGGAAAAGAGCGACCGGATTTCGGGGCTGACATCAGTTGGCCTACCGCTTTTCCGGTCAATCGGGCACCAGACAGTCCGGGCCAAGGCAAGCAACCTGCCATCTGAAACACGTACCATTTCAGTATGGCGGTCAAATGCCAGCCGTGATGCGGCCCCTATCCATGTTGTTACCGTAATAATATCGCCGTTTATTGCAGGCTTTTTATAGTCGATCTCATGGCGACGCACCACCCATGTCAGTTTTTCCCGTTCATGTTGCGGGGCGATAGTGCTCCAGTGGGCTATAGCTGCATCCTGCACCCAGCGCAAATAGACCATGTTGTTGACATGCCCCTGAACATCAATATCCACCGGCTGCACATCGACAGTTATTGAAAACCGTTCTTCATGCATTTCGCTCCTGTTCGTCGGTGCTGTAATTATATTTTTACTGCTGTCTTGTATTATCGTTGTTCCTTTCCATTTTTGCAAATACAATTATGTATTTTTGCGATAAAATAAGCGAGGCGCTTCATGGTCGCTAACCTGGCAAGTGAAAAGCTTTTCAAGGGCATGGTATGCTGTGCTGTGCCTTCTGTTCTGCATCTCTGTATCCCTTAAGTTCGCTCAGCCATGCTTTCAGCCCAGTGCATCATCCAGAGTGAAGCTACACTGAGCAGCAAAAAACCTGCGGTGAGTGGCAGGACGGTGCCGTTATAGCTCTGGCCGATAACGGTGCCGGCGATGAGCGAAATGAAGGTCGAAAGGGAACCAGCAATGCCTGCGCCGATGCCTGCCATGCTACCAAGTGTTTCCATGGCCAGCGCATTGAGGTTGCCGAAAAGAATGCCGGTACTGAAAAATGTGAGAAACAGGAAAAGCATGAGCTGCCATAGAGGAGGATGTTTTTCCTGCAGCAGAATCAGCAGAAGGAAGGAGGCTGACATGCCGCAGATGGTCTGGAGAGCACGCCGGGAGAGCGACTGCATGGTGTGATGCGGCAAAAGTCGGGCATTGAAAAACGATGCGCCGCCAATCGAGAGCGCCAGAGCTGCAAAGTAGAGCGGAAAGTGTTCAGCGACAGCATATTCTTCCTGAAAAATCTGTTGAGCTGAATTCAGGTATCCGAGAAAGAAGCCGGATACAAGACCTGCCGTTATAGAATAACCGAGTGCACTGCGGTTCTTGAGGATTGTGCGAACAGTGGCTGTAATTTTTTTTAACGAGAAGGGAATCCGGTTTTCCTCTTTCAGGGTTTCTGGTTGACGGAATGCAAACCAGGCAAGCGAGAGCAGGGCAAGCAGGAGAAATGTGCCGAAGATTGTCCGCCAGCCAGAGAGCAGCAATATTTCTTGTCCGATAGCGGGGGCGACAATCGGTACCAAAATAAAGACGGTCATGACGAATGACATGACACGGGCCATGGAACTGCCTTCGTACCGGTCGCGGACAATAGCTATGGAGACAATGCGGGGACCCGCTGTTCCGAATCCTTGAAGAAAGCGCCCGGCAAGCATGAGCGTAAAGCTTGTGGCGGAAAGTGAGAGGATGCAACCGATGATAAAGAGGCCGTAGCCGAGGTATATTGCCGGCTTGCGGCCGGTGCGGTCTGATACGGGGCCGTAGAGCAATTGGCCGGAGGCCATGCCCAAAAAGAATATCGAGATGATGAGCTGGCTTGTGTTGTCTTCAATGATGCCAAGATCACGACCGATAGCGGAGAGGGCAGGAAGCATGGTGTCAATTGAGAGTGCAACCAGTGACATCATCACAGCTGTCAGCGTGATGAATTCTGCAAATCCCGGTTCAGAACCGGTTTTGTTTTTCATGCAACTTCTTTTCATGAACCATATCGGCTTCGGTGACTTTTTTTGTTGCTATGCAAGGAGCGGTTCTGCATGGATGATAACCCGGCCGGCGTTGGGCAGGGAGCGGTAGATGGCGCTTTCAAGCTGGCTGGTCAGGTAGTGTACCTCTTCAAGGAGTGCGTCATCGTTGAACGAGCAATGAAGGGTAATGAAGAGTTTTCCCTTTTCTGACTTGCGGATCAGAATGTCGTGGACGTCCTGAATGTTTTGGATGCTTTGTGAGGCTTTGATTATGGTATTGTTCACCAGCTCTTTTTCTCCGGGCTGGAGAGAACCGGTATAGCGCTCATCATTGCGGAGCGGATCGAGATGGATGCAGATATCGAGCTCTTCGTCGAACTCCCGGCGGAGCTCCTCTTCAAGTGCGTTAACGGTATCGTGTGCCTGCTTTATGGTGAGCTGATGGTCGATTTCGACATCAAAGCTGATCTGCTTTTTTTGTTCTGCAAGGTTAGTTGAAATGTTATGGGCATGAAGGTTATGATTCAGGCCGATGACATGAACCCGTTCGGCGATGGTTTCGCTGTTGAGCGCGATGGGCCTGGTATTGATGGTTATATCTCCTACAGGAAACTCATCGCGTACCTTTTTTTCGATCTCAGCGCAGATTCGCTGGACTTTTTCAACCGAGAGGGTTCTGTTTACACAAACGGCCATTTCAATGAAGACTTGCGGCCCGGTTGGTTTTACCCGGATTTTGTCGATAGCAATTACTCCGCTAATCATCATGGTTATTTCCTCAATGCGCTCGGAGAGGCCTTCGGGTGCAGCATCAATCAGCACATCGATGGTTTTTTTTCCGAGGCTGAATGCTGCCCATCCCACCAGCAGGGCGACGGCAATACCGGCAACGGCATCAGCCCAGGCCAAGCCTATTTTGACAAAAAAGAGGCCTATGAGGACGACAACCGAGCTGAGAATATCGGAGCTGAAGTGCAGCGCATCAGCTTCGAGGGCTTGACTGCTGGTCTCTTTGGCAACTTTTTTGAGGGCTCTCGAGCGGGAAAAATCAACAGCGATGGAGACGAGCATAACGGCAACAGCATACCAGGTAACCTCAATCTCTGTTGTGCCGGCCATCAGCCGTTCAATAGCGGCGTAGATGATCCAGATGCTCGTTACGACGAGAAGACCGGTTTCAATGAGTGCAGAGACGCTTTCAACTTTGGCGTGTCCGTAGTGGTGCTTGCTGTCGGCTGGCTTATCGCTCATCTTGACGGCGAACAGGGTCAGGGAAGCTGCACCGAAGTCAAGGGCTGAATGAGCTGCTTCTGAAATAATACCGATGCTGCCGGTCAAAAGCCCGACCACCAGTTTCATGACGGTAAGCAGAAGGCTTGCCAGAACCGAGGTCAGGGCAACCTGCTGTTTTTTATGACTGTTTTCCATGAAGAAAATATATGCTTCCTAACGTCGTTATTTAAGAGTCGCCGATATCATGTATGCCTGGGATTGGCTGGATACAAGATTATGCCTAGATGTCTAATGCTTATAATAGCATGAATTGCCTTCAGTTTATAATGCAGTTTTTCAAACTGGTTTTTTTGCTGTGTTCTGCATATTATGCCGGAACCTTGTGCAAGCTGGACTGATAAGGTACACTGTGCAGATGGCGGGATAAATGGAACTGCATCCGCCAACAATATGGAGGTAACAATAATCCGGTATATTGGTGTTTTGAATACAAACTAAAGGTATTCCCATGCGAACAATGAAAATCGGCATATCGTGTCATCATACCTATGGGGGAAGCGGGGCAATTGCTGCTGAACTCGGAAAGGCACTTGCTGCCAAAGGGCATATTGTTCATTTTTTCAGCCAGGCGGCCCCCTTTCGGCTCGGAGCTTTTTCGCGCAATATCTTCTGCCATGAGATTGAAGTGATGCACTATCCGCTTTTTGAGTGTCCTTTTTATTCCCTCGCTCTTGCCTCGAAAATTGCCGATATCGCCTATTATGAAAAGCTTGATATCGTCCATGCCCACTATGCCATTCCTCACGCCCTGAGCGCCATGCTTGCCCGCCAGATGATTGAAGACAAGTGCGCTGAATCGAAGTGTTTCAAGCTGGTAACCACGCTTCATGGCACCGATATCACCGTTGTAGGCGCCGACCGGGGGATGCAGGATGTGGTGAGGCTTGCCATCAACAAGTCGGACGGGGTGACGTCCGTGTCGGACTACCTGAAAGAGGAGACAATCAGGATGTTCAGTCCGAAAAAGGAGATTACGGTGATTCCGAATTTTGTGAATACCTCACTTTTTTTTCGCTCGCCTAAACCGGAAATCCGTGAACAGCTTGGCCTTGGGCAGGAAAAGATTATCATTCACATCTCCAATTTCCGGCCTGTAAAATGTATCGGTGATATTATTCGGGTCTTTTATGCGCTAAGCAAGCAGGTCGACGCAACCTTGCTTCTTGTGGGTGATGGCCCGGAACGCAGCGATGCTGAAATTCAGGTTCGCCAGTTGGGAATTGTTGGCCGGGTAAGGTTTCTCGGCAAGCTTGATGATATTGTTCCCCTGCTCTCCATTGCCGATGTCATGCTGATGCCGAGCAATGTTGAATCATTTGGCCTTGCAGCGCTTGAAGCCATGGCCTGCGGAGTGCCTGTTGTGGCAACCATGGCTGGCGGTTTCCCCGAATTTGTTGTTCCGGGAACTCATGGTTATCTGCTTGCTCCCGGTGACATCAAGGGCATGACAGAAAAAGCTCTTCTCCTGCTTTCAGATGAAAGCCATTGGCTTGAGTGTTCAGAAGCTTGTGTCCGGCAAGCAAAGCAGTATGAGACGGCTTTGCTTGTAGAACACTATGAAGCATATTATGCAAATCTTCTCGCAGAGGCGTAACAGCCTTTTTTTAGTACCGTTTGGTCGTCAGAAGGACACTCCGGTATTTTTCAAGGTTTTCAAGCACCTCGCCCGTGCCTCTGGCAACAGCGGTAAGGGGATCTTCGCTGATATGCACGGCAAGCTTTGTCTCTTCGCTGATTCTCTTGTCGAGCCCCTTGATAAGAGAACCGCCTCCGGCAAGGAAAAGTCCACGGTCAAAAATGTCGGCCGAAAGTTCAGGTTTTGTTACTTCGAGACTTTTTTTGATCGATGTGATGATCTGGCTGATCGGGGTGGAAATGGCTTCCCGGATGGTTGCTGAGTTGACCTCGCGTTCTTCGGGAAGGGCGGTAACCAGGTTTCTGCCCCGGACCATCATGGTGAGCTCTTTTTCCAGCTTATAGGCCGATGCAATTTTTATTTTCACATCTTCAGCCGTACGTTCGCCGATAGCCAAGCTATAGGCCTTGCGAAAGTGACGGACAATCGCATTGGTGATATCGGTTCCGGCAACCCGGAGGGATTCGCCTGAGGCAATGCCGCCGAGTGAAATAACGGCAATTTCCGTTGTGCCGCCTCCGATATCGACAATCATGTTGCCCATTGGCTCTTTGACGTCAAGTCCGATACCGATTGCTGCCGCCATGGGTTCAGTTACCAGATAAACCTCTTTGGCTCCGACATGTTCGGCTGAGTCGCGTACTGCTCTTTTTTCAACTTCGGTGATGCCTGACGGGATACCGATAACCATTCGGCGGATGCCGAATGAAAACTGGGTCTTGGTTTTATTGATGAGTCCCTTGATCAGCTCTTCTGTTGCCTCATAGTCAGCAATGACACCGTTCGCAAGTGGCCGGATCGTTACAATACCGGGATGGGTTTTTTCATGCATGAGAAGAGCTTCGTGTCCGATAGCCACAATCTTTCCCGTATTGCGTTCACGGGCAACAATTGACGGCTCATTTAAAATCACGCCTTGACCTCGGATAAAAATCAACGTGTTTGCTGTTCCGAGATCAATCGCGATATCGCGGAACAGATTGCTGAAAAAACTCATATTGTCAAAATTCTAGGTGTCTGTC
>CAJAOR010000208.1 GCA_903942355.1 uncultured Chlorobiaceae bacterium | reverse complement strand
TCTTCTGCTGCTGCAGGCTTAACAATAACTCGATCAGATAAGGGTTTCAAGTTCATTGTCTTCTCTTGTTTGGGTTTTAGATTTAATAGTAAGATACTATTGACTGAAGTAGAGAGTTTATGCCGTTAGCACTCAAAGAGGTCGAGTGCTAAAAGAACTCTTAATAATAACAAAAATACTTTTTTCTCCAAAGAGTTTCTTTGCCACGCAGCATGGCAATTAACACGATCACAACAAACCATGACCCAAGCAAACTATTACAGCACGATAGGAAAGGTGACCATGGAAAAGCTGGGAAGCATACAGTCAAAAATGAAGGACGACACCGCAACGGCCGAAGATCGGCAGCTGGCTCTTCTCTTGCAGGAAATAGTCGCCTTGGCGAAAAACCGCCTCTCGGTCACCGAAAACGAAAGCGAGTTCAGCAAGGGAGGGGCGGTATGGGTTGAACGCACGGCCGCACATTATCCCCATATCAGGTTGCATGGCGGCGCGCTTGAAGACGATCCGGCAAGAAGTTGACGGGCTGAAATGCCGTGGGAGCTCAACGCCGAAGCGAAGGCTTGAGATAGCGGCCGGTCAGAGAGTCCTCTCTGAGGGCAATCTCCTCTGGAGTACCTTCAGCAACAAGAGAGCCCCCCTTGTCCCCCGCACCCGGCCCGAGATCGATAACCCAGTCGGCCTGCATGATGATATCGGGGTTATGCTCAATAATGACAAGGGTGTTATTCTGCTCAAGCAGTTTTTCAAAACAGAGTATCAGCTTGTTAATATCTTCAAAATGCAGCCCCGTAGTCGGCTCATCGAAAATAAAAAGGGTATGCGCTGAATCGGCATGGGCTATAAAGCTGGCCAGTTTCAGGCGCTGGGCCTCACCGCCGGAAAGGGTGCTTGAAGATTGGCCAAGCCTGATGTAACCGAGCCCTACCTCGTCGAGCACCATCAGTTTTCGAGCAATCGCCCGCTCTTTACTGAAAAAGGTGATTGCTTCATCTACCGTCATGTCAAGCACCTCCGCGATGGAGAGCCCATTGTTCTTCACTTCGAGGGTCTCAGCCTTGTAGCGCAGGCCATTGCAATCCTCACAAACGGCATCTATGTCTGCAAGAAATTGCATCTCAATATGGACACTCCCCTCTCCGGCACAGGTTTCACAACGGCCGCCAGGAATATTGAAGGAAAAATAACCGGCCTTCAACCCCCTTTCCCGGGCATCCTTTGTCTGGGAAAAAAGAGTGCGGATGTCGTCGAATATCTTCAGATAGGTGACCGGGTTGCTGCGACTTGACTTGCCGATCGGTGACTGGTCGACATGCTCAACGCGGTCAACAAGCCAGGAGCCCGAAATGGAGCGGTGCGTTCCTACCTTTTCTTTCAAGCCAACCTTATCCTTCATGATACCCTTGTTGAGGATATCATTTACCAGAGTGGACTTGCCTGAACCGCTCACCCCGGTCACGCAGGTCATGACGCCAAGCGGAAAACGGACATCGATATTCTTCAGATTGTTCTGCATGGCACCGATGATCTCAATGCAGGAGCTGAAATCCACCGTTCTGCGAACAACCGGCACTGCGATACTTTTCACGCCATTGATATACTGGGCGGTCAGCGAAGTACCGGACTCCTTCATGGCCGCAACCGAACCATGAAAAACCACCTCTCCACCAAGACGACCGGCAAAGGGACCCAGATCGATCACTTCATCGGCCGCCTCAATTATTTCACGGTCGTGCTCAACAACAACAACGGTATTGCCCAGATCACGCAACTTCCTGAGCAGCGTTATCAGGCGTGCAGAATCACTCTGGTGCAATCCTATGCTCGGCTCGTCAAGAATATAGATGGCTCCGACAAGCGGAGAGCCAAGCGAGGTTGAAAGATTGATGCGCTGAAACTCGCCCCCGCTCAAGGTATGGGTCAGACGGTCAAGAGTGAGATAGTTCAGTCCCACATCAAGCAGATAGCCAAGGCGCTTGATAATTTCCTGTAAAATAACTTCAGCCACCTTGCGGTCGAAAGGCGAAACGTTGAGGTTACGGAAAAAGTCGGATGCATCGGCAATATTCATGCGCGAAACCTCGCCTATGTCGCGGCCCGAAACCCTGACAAGCCTGGCATCAGGATTAAGACGGCTCCCTTCACAATCAGGACAGATTGCGTAACCGCGGTAACGGCTCAAAAAGACCCGGTAGTGCATCTTGTAACCGGCATCCTTCTCTATTTCAGCAAAAAACGGCCTGATCCCTGTATAGCGCTCATCCAAAGTACCTTTCCAGACAATATCCTTCTGCTCGTAGGAAAGCTTTTCATAGGGCACATCAAGCGGTATCCCAAGATCGTCCGCATATTCAAGAAGGGTCTGAAGATTCCAGCGGTACTTTTCCGAATTCCAGCAGGCAATGGCACCCTCTTCAAGCGACAGTGACTTGTTCGGCACAACAGCATCCTCATCAATACCGGCAATACGTCCAAACCCCTGACAGGTAGTACAGGCGCCAATCGGAGAATTGAAAGCGAAAAGCTGGGGAGAGGGCTCCTGATATTCAATACCGTTCAGTTCGAGCCGGTCGCTGAAGAGATAGGTTTTTCCTCCCACAACCTTCAGGACAGCATACCCACCGGACTCATTGAAACAGCTCTCCGCCGCCTGTGAGACCCGGCTGAAGACCTTTTCATCATTGCGCGCCACAAAACGGTCAACCAACACAAGAAGGGAGGCACGTTCGGCACTCGGCATTTCAAGCACCCGCTTGCAGGCCGACTCCTGGTTAAGATCAAGAGTCTCCTCCCCTGCTACCACCCTGAAAAAGCCCTTTTTCAGCAAGTTTGCTATTTCATCCTGCACCGGACAGGTATGATGACCAGCATCCTCATGAGCGGGAAAAAAAAAGCCTGCATAAAATTTTGTACCCTCCTCAAAAAAACCAGCCTGCAAACTAACGTCATCGGGAGTATGTTTCAAGACAAGCTCATTGGTATCGCGCGAGTAGATTTTACCGATACGGGCATAGAGCAGGCGGAGGTAGTCATATATTTCCGACACCGTTCCAACGGTAGATCGCGGATTTTTCGGAATGGGTTTCTGTTCAATGGCTATGGCCGGAGCAATTCCTTCAACACTTTCAATATCCGGCCGTGGCATGCGTTCAAGAAACTGGCGCACATAGGATGAAAGGGATTCAACATAACGGCGATGACCTTCTGCGTAAAGGGTATCAAAGGCGAGACTTGACTTACCCGATCCGCTGACTCCCGTCAGCACGACAAACTTGTTGCGGGGAATACAGACCGAGATATTACGGAGATTGTGGGTATTGATGCCTTTAAGGATAATATCAGGCAGACTCGTTTCAGTGATGGCTGAATGCTTGAGCCTATGATTGGTCATATGGTAATGTCATCTTGTTTTTATGCAAAAAAATGCATCTGAAAGACGAAGATAAGAAACGAAGCGTTGAAGCTCAGAGAAAAAACTTTTTGCTGAACGGATACTCAAGGCTCTATCTCCTTAAGAAGGGAGTGAATGGTCGTTGCCGCCAGAAGGTCTTGTATTTTGTGCTGCAAGTTATTCATATAGCCACGGTGGTGACATGATGAAAAAATTTCACAGCTATCTGCCTTAACACCACAGCGTACCAGGTGCGGCCGTCCCTCAATGGCAATCGCAATATCGGCAACAGTAACGTCGGCAATCGCCTTGTCAAGCATATAGCCACCATTTACCCCCTGAACAGAGGTCGCAATACCTGCTCTTTTGAGACTCTGCATGGCCTTGGAAAGGAACTCCTGGGAAAAGCCCATTTCATCAGCCATCTCCTTGACGGTGACCACCCGGCCGAGACCTTTTGTTGCCATATAGGTAACCGCATGCAGGCCATATTCAAATTTTCTTGACACCTGAAGCATAACATCGGAGTTTATTAAATAGGATTATTTTAACCCTATTTTCCATAAGAACCTAATATCTTTTCTCTTGCCGCAAAAAACCATATTATATAAAGAGTCGAGTTTTATCATCCGCAATCACCGGTTTTTATCATGAACAACACTGCAAAAGATCAGTATTTTCTATGGCAATTTGCTCCTGAACAAGAGGCAAAAATACGATATCAGGAGTTCGGAGAGAATAACGAGAATACAACGCCGCTTCTTTTTCTTCACGGCTACGGAGGTATGATTGAGCACTGGGATCTGAATATCCCAGAATTTACCCATGACCATAAAATCTATGCCATGGATCTGATCGGATTCGGAAAATCAGAAAAACCAAATGTACGCTACAGTCTTGAACTGTTCGCCTCACAGATTGAAACGTTCCTCTATCTGAAAAAACTTGATTCGGTAATTATTGTCGGCCATTCAATGGGCGCCGCAAGCGGGGTCTATTTTGCCCACCACCAACCCGAAAAAATAAAGGCCCTCATTTTGGTCAATCCATCCGGCCTTTTTGGAGACACGATGGATGGCATGAACACTCTTTTTTTCGGTCTTGTTGCATCACCTCTTATCGGTGAGATGCTTCTTGCCGCTTTTGCAAATCCTGTTGCCGTTGGCCAGAGCCTTATGCCGACATACTATAATCAAAGCAAGGTTGATGACAAGCTGATCAACCAGTTTACCCTGCCGCTTCAAGACAAAGGAGCTCAATACTCTTACCTTTCACCCTCCAAAAGGCCCCTTGATTTCCGGCTCGACCACCTTGCAAAACCCTGCAATTACAAGGGCCCGGCTTTTCTGGTCTGGGGTTCGGAAGACAGCGCACTCCCGCCAAATAAAATCATCCCGGAATTTCAGCAGCTTCTGCCGCAGGCCGGTGCATATATCCTCCCGAAAGCATCGCACTGCAGCCACCACGATGCCCATGAAGAATTTAACAAACGGCTGGCATGGATTCTGGAATTGATTGAAGTCCCGGCTGCACAGTAATCTTCACATACTACGAACCTTTCTGACGTGAATATCCTGCAAGCGAGGAGCCTTCAGGCCAATTTCGAGAGCATAGCTTCGAAATTGGCCAAAAGGAACCCACTGAAAGCTCATCTGCCAGCAATGAAGATTGCGGGAAATCTGGAGCATCGGCAATACCAGTCCGCCTTCCTGAAGATCATACCCGGAGTTCATGGCTATCTGCCACTCTTTTGACAGTGCAGCTGTTGCTGCAACGTTGATCAGCGATGTGGTCGCCGGCACAAGCGGATTGCTCTTGTCGGATTGCAGAAAAAGGGAAAACCGAAGTTCCCAGGGAAGGCTGTAATCGATGCTGCGGAAGTACCCCTCATTGAAGAATGTCTGAAGGGTATTCATCATTACCGGCGACGGGGAAGGTGCAGGAGAGATAGCGCCCGGCCTGGTGCCCTGAAGACTCAAGCTCATATCAAGAAACCCCTTGACAAAACGAAGCAGTCCGTTACCCTCATCACGGTTAAGACGACCAACCCTCTCCCCGGTCAACGGATCATAGCTGTAAAAATCATACATGGAGCCCGCGCTGAAAAGCAGATTTTCCGAAAGGGCATTGCTTGACGCGATCAAGGCCAGAGGGGCAAAATGAAAAGAATCAGCCGCTGCATTATAGGAGGTCGAAGCAGTCAATGAGAGAAGCTGCTTTGTATGGTCTCCGTCAGGAGAACCCTCTTCGGGCAAAAACGATGAATCCCTGAATTTGCCCTGAAAAAGATTTTTCAGCGTTATGCCAACCGTACTCTGCCCTTCGGGTATGCCTGGATTGAGCGCATTTTGATCTGGCCAGTCATACTGGTGTGGCTTGGGGTCATACCCGCTCCCTGAAAACGCCGGATTCCAGGTGTAGGTGATCATCGGAACAAAGGCATGACGTAGCGCCTTAAGACCAAGAAGATCTTCAAGGAACCCTGTCTCAAGAACACCATACAGCCTTGTACTGGCATCAACCGCAAAAATGGTTGTAGAAAAATCCGTGTTCCCGTCATCCGGACGGAGAGAATGGACAACGGTCAAGCTTGGATTGACATTGAAATAATTAAAGAGCGTGGACTGCATGCGCAACGGCAATACCAGACTCCTGCCACTGTACGTATCGTCATAGCGCCCGTTGTAAGGCTTCCTCCCCTGCAGGCTGATCCCCTGCGTAAACAGGGCCTTCGATCCGGGACCAAATTCATGGTAGTACCCCACCTCCCCATCAATATCTGATGAATAGCCGGTAGAAGCGGCAAGATTCAGGGAAGTCAACTCAGAAGCATACGACGCGCCAGTGGTTATGGAGAGATTCGATTTCCAGTCGTCAGCTGAAAAAGCTGACCGAAAGGGATACATGCGATTCTGATAAAATGATGCGCCAACACTTTGAGAAATATAATGAGTGCTCAACGCTTCAGACCGATTGTAAAAAAGGGTAACAACGCTGTTCTCATCATTGAACGTCTTAGCCAATGTGGCACGAGCATTTGACTGCTGTGTCACCATGGTCACCGAATTAATGGAATTCAGATTGTAGCTCTGCGGGGAACCCTGCAACTGGAAATTGACATCAAGGCGTGTCGAGGGATCAAAAACCTGATTATGAACAATGTATGCATTCCAGTCAGTATAGCGGGGATATCGTTTGTATTCCCCTGAAATCAAACCAGAAAAAAGATTTGGCACCACATAGCGAAACCGGTCACCAAGACGCCAGCTTCCATTCACGGAGATATCCCCCTCGGAGCGGAGATCCATGTAATCGTTGATGGCCCAGAAATAGCCAAG
>CAJAOR010000207.1 GCA_903942355.1 uncultured Chlorobiaceae bacterium | reverse complement strand
GCATCACGCTCGCGTTCCGGGTAAGCGTCGTCCCAGGAGATGATCTTCAGGAGTGCCAGTGCAGGTATCGAAGGAACCAGAATCTCCAAAGGCGGTTCGTTGCTTAAACGCACGTTCAATGCTGATTGATACGCTTCTTCAAACCCGAGGATACTCATGATCATGTCATGGTTTGGAGGCCAACTGATCCGCTTCGTTTCGTCGCCAATCCCCCCATAGGGCACGATATCTACAAGGGTTGGAAATGAACTGGCACTGAAGCGGTGCGGTAAATTTGTCGGGGAGAAATGCCCGCGCTCGATCAGGGTGTCAGTCAGGCGTTTGAATTCTTCCCAATTTGCCAACTCAATGCCAATGTCGATGTCTTCCGTCATTCGAGGAGCGGAAATCCGATGTATATGTTCAAAGATCACGTCACGAGCAAAAGCCCCCACAACGAAGAAATTTATGTTGAGTTCCTTGGCAACGTCAGTGATCGCTCTCAGAACAGATACTCTTTCAGGGTCAATCCTGCCTGAAATATTGATCGATATGTTGTTCATAAATTATTCTTGCGGTTTCCGTTGTGCGTTGGTCGCCGATGGCGACAAGGTCAGCATAGATGATGATCGGGTGCACCGTATCGCCGTCACCGAAGTCATTGTTCAGCGGCCAGAACCGTTCGAGAATCTCTATATTGCCGTGCGGGTCTTTTATCAGTCTATTGGCGACCACGAGCTCTCCGAGACGATGCTTGTCCGCATACAGTGTTACAGTGCTAGGTTTCAGGTATCCGGTCAGTTTCGCTGCGGCAACCTCGCCGCCCCATTGCGCGACAGCGGGATCCAGTTGGATGTCCTTCCACCACTCCCCATCACCCCGGAATCGCCCCATCAACAGTTTAGGTTTTAAGTAGTCGGGATACGCAGCAATCCAGCGCTCAAAGAGCTTCTTTTTATCCAGGAGCTTTTTTCCCTTTTTGCCCATGTCGAATATGAAGCCTCTCTGGATCAGTTCGGTCATGGTGCTTTTCACCGTTCCCAAGGCGACATTCGCCATCCAGGCCAGATCGCGATACGTTTTCTCGACCAGTTCCGGTTGGCACAAAAAGAGGTAGACGATCTTCAGGCCAACTCCTCTGAAGATACGAGCTGTGGGAAGAACGATTTCTTCCTTTTCCGGTTTATTTCCTTGAACGAAAATCAACAGTGGAGGTTGATTGAGAAAGGCGTTTCCGACCGTGTCGATGAACTGGATGCCGGTATCGCGCAATCTTGCCGCGGTCTCAGGGGGAATGTATCTTGTCGCCAGCACAAATGGATGTGGCATCTTATCCCTGTTTACGAGAACCTGGAGTTCGTCGGTTTTGGTAAGATATTTTTTTACCACGATGCACCAGACGAATGCGTTCCCGAAAACTTTTCCCCTCATCAAGAATTCGTATCCTTGGTCATGAAGGACGTGACACGGTTCAATCGCGTATTCCAGTGGAGCGATTGTCTTCAGGGCTTCCATAGCCCGCCGAAAGATTTCTTCATTGTCTCCGGCTAATTTATGTTCAATATATTTTTTGTTCATTTAATTTGAACATAGCAAATAATTGAACATTAATCAACATAATGAGTTGATTCGCTACGCAATGCCAATGATGAAGTGTATTTCCGCCTCCATGATTTCATGACGCAACTCCAGCAATGCTTGTCCCAAGGTCATGCTTGGTATGCATCCCTTTCCCTTTGGTAAAAAGCTGACAACACCGGCTTTTAGCGCTTGTCATGCGCCTTGTCGGTACACCGATCATGGCGCTTTGTTTTTGAGCCAGAGCAATGTTTTTTTGAAAAAAGAAGGTAGCCACTGCAGCATCTTTTTTTAAACCTTTGCGGAGGCCATCGTTCTTACCCTCTTTGCGTGATACCCGGCTGAAAGCGAACCGTTGCCGGAGTGGCATCGCATCGTGGCGCATTCCGGCTGAATACCATATCGTTAAATGCCGAGAGGGGAGCTGAACGGGATATTTTTTAGTGAATATTTATTTCTATCCGAATATCTTCATTTCCAGCACGGCGCAAAAGATATTCCGCTTTTAGGCGTGCAGGAAATGATCGAGAGTGTTTCAAGGTATCTCTCAAAAACGTTTTACCGGCAATCGTATCGTTGAACATCAAGAGGGGAGTAGACTTTCAATGGGGCAGGAGGAAAAAGAATCTGATGCTTATTTTTTTGATTGTTCTTGCTTTGCCGAGATGAGCAGTGCAAGATTTGCCTGCGTCTCTTTGGTGATCGGGTGATTGGCTCCCAGCGTGTTCTTCTGAATTATGAGGCTTAGCGCCCGATTATTTCCGTTGCGTGAAGACCCCTTGTGTAGTGATCTATGCTAATCCTAAATAAAGTAATAAGTAAGGATCTGATTCTTATTATTTATTAAAACAGACTTGCCGTTTTATTTGAAATTCTATATGATTATAATGTGTTATTATGTTTGTTTTTACAGTAATATGCCTCCTGATTTTTGGAGGAAGACTCAATAGTTAATCGACCTCGTAAAAGGAAAGCATTATAGTGAGTAATTTTTTTGAGACGCGTCAACCGGCCATCATAGGGAATATGCAATTGCGTATTCCTCAACGAGAGGCTTTTGCAGCACTACAGGAATTTGCTTTGAACCCAGAATGCGAACGCGAGGCAGGCATTGTTCTGCCTGTGGGTTGTGGTAAATCGGGATGTATTGCGCTTGCTCCCTTCGCTTTCCAAGCAAACAGGACTCTTGTTATTGCGCCTGGGCTTCGAATTGCGGATCAACTGTACAAAGATTTTGATCCGACACAACCACAAATGTTCTACTTAAGAACTAGTGTCCTTACAGTTCCGCCATACCCGGAGCCTGTCGAGATTCGTGGTACCACGACTAACCTTGGCGACCTTGATGAAGCGGATGTTGTTGTCACTAACATTCAGCAGCTTCAAGGTGAGGAAAATCGATGGCTAAGCTCTCTTCCAGATGACTTTTTTGATCTCATACTTTTCGATGAGGGACATCACAGTGTGGCTGCAACATGGGATTCCCTGAAGCAAAGATTTCCAAGGGCACGCATCATCAACCTGAGTGCAACACCTCTTCGTGCTGATGGTCAAAGGATGGCTGGCAGTATCATCTACTCATACCCAGTATTTCGGGCTATTCAGGAGGGCTATATCAAACGCCTAAAGGCTCTCGTGCTAAACCCTCGGACATTGAGTTATGTTCGACGAGAGGATGATCAGGAGATCGTAGTTCCGCTGGAAGAGGTGCGTCGTCTTGGGGAGGAGGACGCCGACTTCCGCCGGAGTATTGTTACCTCATTGGAGACACTGAACACTATCGTGGATGCTTCTATACGCGAACTTGATCGAATTCGCACTGAGACCGCTGATAATAGGGTTAAGATTATTGCGTCAGCCCTCAACTTTGAACACTGTCGGCAGATCGTGGAAGCCTACCGAGCCCGAGGGCGTCGCGCTGACTACGTTCACAGTCGTGAAGCGTCAGCCGCGAATGACCGAGTGCTTTCGCAGTTGGAGAACCATCAACTGGACGTTATTGTGCAAGTTCGAAAGTTGGGAGAAGGCTTTGACCATCCATACTTGTCAGTTGCAGCAGTATTCAGCATCTTTTCTAACCTGTCACCGTTTGTTCAGTTTGTTGGACGTATCATGCGTGTGATCGTACAGAATGACAGTCAGCATTCTTTGAATCAAGGGACTGTTGTTTTTCATGCTGGAGCGAACGTTGCTCAAAGGTGGCAGGATTTTCAGGAATATAGCGAGGCTGACCAAGAGTTTTTCGATCAGCTTCTGCCCTTGGAGGGACTGGATTTCTCGCACTCTAACGAAATTACAGCAACGCCTGTCGCCAGAGCCATAAACACTGTGAACGTCCGAGGACAATCAGGCGTAACAGTAGAGGAAATACCGCTTATTCAAGGAGATTCCGAAGCTATGCAGGCTATTCGTATGCTTCAGGAACGAGGTTATTCTGCAGATGCAGTTCGTCAAGTGATGGAGTTGCAACCGATACCTACCACTAGGGTAAGGCAACGACAAGCAGCACGGTCTAGCTTGGACATGCGTGTTCGTACTGAGGTCGGACTGATACTAAATGCTCGTGGTATAAACTCTTCTGGCTTTGACCTTGATACTCATAGTCACCGGAGAACGAACTTTGTAGTGTTGAAGGCTGCGATTGATAGGCACATCGCAGCGGCGGTAGGACTTGGTGTAGGGCGGCGTGCCGAATTTACTCGTACTCAGCTTGATACCATCAACGAGAGATTTTCGGAATTGTCAGAAGCTGCACAAAGGGAGGTATTCAGTGCCTAGACCGAAATCAATTCTACAGAGAGTGGAGGTAGACGAGGCTAAAAAAGCACATAATTGTCAACACAATGCAGCACATCGTGTTATGAGTGGCGACAAGCGCTTGAAGGTTTCTGATGGTAGGTCAAACGAACACTACTGTGCTACTTGCGCCATCGACATCATCAATCGAGATATTGCGAAGCTTCAGGAAATGGCTGAGAGGCTGCAGAGGTGACTTGCTGCAACGATAAGGGTCAGCTTCTTTTTTTTATTAGACAAAACGATGAATGAAAGAAATTATCTGGTTTCTGACAGGGAGGTAAATTCTAATCAGATGCAACTGAGGCAAGCTGCATGGCAGGCCTCAAGTATCTAAAGGGGTGGTATTCCTGTCCGTAACAAATCAATCATCATTAATTTAAGTACGTAACATATGCTCCAAGGGTTTCGTAACAATCAAAAAACTTTAAAGGATCATGATGATTGATATCGGTAAGCCATACCCTCTTGACGATAGTTTCAAAGCAGCAGCCAGACTCCATCAATCTCAATATCGAGCCAACGTTCTTCAAATGGAATGCAACGAATATGGGAGCAAATTGACCGAGCCAGACGCAAAGGCTCTGCACAACTATTACGATGGGCTCAATGTTAAAAGGGCGCTTCGGAAGCGGTATTCCGAAAACTCAATATCTCGTGATGGGGATATGCTGCGGAGCGAACACATTCCTTTTAACATGCTTGCTCCGCTTCGTACCGATCCTTCGCTGGCAAAGCACATTATCAAAACCGCATTTGGCCTGGAGAGCGATGCTCCGTACAAGATCAAGATTGAGTTTGCTCCCAAGCCGAAAGGTGATTACCTGGATGATGCCACTTCATTTGACACATTCATTAGTTTTACGGACCGTCAGGGAAAGAAAACAGGCATCGGGATTGAGTTAAAGTACACAGAGAGAGGGTATCCAATCGGCAAAACCGAGAAAAAGAAAGTCGAAGATAAACAGTCAAGATACTGGCAGGTTACCCGGCAATCGTCGGCATTTCTTGATACCGATAATCCTAGGCTTCATGGCGACGATTTGAGGCAGATATGGAGAAACCATCTTCTGGGCTTATCTATGTGCCAATTAAGTCCTGATAATGAAAATAAACTTGACGATTTTTATTCAATTATACTCTATCCATCAGGGAACAAGCATTTCGATAAGGTCATCCCGGAATACCAATCGTATCTGAATGAACCTCAAAAGGTCTTCGGATGTACTTACGAGCGATACATCCAGGCAATTGAAGGCAATGAAGAAATATTGAGATGGAAGCAATATTTGTCAGATAGATATCTGGTCGTTGCATAGCAGAACAACTTTTTTATGGAACAAGCACGGGTGCTGGAGCATTTGAGTTCATCACTCTCAGCATCCAGCACTATTTTAACTTCACCTCAATAATATCATCCCACTGTGTCGTGTATCTTGCCGAAAGCCGCTCCTGATGAGGCTTCCAGCTCTCTGAGTTCTCCGCCGCCAGTCGCACGGCACCGCTTCCATAGCGTTTGTTTATCGCATCCATCACCTGCATAATCCTGCCATCCCGCTCAGGAGCAGCTGGCGCTTCCTCCGCAAAGAGCGAAAGCGTTGTGCTGCATGATGCTTGCGGCACGATTCCACTAACAATTACTCCAGCCTTCTTGTAGCTCATACCGGCACGAAAGATGCCGTCAAGCATCGTTTGCGCTGCCTGCAGAATCGCAACAGAGTCACTCGTCGGATAGGGCAGGGAAGCCGTCCTGGTTCCCCAGTATCGTTTGCACGACTCATCGAACGGACTGGTAGCGATAAAAACGGTAAGCAGCGAAGCCAGCGAGTTCTCTTTTCGTAGCTTTACTGCGCACTTGCCTGCAAAAGTCGCCACTGCCTGCTGCAGCTCCTCCAGGTCGGTAACGATCCGGCCAAATGATCGTGAAGTGCAGATGCTTTGCTTTGCAGGCCGAACCAGCTCCATCGGCAGGCAGGATTTGCCCAGCAGCTCAGCCTGAATTCTGGCGCCGACGATGTGCAGGTGCTTCTGCACCCATGCAGCAGGCGCAGCGGCCAGGTCAGCGGCGCTCTCGATCCGCTTTGCCTGAAGCACCTTGCTCCACTGCCGCCCGATGCCCCAGATATCCTCAACCTTTGTTCGCTCAAGCGCCGCCTGGATCTCGGCATGGCTTGCGAGCACGCAGACGCCCTGATAGTGCGGATTCTTTTTGGCTAGCCGGTTGGCAATTTTTGCAAGCGTTTTGGTTGGTGCCATGCCGACACAGACCGGAATGCCGGTATGCTGCCTGACCGTCCTGCGTATCAGCCTGCCGTACTCTGTCAGGTCGAACCGCGCGAAGCTCGTCATATCTAGAAAAGCCTCATCAATGGAGTAGACTTCAATTTCAGGTGCAATGGCGGCCAGCGTCATCATCACTCGTGACGACATATCGCCATAAAGGGCATAATTCGACGAGAAGACCGCCACCTCATGTTGCTTGAGCAGCGGGCGACACTTGAATTCCGGCATACCCATTTGGATGCCAAGCGCCTTGGCCTCTTCAGAGCGGGCAATAATGCAACCGTCGTTGTTCGACAGCACAACGACCGGGCGCAATCGCAGGGCGGGGTTGAACACCCGCTCACAAGAGGCATAGAAGTTATTGCAGTCAACAAGAGCGAACATAGGGGTTGATCTCCAGCGCCGTGGTTACCGTGGTTTGTGAATCACATAAGCGACAAGTCCCCATACCAGAAACTCATTTTCTTCAGTGATTCTGATCGGCTTGAACTCTGCATTGGCAGGCATGAGGTACACGCACTCTTCCCGCACAGCCAGTCTCTTCACCGTAAACTCACCATCAAGATAACAAACAGCAATACTACCTTCTTTCGGTTCAAGGGCCTTGTCGATAACCAGCAAGTCGCCATCCTGAATGCCCGCATCAACCATGGAGTCACCTTTCACCCTGGCATAAAAGGTGGATGCCGGGTGCTTGATCAGCTCCTTGTTCAGGTCAAGCGCGATCTCGACATACTCCTCAGCAGGCGAGGGGAAGCCCGCAGCAATAGCAGTGCCAGCAAGCGGCAGCTCAAGCAGCGTTGAGAAGTCCGGTGTGAAGAAGTCCAGCACCGGGCCAGCATGTATTCTGGTGAGTCTCATCGTTTTTCCATGTTTTCATTACCGGAATATACATTCTGAAGACGAAAAGGGAAGTTGGTTAAAAGAGCGGCCGCCATTCCATATACCTCGTCGTAGTTCTATATTACTGCACAGAGAGTGTGATGAGCATGAATATTTGTCAACGGAAATAAGAGGGGAAAATATGTGCGGACGATTCGGGTTTTACGAACTGAAATATTTTCTTGATCTTCTTCGCCAACTGGAGCTTCCGTTTGAAGAGAATCAGGATTACCCCCAGACGAATCGTTACAACATCCCTCCGGAAACGGATATTATCATCCTGCAGGCCAGCCATAAGCCTTATCAGATCACCTCAGCACGATGGGGGCTGATTCCCCATTGGGCCAAAGAACTTCCCAAAATCAGGCCAATCAACGCACGGGCTGAATCATTGGTCTCGAAACCCTATTACCGGCATCTGGTTGGGCGGAACCACTGCCTGATTCCAGCAAGCGGCTTTTATGAGTGGAGGCGCATCGACGGTGCAAAGAAGCAACCCTGGTACATCCACCGGGCGGATGGCTTGCTCATGGCATTTGCCGGACTGTGGGACACCTGGAAGCCAAAGAATACCGAAGAGCCCGAAATCACTACATGCACCATTATCACCACTGCGGCAAATGAGCAGATTGCAACTCTCCATGACCGAATGCCAGTAATTCTCGAACCCGAAAACTGGAAAACGTGGCTTGAAGCTGATCCGGTAAATCTTTCGAAGATGCTGGCTCCCGCTGATAATGGCATTCTGGATATGTATCCTGTATCAACACAGGTCAACAATGCCCGCTATCAGGGCAGCAACTGTATAGAGAATATTGAGTAATAGCCCAGATTTTGGTTGTGCTTAAAAGGTAGCTGTTGGGTGTTTGATGAGCGTTTTATTGTGATCAAGAGTTATTTCGTGATCGCCGTTGGCAGGAGAAAGGAAACCTTCAGAGACTTCTGTTGCTGCAAGGTGCAACTCAAGCGTTGGGGTTAAGTCTACGGGATAGAAGGCCCAGAGTGGAGTAGCAACTGCTTGAGTTTGTGAAAAATAGCAGTTATAGATCGCCGAGATATTCTCGTATATTTCAGCTTAACCAAGGTATTCAGCAGATTTATGAGCTCTTGCATAAAGACAATAGTTGTTCTGCTTTTGATTTAGTTAGGCTCATTGAGCTTAATCTTATGTACTTTCTCGCTCATTTTCACGATTTGCTTATGATTCTTACGGTAGGAGCTATGACATAATGGGAAATCAACTTCAAAATAATCGGTTTACAGCTGGTAGCCTAGATAAACTACGTGGAGGTTACTATACTCCCATTGATCTTGCATCCTGGCTTTGCCAGTGGGCCATCCGGTCACAAGATAATAGAGTTTTAGAGCCTAGTTGCGGGGATGGTGTTTTTCTGGAAGCGGCAATGGATAGGTTTATTAACCTTGGGTCAAGTTTTCAGGCAATCTCACACAGCCTAAAAGGTATTGAGATCAATGCAGAAGAAGCGGATCGTGCCCGCACAAGACTGCACGAGAAACTTGGGATATATAATTCCGAAGTAGTGACGACAAGTGATTTCTTTAGCTGGTGGATACAAAATCCACAACCAGCTTATGATGTCGTTATTGGAAATCCACCATTCATTCGTTACCAGAGTTTTCCTGAGCCACATCGTAGTCTAGCAATGGAAATCATGGTTAAATTGGGCCTTAGCCCCAATCGGCTAACCAATATTTGGGTTCCGTTTGTGGTTGCAGCCGTCGCTAGTTTGCGAACCGGGGGCCGTCTAGCGCTGGTGCTTCCTGCAGAGCTTTTGCAAGTTAGCTATGCGGCACAACTGCGTTCATTCTTGACTGACCGCTTTAAGCGAATCGATATCGTCGCATGCAATGAACTATTCTTTAAAAATGCTGAACAAGAAGTGGTTCTATTACTAGCTGACGGAGCACTTCCTCAAGCAACAGAGGCGAATACCTGTAGGGTGACAATGACAGAAGTGGGGACAGTTGCTCAGATTACAAATTTCATACCTGAATTAGTGTTGGCCGATGCACAGCCGAAGATTATCCGCCACGATAACGAAAAATGGTTGAAATACTTTCTCTCTGGATCCGAAATCGCATTTATGCGAGAGCTGCGCGACTCATCTTCAACCGCAAATTTATCGAAATATGCTAGCGTGAATGTTGGAGTTGTAACCGGAAAAAACGAATATTTTGTTCTCACAAGCTCTCAAGTTGTTCAGCTAGGACTTGAGGGCTATACGATTCCATTGGTATCTCGTTCTACCCATTTAAAAGGGGTGCAGATCGGTTGCATTGATTGGAAAAACCTTTCTGCTGCTGATGATCGTGTACATCTTCTCCATATTACTCCCACTCAGAACGGCAAGCTCAATGATGCATTGTTGAGTTATATTCGCTTTGGTGAATATAATCTCGTAAATAATGGGTATAAATGTTCTATACGCGAACCATGGTATTCAGTCCCATCTGTCTGGGCGCCTGATGGTTTTGTATTCCGGCAGATTTATGATTTTCCTCGTATGGTTTTAAATCAAGCCAACGCGACATCCACCGATACAATTCACCGTATGACCTGTAAGATAGGTAAGCCAGAACAGGTCATTGCTAATACCTATACTTGGATGACGGCAGCTTCTGCTGAAATCGAAGGTCGTAGCTATGGCGGTGGTGTTCTAGAACTCGAACCGAAAGAAGCTGAGCGCTTATTGATGCCAGCAAATCTAAATGGTGCTATGGCCTTAGAAGAGTCCGATCATCTCATTCGTTCTGGGCGACTTGATGATGTACTTGAAGAGAACGCGCGGATTGTGTTGAGAGGGCACATGGGGCTGTCCGAGGTCGAATGTAATTCATTGCGTGATATCTGGATAAAGATGCGAGATCGTCGTATGGCCAGGAAGCGAAGAGGTAGGAAAACCCCTATAAGTTCTAATGTATGACAGAAGAGCGCATCAAAGCCACCGCACTAGAACACGTTACAGAGCTGGTCCGGAAATTTCAGAATCATGAAGCAGATTATTTGCGATCAGTCTACAACGAAACTCAAGCCCGTACAGACTTTATTACACCGCTACTTGAAGCATTCGGCTGGGATGTTTACAATAGAAATAATTATGCTCTCGCTTTACGCGAAGTTATCGAAGAAGCTACTGTCGATGTTGACGAAGAGCCTATTTCAAAAAAGCCGGATTACGAATTACGCTTAGCGCGACAGCGGAAGTTCTTCGTTGAGGCAAAAAAGCCTCATGTTCGTATTGGCAAAAACCGTGAAGCCGCATTTCAGGCAAGACGCTATGGGTACTCAGCAAATTTACCGATAGTGGTTCTGACCAATTTTTATCAATTGGCCATATACGACTGTTTACCTAAGCCTACCGGCTCTGATGAAGTGCATGTAGCTCGGATACTTTTAGTCCCATATAAGGAGTTCCCTGAGCGTTTTGAGGAACTTTGGGCTATGCTATCACGTCAAGCAGTCTATTCCGGTGACTTTGATGCTCGATTTGCTAATAACCCTTCACGGCAAGGGACTGAACAATTTGATGGTTTCTTTCTTGGTCAAGTGAGATCATGGCGGGAGCGATTAGCTGCGGATATTTTTGCAAATACTCCGGGTCTTGGACCAACAGAACTTACCTACGTGGTTCAACTTTTTCTGTTGCGGATTGTTTTTTTGCGCATCTGCGAAGATCGAGACATTGAGCGTTATGAAACACTGAAGAACTTACCCGCTAGTAATACCTTCAATGCACTTATTGCTCAACTCCGTCGGGCAGATGAGTTTTATGATTCCGGACTTTTTCATTTGATTGATGATGATCCATTAGGAGTCCGAATCAGTGACAACGTTCTGCAAGAAATCATCATCGAACTATATTACCCCAAAAGCCCCTATACATTTTCAGTAGTTGAGACTGAAGTGCTTGGTAAAATTTATGAGCAGTTTCTTGGTGAGGTAATTTCTGTTGTTGATGGTGCAGTTGAAATTATCTACAAGCCAGAGCTGCGCGATAGTGGAGGGGTAGTGCCAACTCCTCGTTACATAGTCGATGCTATTGTTGAGCGCACTTTGGAGCCATCTTTATCCGGCAAAAGTCCAGTTGATTTGAACGGGTTCACCGTTGCGGATATATGTTGTGGTTCCGGCGTGTTTCTTCTGTCGGTTTATGAAGCTATCCTGAATCATTACTTAACATGGTATCTTTCTGATAATTCCGAAAACCATATTGGTCGGACAATCTACGAGGGAACCGCTGGCAAATGGAATCTTACTTTTGCAGAAAAGCGGCGGATTCTGCAAAAACATATTCGTGGTGTTGATATTGATCCCAATGCTACCGACGTTGCGCGTTTTAGCCTTTTGCTTAAACTTATTGAAAATGAGACTGCGACTGGGTTACAAGACTTTGTGGCCACAGACGGTATTCCCGTGCTACCATCACTTGATAATGTTATCTTTGCAGGAAATAGCTTAGTCTGTCAGTCTGAATGGACATTCTCATGTGGTACTTTGCCTCCTCAGTTACAGGAAAAGATTAATCCATTTACATGGAGGAATGCGTTTCCTATTGAAATGGAGGAGGGTGGTTTTCATGTGATTGTTGGTAATCCACCTTATATACGGATTCAAAATATGATGGAGTATTCACCAGAGGAGGTGAAATTCTACAAGAGCCAACAATCCCCATATTTGACTGCACGGCAAGATAATTTTGATAAATATGCTCTCTTTATTGAACGAGCACTGACATTACTCAGAACTGGCGGCAGGCTGGGGGTAATAATTCCGCATAAATTCATGACGATCCAAGCTGGGCGTGCCCTCCGGAGACTTATTGTGGCGGATAAGTTTTTGGAGGAAATCGTGCATTTTGGTATTCAGCAAGTTTTTGGTCTACAGGTTACAAATTATACTTGTATTCTCGTATTAGATCGCCATGGTCAAGACTCCGTTCGAGTCGAGCGGGTGAAAAAACTTGAAACTTGGCGTTATGGTACACCAGGTCAAGTTTTAAATGTATTGGCAAATAGATTTGGGGAAGATACTTGGCAGTTTGCCGATGCAGATACCAATGAACTATTCGGGCGTGTTCGTGTAACGTGCCCTGATGAACTCGGCCAAGTTGCTGAAATATTCGTTGGTGTACAAACCAGTGCGGATAAGATATATATTTTTACAGGTATTGAAGAAAACTTGTCCACAGTTTCACTTTCTTGGAACAATAGAAATTGGCCAATTGAGCGTGCGCTTCTTCGTCCCTGTTTGCTCGATGTCCAAATGTTAAACTATGCCCGGCCGCAGGCAAATGCCTGGATGATTTTCCCCTATGAATTGATTAGCGATGGCATTCATAACTCATACCGGTTGATTCAACCAGAGACGATGGCTCGGAACTATCCGGGTTGCTGGGCATATCTTTGCGCTCGTCAGGAGGAACTAGCACGCCGTAATATTCAAGGCGGGATTGTCTCCGAGAGGCAATTTTATCAGTTTGGCCGGTCGCAAAGCTTAACAAAATTTTCTACGCCAAAGATTATCTTGCCGATTCTCTCTCGCGAAGCGCGCTATGCATATGATGACGCCAATATCATGGTGACAGGCGGGGGTAATGGCCCCTATTACATGATCAGGTCGAAACCCGGAGCCAATTTCAGCAATTTCTATCTGCTTGCAGTATTAAATCATCCATTAAGCGAAGCCTTTGTTCGTATAAATACGAGTCCATTTCGTGGCGGTTATTACTCACATGGGAAACAGTATATTGAACATCTTCCAATCCCGGTAGCATCTGATGACGAACAAATTTCTATAGGAAATTTGGTGGAAAAGATCTTTGCTGCCAATAATGCTGCGAACTCAGCTCGAACACCTCATCAGCGTACAGTCTTCATGCGTAACGCAGCTAATCTGAAAGAACAGATCGAGGCCCGTGTTTCCGCACTTTTCTCGCTTTCAGAAAACGATCTGGCGATTGTTCGTGCGGTACCAATACCAGAATAATCGTTATTTAAAACACTTCATAAATATTAATTATATAATATAGTTACGAGGATTCGAAGCAGCGTCATATTATTTAATAACGATAGATTATTCTAGCGATGAGCAACGTCAACATCAAAAGAGCGGTAGAGAACATCCGGGCTAATACCACAGTGTACACGCCTGTTGTTGAGATGACCGTTAACGCCATTCAGGCAATTGACGCTGCCAGCAGGATGCAAGGAAAAGTCTCTATCCGTGCAATAAGAAGCCATCAGATCAAACTCGATAATAGTCTTCCTGATGTTTGCAGCTTTGAAATACAGGATAACGGAATAGGCTTTACGGATGAGAATTGTAACTCGTTTGACACCCTCTATACCGACCTTAAGATCGATGAAGGCGGTAAAGGCTTTGGCCGTTTTACCTGCCTCAAATACTTTGAGGATCTTCATGTCAGGAGTGTCTACTGCGATGGTAGCATACTCAAGCTCCGTTGTTTCTCTATGGGTAAGGACAACGACATTATCGTTAACGAAAAGGTTGAGGCAAGTGTACAGCAGGAATCTGGTACCGTAGTGACCTTATCTATCTTGAAAAAAGGCCGTTTCTTCGACAAGAAACTCTCGACGATAGCACGAAATCTGTTCGAGCGGCTGCTCCCATACTTCATTACAGAGGATTACATTTGCCCAGAGATTGTCCTTTCGGAAAAGGATGGGAGCGGCATGATCCGACTAAATGATTTTATCAACAATGAGCTTGCTGCCGTAATACAGGAAATAGTAGTTGATAAAAAAATATTTAAACTACATGCCACGGATACTGAGGAAGAGTTTCACGTCCGGATTTTCAAACTCTATGCTCCGAAGAATCAAAAGAGTCGGATCAGCCTTGTTGCTCACAAACGGGAAGTCTCGGGAAATCCGATTCACAAATACATCCCAGAGTTTGAAGATGAATTTTATGATAAGGATGGAACTGGCGAGATTGATCGCGAGCGCAACTATATTATAAAAGCTTATGTATTTAGTGCTTACCTCGACCGGAATGTATCATTGGAGCGAGGAGGATTCGAGTTCCAAATTGAAATGGATCTTATTCTTGGAATATCCCAAACTGAGATAGAGCGCGAAGCCGCAACTGCAGCCAAAGAAGCTATTGGCCCTGATATCACCTTTAGACAGGAAAAGAAAAAAGAGCGCGTGCAGTGCTATGTTGACGAAGAAGCTCCATGGCACAAGAATATCCTCAGTAAGATTGATCTGAGTGGGATGCCATATAACCCATCAAATGAGGAAATTGAAATTCGGCTTCAGAAAGAAAAGTTTGCGCAAGAAATCGAAATCAAAAATGATGTTAAAAAATTGCTGGCGGAAAGCAAATTCGAGAAATTACAGGATAGTATCCTTGCGATTGTTAGTAAAATCTCTGATACGAGCAGAAACGACTTGATCCACTACATTGCACTTCGGCGTAAAATACTGGATATTTTTGGCAAAAGTCTTGAGATTGATGATACCGGCACTTATTCAGCAGAGGGCAGAGTACACGATATTATCTTCCCGCGAAAGGGCGACACAGAAATCACCTCCTTTAACGATCATCATCTTTGGATAATTGATGAACGAATGAATTTCTGCTCGTATGTCTCATCCGATATCCCTCTGGATGGAAAGAAAACAGATCGCCCAGACCTTATTGCCTACAATAAGCGAGTTCTTTTTCGTGAGGACAATGAAGCGAGTAATCCTATCACAATCTTTGAGTTCAAGAAGCCACAACGAGATGATTTTGTAAACCCATCTTCGCAGGAAGATCCTGTTCAACAGATTGTGCGTTACGTCAACAACATCAGAGACGGCAAGTATAAAACGCCCGAAGGACGCAAGATTCAAGTTATGGATAACACCCCGTTCTATGGATATGTGGTTTGTGATTTGACTTCAAAAGTCGAAGCATGGCTTGAACGTGAAAAAGACTTCAAACCAATGCCTGACCGTTCGGGGTGGTTTCAATGGAGGGATAATATCAATTTGTATCTTGAAGTCATTAGCTGGGACAAAGTTCTGAAGGATGCAAAGATGCGCAACAAAGTTTTTTTTCAGAAGCTGGGAATATAGTGTCATATCAGGTAATAATTCCCCAGACACTAAAGCAGCAATACCGTGCAGTTCTGAGTCCCATTTAATCTCTGGGTTGAATTCCCCGAAGCTCCGCTTCATGAATGAATGGTTGAAAAATGAACTCATACCCGGTCGCTATGCTTCGGGGGAGTTGATTAGATATTGTCTTACAAATAGACATATTGACGCCATTAAAATCGGCTTTCGAATACCACCGATCAAGATGGCGGATAACTGCTTGGACTTCATTGAAAAGGTATGCCTGTTCTTACACTCATTTGGCCTGAAAGCGGCATGATGATGCGGGATTGTGATTAACCAAAAAAGGCACTTCTCAAGCCTGATGCCTTCCCTCTTGGGGAGGCTGATCTTGTCACACTGAACGTAGAGCTTCTCTTCTGGCTTTTTTCTTGCAATCATAGAGCAGTGTGGACGTTGATACATTGGCAATGCAGCTAAAAATTCATCAAAATCCATGCTTTATGCAGTACTCGTCATAGGTGGAGAATGAAGGATACTGTTTGCTTTGATTGCATTTAGGGGCCGCTTCAGGAAACGGATTTTAAAGTACGTTAAGCATTGTTCGAGTTAATCAACAGCAATTCCATCCCTACCAAACAAGATACAAGTCAATCACTGTTGAGAACACCAGCCTCAATTTCATCTTTTCAATTACTTGTGTTTCCAGACCTTGATTGCAGATAAAACAAGAAGCAAGACCAGCATTGGGATAAGCACAGACTCTGAAACAATACCAAGCAACCTCCCGCCAATCCAGGTGCCGCAGAGCGATCCTGCTGCCATGATAAAGAGAAAAGGCCGGTTAGCCCCAAGAACTGAAAAACTGCTGTCACGGCTATAGCGAGTAAAACTAACCAGCATGGTCGGCAAGCTGATAGCAAGGGAGAGGCTGCCAGCTAACTTGATATTGATCCCAAATAAAATCACCAGCGTTGGAATCAACAGTTCTCCACCTGCTACACCAAGCAGTGCAGCAACAACACCAATTACAAAGCCTGCCAGTACTCCGCATATTGCCAAAGCAATAGCATTGTCCAGCAAAGGCTTGCCAGAGCCATGCACCAGATGGCTTCCTGCTAAGACACAGGCAATAGCGAGCAGGAGAAAGGCAATGATCTTGTAGAGCCCTTCCGAACGGAGTATGGTTGCCCAGCCCGCTCCAAGCCATGCACCGATAAGGCTACCGGCAAGAAGGTTGATAATGACAAGCCAATTATCCGCAATAGCCTGCCATGAAACCGTACTGGCCCTGAACGGTAAAGCTGAAGCAACAACAACCAGGCTCATTGCTTTATTGAGAATCACAGCATCAAGAGCAGGAAATGCAAAAAGGCCTATCAAAAGGGGAAGTCGAAATTCGGCCCCACCAAGTCCAATCAAGCCACCAAGAGTTCCGATAATAACACCGGCAAGAAAGCCGTAAATATGTTTTTGTTGCATATACATCGATTTGCAGAATGAATACAATAAAACAGCAAATAGTAAAAAGTATTGACCAATTAACTATCAATTAATATATACGTTAACATGGCTTAACATTATACCACGTTAAAGCGCCTTAAGAATTATTGGATGCGGGAATCCATCGGTACAACGTCGGAACAGATACGCCAAGATCTTTTGCGACATCCCGAGGCGGAACCCCGTTAGCCAGCAACTTTTTTGCTGAATGAATTTTACTGTCAGTCATCAAGCGCTTGCGGCCACCCTTCCTGCCAAGTTGGCGGGCAATTTCCAATCCTGCACGAGTACGCTCAACCGTCAGTTCCCGCTCCATTTCGGCGAGGCTTGCCATGACGTGAAAGAAAAAGCGGCCTGATGGTGTGCCGGTATCGATGGCATCGGTAAGACTTTTGAACTGAACTCCCTGTTTCTGAAGTCCGGCGACCAGATCAACCAGTTGCTTGACGCTACGGCCAAGTCGATCAAGTTTCCAGACAACAAGCGTGTCTCCCGCCCTCATCAGCTCAAGTGCCTTGGTAAGTCCGGGGCGTTCGGCCCGTGTACCACTCACTTTATCATCGAAGACCTTTTCACATCCAGCCTTTCTTAAAGCATCAATCTGAAGATTAAGATTTTGATCCTGTGTTGAAACCCTGGCATAACCAATAAGCATATCTATATTTCCTTTTTGTATTCTCAATACTCATTTAAAATACAATATATTAAGAATTAATTTCAAGAACTGTTTTTGAGAATCGTAACACCTTATTTTTCAATGCTTGTTCCTTCACTGAAAAGTATTCTCAAAAACCCTCGTTTCTAAGAGGAGTATCAATGCCACGTCGTTCAGTTATTTCAGCTTCAGAACGCGACAGTTTGCTGGTTATGCCGAATACTCAAGATGAGTTGATCCGGCACTATACATTCAATGATTCGGAACTGTCAATTATTTGTCAGCATCGGGGTGCTGAAAATCGCTTGGGATTTGCCGTGCAACTCTGCTATATGCGTTATCCTGGAATGATAATACCTCCAGATGTCAAACCGTCTGCTCCACTGCTTCGTATTGTTGCAAAACAGCTTAATGTAAAAATGGAGGTGTGGGAGAAGTATGGCCGACGGGCAGAAACACGGAGAGAGCATTTAATAGAATTGCAATCAGTTTTTGGCTTCAAGTCATTTACTAATAGGCATTTTCGTCCTTCTTTACAGGCGTTAGACGAGTTAGCATGGCAAACCGATAAGGGTGTTGTGTTGGCTGAAAAACTACTTGATAGTCTACGCCGTCAGCTCATTCTCATGCCATCGCTGAATGTTATCGACAGCATCTGTGCTGAAGCCATCACTCGTGCAAATAAACGCATTTATGTGGCCTTAACCGATCCACTCTCGGACGAGCACCGTCAGCGTCTTGATGACTTGCTTCAGCGAAGACCAGAGAGTCAGATTACTTGGCTGGCCTGGTTGCGGCAGTCACCTGCAAAACCAAATTCACGGCACATGCTCGAACACATTGAGCGTCTAAAAACCTTTCACGCAATAAATCTGCCGAACGGGATTGATCGTCTGATCCATCAAAACCGCCTTCTCAAGATCGCTCGAGAAGGTGGTCAGATGACACCAGCCGACTTGACCAGGTTTGAGTTACTCAGGCGCTATGCAACTCTGGTTGCTCTGATTCTGGAAGGTACAGCCACCGTAACTGATGAAATTATTGATTTGCATGACCGAATCATCGGTAAACTCTTCAACGCAGCGAAAAACAGGCATCAGCAAAATTTTCAGGAATCTGGTAAGGCGATTAATGACAAGGTTCGGCTCTTCGGCAAGATCGGTCAAGCCCTGCTTGCTGCGAGGCAAAATGGTGGGGATGCCTTTGCTGCAATTGAGTCAGTCATGTCTTGGGAAGCGTTCGCAACAAGCGTGACTGATGCGGAAAAACTTGCTCAGCCTGAAGATTTTGATTACCTGCATCGTCTTGGGGAAAGTTACAGTATGCTGCGCCGCTATGCTCCAGCATTTCTTAATGTTCTGAAATTGCGAGCAGCACCGGCCGCACAAAATATGCTTGATGCCATTGAGGTTATTCGCACCCTGAACGCTGATAACAACCGAAAGGTACCATCGGATGCACCCACTACCTTTATCAAAAAGCGGTGGGAGAAGTTGGTTTTCAGCGGTGAGGGAATTGACCGGCGCTATTATGAATTATGCGCTCTGTCGGAAATGAAGAACGCTCTCCGTTCCGGCGATATGTGGGTTGAGGGATCACGCCAGTTCAAAGACTTCGATGAATACCTTGTACCTGCCGATACATTCAATATTCTCAGAAAGGCTGGAACATTACCGCTTGATATCAACATCGACTGTGATCAATATTTGCATGATCGTCTGGGTCTTTTGGAACAACAACTGAGGACTGTAAACAGCATGGCTCAGGCCAACGATTTGCCCGATGCCGTGATCAATGAATCCGGTCTGAAAATCACGCAGCAGGACACCGTCGTCCCCATAGCAGCAAAGCTGTTCATTGAGCAGACTGCAATGTGCCTGCCACATATTAAAATAACTGATCTGCTTATGGAAGTAGATGCTTGGACAGGTTTCTCCCGACAGTTCACGCACCTCAAGATTGGCGACATGGCTAAGGATACCTCATTACTCCTGACAGCAATTATAGCAGATGCGATAAACCTTGGACTGACTAAAATGGCAGAATCCTGTCCGGGCACGACATACGCAAAGCTCTCTTGGTTGCAAGCTTGGCACATCCGAGATGAAACATACTCCGCAGCTCTTGCCGAACTGGTCAACGCTCAACTTCGGCATCCGTTTGCCCAAAATTGGGGTGATGGGACCTCATCATCATCGGATGGGCAGCGATTCAAGGCTGGTAACCAAGGGGAAAGTACCGGACATGTTAATCCGAAGTACGGTACTGAACCTGGACGGATGTTCTACACCCATATCTCTGATCAATACGCACCCTTCAACATTAAAGTTATTAATGTCGGTATCCGCGATTCCACCTATGTCCTTGATGGACTGCTCTATCACGAATCGGATTTACGGATCGAAGAACACTATACTGATACCGCAGGCTTCACTGATCATGTCTTTGGATTGATGCACCTACTGGGATTCCGATTTGCTCCCCGTATCCGTGACTTGGGAGAGACAAAACTTTATGTGCCGAAAAAAACGGCTGATTATCCGGCACTTGAAAAATTGATCGGTGGCAGGCTGAACATCAATCATCTCCGCAGTCATTGGGATGATATTTTACGACTGACGACCTCGATAAAACAAGGAACGGTAACAGCTTCTCTGATGCTTCGAAAACTTGGCAGTTATCCTCGCCAAAACGGTTTGGCATTAGCTTTACGAGAGTTTGGCCGCATTGAACGCACCATGTTTATTCTGGACTGGCTACAAAATGTCGAACTCCGACGAAGGGTGAATGCAGGGCTGAACAAAGGTGAATCTCGCAACTCTTTGGCTCGTGCAGTCTTCTTTAACCGGCTTGGTGAGATCCGTGACCGCAGTTTCGAGCAACAACAATATCGGGCAAGTGGGTTGAATTTAGTGACTGCGGCAATTGCACTCTGGAATACGGTGTATCTGGATCGTATCATCAAATCATGGAAAGAACAAGGACGACAAGTGGATCAGCTCCTCTTGCAAAACCTCTCGCCTTTAGGATGGGAACACATCAACCTGACTGGTGATTATGTATGGCGCAACCGCTTTAAGGGCAAAGAGGGGCATTTCAGAGCGCTCAGACCGCTACCGATTCCTTAACGTACTTTAAAATCCGTTTCCTGAAGCGACCCCATTTAGCCTGTTTTGTCTTTGATATTCTATCCTGTAGATAGGAGGCCACCTGTTCAAATCGCTCAACTGGCAGCATTCTCCACTTTGACCCAAACTTCGATACGATATTGCTCCCTATTGCTCCGTATGAAAATGGCTTCGCTCCGGCGTAATGTGTGCTAGCGAATTTGTTGTAGCGCTCTATCAAGTACTCGACATACCGGCTTTTTCTTTGGTCATTCCCTATTGTATTGGGGGCTGGTGCCACAATCACGTTTTTCATTGTCGTTTTAAGATTTACCGTGTGTGCTTGAATAGCCCCAGGGCTATTCATCATGATATTTTGTGCAGGGGATTGCCGCAGAAACTTTTCCAAGAGCTTTTTGGCATACAAAGCATCTTCGCTTGTTTCGGGGTGAGCAGCATACGTTTTCTTGACACTTTTCATCGCGATAAGCGATTCAGCAGAAAACTCATCAGGATTAGAATCTATCCATGTATGATGAGTAGGACATAAGAGAATTAGGTTATCATATGCATTTCGCTCTTCTGCTGTCTGGTTGAAGTCATATCGAGGGCCCCCTGTTCTGCTTGCTTTTATATGGCAGATTTCACCAACAATAACTCCGGCATCATTACATAAAAGTTCATTACACCCGGCAAAAGCGCACTGGTTTCCGGACTCCGCAAAAAGCCGTTTAATCGTTTTCAGCGTTGGACTGCTCATGTTTTCTATATAATATTTGTTCTGAATAACGAACTTTCGATTTCCTTTCTAGGCTGGCATTCCCAATGAGTAAGACGGGTAGCGTAAGAAAATAGAGTTTCAATCCTCTTTAGAAATTAAGAGATTTAAATTGCATCTCATTATCCGTTACACCTAATCCGTTGCAATGTGAAGCCTACGGTTACGCCACTACTATCCAATTTCGTGTTAATCTGGGTGGCCGGTTTAGTAAACTGATTTGTGCAGTCGCTTAAACTATTGCGATTTAATTCTGATAGACGTCTTTCTCGGTCGTTCAGTGCTTCACCCTGAACGTCGGACTTTCCTCCGGCCTGCTTTTCCTCCTGTCATAAAGCCGTGTTGTTGAAACATTGGCATGACCGAGCCACACTCCTTTGAACCTTTCCGATATCAGCGCCGTGTTCCAGAGAATTCGTTGCTGCCGTTGACCGCAACGAGTATAAGCAGAAACAATTCATGCTGGTAATGATGCCTGTTTCCTTTCCGTATTTCAGGATAATACAGGTATAAAGGGGTCGCTTAAAAAAAACTGAGCGATAGCGGGGTATGCCTGCGTAGCCCTACCTACATAATATAATACAGTAATAACTCAAAATATTATTTTGAAATCCTCCATTTATGATTGTGAATATTTTGTAATTACCTGCTAAATATATACGTTATAGCCAGAGTAGTACGTCTATAACTCTATCGGCAAGATTGCCATATTCATAAAGGTCGACACGTTCAATCTCAATAACCTGTTTTCACGGTTTAACTTTTTAGGAGCTATTGAGGCATTGGGGTAGGAAAGCCGACTTTGGCCATGACTTTCAGTTACGAATTCACTGAGGCGGATTTCAAGGTTTTTACTTTACTCGGTAAGCTGGTCAAAGGAAAACCCCTTAAGCATACGATTCAGATTGCTGAACGTATCAGCAGGATCGATCTTGATATTCTGGCAGTGCAATAGGTTGAAGAAATAAATTGTAGGCTATATTTAATCGGTATGGTAGGTTGCAATTCTATAATCCGCGAAATAGTCGACCACATCTAATGATTATATTCTTGCATTATGAATAAAAAAGACATAATAAAATGGAATTCTATTGTAATCATTTTGGGTTTTACGATCCATACGTCATAATTGAAAATGAAACTTTACTAACTAAATTTTTAAATGGTCTTGATACATCTCCAAGTAACTTAATATCAGCGAAACTAATTCATGATTTTGGTTCTATAAATCCATCTCTTATCGGCTCTGCTCTGAAATTATCTCATAAATATTATACTGGGTTAGTAGATGCGGATTTGCTTAGATGTGTAATAGCAAAAGTATCTAAGGAAGGGTTATCTTTAAATGATGCTAATAATATAGTAGCATTGCTTGTTGGGTTATCTGCTTTTAAAACAGCTCAAGTTGGTTTCAATATTAAAATACAGACATGTGGCTTGAAAGCCATGATTAACTCTATTTTATATTGGGATAAGAATAAATTATTTGAAACAATAGATAATGAAACCAAAGAATATTATTATTATATTCCAAACAGAGTTATGCAATCCATTATTGCACTAAACCTAAATGTTCTTAAATATTCTAATAATGATATCAATATATTTGATATAGTCTTGCCAATTGAAAAATATAATTATGTTTCTTTACAGAAAAATAATCACTCAGAACAATGGCGGCAATTAATCCAAACTAAGGTCATTAAAACCAATATTTTTGACAATGAAAATATTGGCAATTATTACAATAATCGGAATAAACTCAATGAAATTGTTAAGTGTGTATTAGGCGAAATGGCTAATAAATATAAAGAAAACATAACCGATCGTTTAGGAGATGATGATGATTGGTATTATATAGTAAACACTACTTTTGACAAGCAATAAAGACGGACCATAAATAAATGCAGATAAAGCATTTACACTCTTCGCACCATAAATATGCAATAATATCTTGTACTTATTATCAAAGTCATTTTCATGTGCAGGAAAGGATCGCCTCAGAAAACGGATTTTAAAGCCCGTTAAGGATTATGGGATATGCTGGAATCCGTCAATAAAGAGAAGGAACAGACCCCTTATAGCAAACCCTGACGTTGGGCTTCCAACCATACGAAAGGGGAACGTTTCCTTAAAAATGCCGCAGTGTATTCACCTTCACAATATTCTTGATAATGCCGAGCTCGTATTTCCCGACATCCGGCATCATCCAAATTCAGTCGTTCTATCGTTATCTGAACGCTTCTCTGCTGCTCCGAGGTTAATGTTGGATTGGGATAGATTCTTCCGGTAATCGGTTTGAGACGGAACCATTCATTTTCTATCTCGAAAGGATCAAGTACATCGTCGTATTCTCGTTTGCGACTATTCATGCGAGAACACGCAAGGCGGTAATTACTCCACTCGTAAGCCAAATCAGCCCGTTTTGATTTAGCAATAAAATGATCGACTGAACCACCACCAGTGACCCGCTCGAAAAAAACGGCTAAATATGCGCAGCAACCGTTGTAATTTGTATGCAAATCATCAAGGCAGAAGCGCCAATAAGGCTCAATATCAGTTTTTGGCGGTAGCGGTTTATCAAGAGGAATAGTCTTTTCTTGGAGCCAAGCAAGTCCCTTTATCCGGACATTCGAATTGAACGAATCCGGCTCGGTTTGTGCGTCAACATGAATCATAACGACCATCCTTTCTTTTCAGCCACAAACCGCCAGCGCATCCAGAATGGATCAGTATCAGAGAGGGCTGCCCGTAAGCGTTGTTCCAGTAAGAGTGCTTCGTCTTTACTGAGATGTTCGTTACTTAACGCCAGAGCAGCATCTTCCAGAACTGTTTCAGCTTCAATCGAATAGCCGGATTTAAGATCAAACGCCTCGCTGGTGAGCCAACTGCGGACATCTCCTTGCCGGACAAACTGTCTGTGTGTGAGCTCGACGTTGTTACAGACTAGATCAAGGTCGAACCAAGCATCTTGATTTTCGTCAAACAGGGGTTCCACAGAAGCCATGATCAAAGGGGAATGGGTTACGGCTATAAGTTGAACATCGGATATCATCAATGTATGAAGGGGATGCTCTGGATCGGTATCGTCTATCAATAGGATATCAGGGGACTTGGTCAATTGCTTTATCACCTTCATCAAGGAAGGAATCACCGTCCGTTGCCATTTGGGATGCAGATGCGACTCGACTTCATCAATCAGAAAAACTGTATTCGTCTCAGGTTCCTCGCCCAATAACTCTTTAGCTTTTACATGCTCTTCCCAGCACCAGACAAGGAAATAGGCAAGCGAAATAATTCGACGCATACCCGATGAAGCATGAACTACTGCTACTTCTTGGTCATACGGCATTTTCAATGTAGGCATATCCCTTACATCATCCAGACTAATGCGTATTAACGATCCCGGTAGAATTTTTTCAGTTGATGCGGGTGACAAAACATCAAGTACAGAGATCAAAGACTCAAAGGCTCTTCCTTTTTCCTTTTGCCAGCCAGCCCAGTCCCGAATTAAACCATTGCAAAGCCACGTCCCATCTTGATTTTGCAGTCCATCCCAAACATCTTTCGGACTAAACACGTAAGCGGCAGGCCTTTCTTTACTTTGGTCAGGGTTTTTCGATTTCCAGTAGTTCCGGGCCGGGTCCCAAACAGCAAAGCTTCCATCAGCCATCGCATAAAAGACGAGTCCGGGGTTTGCCGGACGACCTTTCTGGACAGTCCAGCTTTGTCCTCGCGGCTCAAATGTGCTGATATAGCCCTTTGTTTTCGATACCGCTGAAAACGAAAAATCGATTTCGGCTTCTTGCCTTTTATCTGTGGGCAAAGCCACCTTGCCAGAGGTCAATTTAGGGTTCAATTCTGCTGGCCATATGCGAGTCATAGCCCACCATGCAATATCCAGCAAAAAGCTTTTGCCCAAGCCGTTATCGCCTGTAATCAAATTCAGTCTTTTGCCGAACTCGAGTTCCATCTTTGGAGCCGGTCCGACATTGGTCATTTTCAGATGTTTAATCATAATGAGCTTTTTTCATGCCCGTTTGATACTTATTTCTACCATATTTTCATGGCGGATAACACGGTATCTTTCTAAGATATGATATTACTACGTCTTTACCCTGCTTGATATTTTGTTTGTCGAAGATTAAGAATCAATATTTCACCCTGAACGTTGGGCTTTCCTCAGGCCTGCTTTTCCTTCTGTCATAGAGCCGAGTTGTTGACACATTCGCATGACCAAGCCACTCCTGCACCTTTCCGATATCAGCCCCGTGTTCCAGCGCATTCGTTGCCGCTGTTGACCGTAACGAGTGTACGCAGAACCCGTTCACACTTGCGAGAATGCCCGTTTCTTTTCCGTATTTCCGGATAATACAGGTATATACTGCTTGAGGGTCAAGCGGCTTATCAAGTGTACCGCTGATATTGTTTTTTACCGGTCGGAAAAGTGGGCCTTTCTGGTCGTCACGGTGACCGGCAGCTTCAAGATACTCATCAATCAACCTCTGAGCCATCGGATGCATTGGCAAAAACCTGATCTTTTCCCGTTTACCGTGGATGCACAAATGCAGCACACCACTACGTTGCTGCACATCTTTAACCTGCAGACGACAAAGTTCTTCTCGGCGCAACCCATGGTAGAGCAGGGTAGCGAGAATTGCTCTGTCCCGTTTTCCTTTTAGAGTATTCGCAGGTGGTGCATCAAGCAGCATTCTTGCCTGACTGTCACCAAGAGCAGGAGTCGTTCCTTCGTTGTTGTTGGCCGCAGGGCGTTTCACCCCAAGAACCGGATTATGCAGTACAGCATTCTGTTCACAGAGGTAGTCGAACAGGGAAGAGATCGAAGCAAGCTTGCGCCGGATAGTGGCGGCGGCAAGGTTACGTTGTTCAAGATCGGTGCGCCAAGCAAGCAAGTGCGCTCTTGTCACAATTCGCATTTCTTCCGGTTCCGTGATGCCGAGAAATCGGGACAGTTCCTTCACGTCGTTACGGTACGCCCGGCGGGTCTTTTCACTCCGGATATTGGCATACCATTCGAGTTCCGGTGGCATTGCCTTCAAAGCATGAAACTCTTGCGCTGAAAGTGTCCGTTTTTCGAGGATCGGAAGCGTGTCGGTCATGGTACCTGTTCGTTTGTTTTCTGTGCTTAGTTTTAGTTATGATAAAATACATTATCAACATTAAACTGTTGAAAGTTTATGCTTTTTTTAACGATAAGCAAAACGGAAGTTCGGGAATGCGCCGCTGTTAGTCGACAATTCTGAAGGTACTCTTATAGGTGCGGTTTCTTCTCTTGAAATCTTTGTAGATATACGCGTAAATCATCGATTGCTGGTACAGCGGCCAAAAGGACAAGGAGAAGGGCAAGAGGAATAGTAAGCGCGTATCCAATGAATTTGAAGCCTAGAGCTCCTATGACCCCACCACCGAAAAAAGACAGCGTTAAAATTGTAAGCACCAGTATGCGGTCTCGATCTGCTAGAACCTCAGGCTCTTTTTCCGATATATACCGATTCCAGTAAAACAGTTTGCCAAGTTCTATCCCAAGATCAGTAATGATACCGGTAAGGTGAGTGGTTCGAATTACAGCATTTGACAACTTCGTTATAACAGCATTCTGAAGTCCCATCATAAAACAGAGCAACATTACGGTAACCGGGACAAACATTCCTTCGATTTTTGATAGTTGTGTGCCAAGCAAGCCAAAACAGAGCATGAGGATGGCCTCAAGCAAGAGAGGAAATGCAAACTCGCTGTGCATATGCCGTCGCCTGGCAAGGTTAACCATGACCGCAGTTGTTGCGGCACCTGAGAGGAAAGCGATAATGCCACCAAATGCACTGAACGCAAGATCTATGTTGCCGAGGACCACATTGTCAGCCATTGATGAGACCATTCCAGTCATGTGTGACGTGTATTGGCGGACAGCTAAAAATGCCCCTGCATTTGTCGACCCAGCAACAAATGCGAGCGTGAAACCAAGGTGTCTGTTCGATTCAGTGGATCGTTTACTTCCTGAAAGGCGTCTTGCAAACTTGATGGGCATAATAATTGGCTTCATTTGCTGCCGGGTATTTTGCACAGTCCCATAAAAGCGTGGATAACAAAAAAAAGTTTTTGACCGAACCAGTTTCGGATCTTTCACGATAATACTTTGTTCGAATAGTGCTTAAAAACCTTGAAGTCATTTATAGGGACTCCACCCCGGTTCAAAGCTCTCATTTCCCAATCCGAGTAATATATAAGCTTATAGAACCTCCTATCTCTTTACTCTGGCTCCACGAACGGCTTCATTACTCAGAGATTCGCTTGCCAGTATAACTGCGGCAGCAATTATGGAAACGAAAATGTACTGGATATACAGTTGTGATGTGTCTATCAGGCAAGTCCAGTCTGTGATGCGGTAGTTGATTATAAACGAATACCTAATGCATTCATGGGCTCCTATGATAAAGGGCGGAAACATTGTCATACTCAGCATAACGATGCAATAAAGAAAGCCAGTGATTCTGTCAATTTTATTCATTTTGATTCTTTCCTAAAGATCTAACGGATTATCTATAATTTCCAAAGAAACCTCTTTCTTGTGATCCTGAAAACTGATCCGGATGTAATGGAGATTTTCGCTTATAAAAATATCAGAACCTTTTTCTGCGGCATGCAAAATAATATGCCCCTTATCATGGCCCAGTTCTTTCGCAAGATTATTCCATTTCCTAAACACCAAATTGGTAAAAGAGTCGCCAGCTCGAACACCTATAAGCTCGGATTCACAGAGATCAGTAATCTGATCCGGAGCTGATAGCAGGGACATCTCCTTGCCAATCCAGATGGATATAATCTCACAGTGAAAAGGCAGAAAAACAGAATTTTTGATCACAAACCCCTTTTCACCGTTCTTGACTGCAGCAATAAAGCTCTTCATTGTCTCAAATGTTATTGGTTATTGGCAGACCCTCAATAGTAAAAAAAAAGGACCCACAAGAGCACAAAAAACGGGATCAGTATCGGAAGCGAGTATTTGTAGATATACTCCAGAAAGTCAGGTACGTCAACATCTGCTTGAGCAGCAATGTTTTTTACCATGAAGTTCGGGGCATTACCGATATAGCTTATTGCCCCGAAAAAGACCGCCGCAACCGAGATCGCCATAAGGTAAATGTCTGAGGATACATCCCCCTGAAGCGGGGAGCCAACGCCACCAGCAAAGAGTTTAATGTCTTCTGGAGTGGCGATATCAAGCCCAAACTTTCCTAACGCACCGGCAAAGAAATTCAGATAAGTAGGAGCGTTATCAAGTACACCGGAAAGAGCTCCGGTCAACCAGTAGAAACGTGATACAGAAAATTCAGATGCATGAGATGAAGCGTAGTTTCCGATGAGTTCAAGAGCTGGAATCATGGTGGCAAAGATGCCAATAAAAAGATAAGCAACCTCCTTGATGGGCTCAAAGTTGAATTCATTGCCCTTGAATGCCTCAGGATTTGAGAAATTATAGGCAGCAATAGCAACCATAAACATGATCAGTTCCCGGATCCCGAACGGCACATGAAAAAGTTCCTGTAGACTCGGAACTCCCTCTATTACTGCTGGATCAAGAAAAACTGCTGCAATGATCACCGCGAGAAAGAAGAAATTTCTTCTACCTGTAATCCTCACACCGCCTTTTGCTTCTGCACCCTTCATATCACCAGCTCCCGCCCTGGCATCAAGAATGATGAAAATGAGGAGAAGACCCGCAACAGTAATGACCCACGGCAGCCATATTTTAGGAAACACCCAGAAAAAAGGGACCCCCTTTAAATAGCCAAGAAAAAGCGGTGGATCTCCAATAGGAGTAAGTGCACCACCAATGTTGCTGACAATGAAAATGAAAAAGACAATATGAAATGGTTTGAGACGACCTTCATTGATTCGCATATAAGGCCTTATGAGCAGCATGGACGCTCCGGTTGTTCCGACCAGATTTGAAATAATGGCTCCAAAAAAGAGTAAAAGCGCATTAATAACAGGGGTTCCTCTCCGCTCTATCTTGATTAGTATTCCACCGGAAACCACAAACAGGGATGCTATCAGTGCAATAAATGAAAGGTACTCTTCAAGGGTATGTTCCAGCACATGCAACCCATGATCCATCATAAAGCCATAGTAACACGCCACGACCAGCCCCAATCCGACAGCAACCTTAGGATAGTGTTGCTCCCAGAAGCGATGGAACAAAAGCGGGCCAGTTGCTATTATAACGAGAAGAGCGATAAAAGGCGTAACAAGCCAGATCGGCGGGAGATTATTCCGAAATGTTACAACAACGGGAGCCACCGCTGTGATATCAAGAGCTTCAGCAAAAAGTGTCCCGCTTATAGCCAGCGGTACTGCAAACACAAGTGCAAATAAGAGTAGACACCGTCCTGTCTGTTTCATAATCAATATCTTCTGCAAAAAACATGATGTGGAGAAATCCTGATTTCTATAAGTATACTCCGATTTCCTGACAATAGCTTAAGTTGGTAACTTGCTCAATCACCAAAGTCATTTCGAGCGTATAATAAAGTTCCAGCTGTAAATCAGAATGCCTGGAAATAACTCCGACCAGGCAGCGTGTTGCAACCCTTGGACTCCATCAGTGATGCTAAAGAAAGATTTCTATACCAAAAATCCCCGTTATGATTAAAAAGATCTTGCACTCATTTAATATACAGCCGGATGCTGAAACCTTCGATGTCATCCACAACGCGGTTGAAAGTGAGATCGTTTTTAAGGGCAGCCGGCTGTGGGTTCTGATATTTGCCACTATTCTTGCCTCTGTTGGATTGAATATCAACTCTACAGCAGTCATTATTGGAGCCATGCTTATTTCACCACTGATGGGCCCAATTAATGGAATGGGATACAGTATTGCAACATACGATTTCCCTCTGCTTCGAAAGGCTTTCAAGAACTTCTCCTATGCTGTTCTGGCAAGTCTGGCCGCCTCAACGCTGTACTTCGCCATCAGTCCAGTTTCGAGCGCCCATTCCGAACTGCTTGCACGAACAAGTCCAACTATTTACGATGTCCTGATCGCACTTTTTGGCGGGCTTGCCGGCACGATTTCCCTTACTACAAAGCTGAAGGGCAATGTTGTGCCGGGTGTCGCTATTGCTACAGCGCTTATGCCTCCTCTTTGTACGGCTGGCTATGGTCTGGCAACCGCTCACTTACCATTTTTTTTCGGAGCAATCTATCTCTTTGCAATCAATGTGGTGTTTATAGGGATTTCAACAGTCGTCTTTTCAAAAGTTATGGCGTTTCCGATCAAGCACATTATTGACGATGCAAAAAAAGTGCGCATCAACCGCCTGATAACCGTAGTGATTTTGATTACTCTTGTTCCAAGTATCTATTTTGGTTACGTGCTTGTGCAGAATGAGGGATTTATGGAAAACTCCGGAAAGTTTATCCGTAGTGTCAGCCTTTTCCGTGGAGATTATCTTTTACGTCATGAAATCAATGCCGAGCACAAAACGATTACCCTGATTTATGGCGGTCGGACGCTGACGGATGAAGACAAGGCCCAGCTCAAAAAGCGAGCGGTAGAATTCGGGTTGGGAAATGTAATCCTGAATTATCAGCAAGGACTTAACTTTAGCGACCTATCCACTCAGCTCAGCGAAACCGAACGGCTGAAATCTGAAATCAACCGTCTCTCCCTTTTACTCCAGCAAAATGCTCGCCAGCAGGATAGCGTTCAACAGCGCAGTTATACCGGACTTGTTCTACTGAAGGAACTAAGGACACTTTTTCCAATGGTCTCGGCATGCCTCTTCGCAGAAACCTACCGGTTCAATACTGAAGAAGGGTATAAGGCAAAAAAAATGCCTTCTGTTGTAGTCTCCACATCAACTCCCCTGGGGGATAGTGAAAAAGAGAAGATTATTGACTGGCTCAAGGTAAGACTTCAGAACGACAGCTTAAGAACGGTGTTCGACTGAGCTGTTTTTCACGGTTTTTTGCAGTCAGGATGCAGGATTCTCATACGGATCCGAGCCATACAGATTGAGTTGCTTGCGGTAATAAGCAAAGGCCTCTTCCTGACGAACAACACCAAGTAACATTCCGCTTTCGGAATCAAGAACCGGCAGCATATTGTAATCAGTTATTTCAAATAATTTTAGCGCTTCATCAAGTTTGGTGCTATTGTAAAGTACGGGCACACCCTTTTTTACAATATCTTCAGCAATCAATCCGATCAGGGAATCTTGTTTGAGAAGAATCCTCATTTCATCCAGACTAATGATTCCTGAAAATTTTCCATCATGACCGGTAACCAGAAAACTTGATTCAGGGGTGTTAAAAAATACATCTATCATGTTCGTTGCGGTTTCCGTAATACTGAATTTCACAAAATCTGTTTTCGTGACTTCAGCAATGCTGATATGCTCAGCAACCGACAGGGCAATACCAAAACCGACCTTGACACCTTCTTTTTCAAGAACGTAGGTCTCCATGCTATGGCGATAAGCGAGACGGGCAATAAGGGCAGAGGTCACCGATGCAAACATGATCGGCAGCACGATTTCGTACTGTCCGGTGATTTCGAAAAGAATCAGAATAACGGTAAGCGGAGCCCGCATGATACCGGCAGTTAACGCCCCCATTCCTACAAGAGCATAAGCTCCTGAGGGGCCGGTTAATGCCGGAAACAAAATATGGACAGCCTTGCCAAACATTCCTCCAAGCATCGCACCCATTTTCATGGCTGGAGCAAACATACCGCCGGATCCTCCTGAGCCTATACTCAGACCGACCACAATCGGCTTGAATATGTATATCCCGATCATATTGACCCAGCTTTCATTACCGTGAACAGCTTGGTTTATGGCCTCATAGGAAAATCCATAAAGACCAGGGAGCCACATGCAGATCAAGCCACTCATGAGTCCGCCTATTGCCGGCATTGCCCATACAGGTATCTTCCATTTTTTTTCAATTCTATGAAACCATTCCTCTATGCCATAGTAGGTCTTTATAAACATTACTGCTGAGAGTCCTGCAAGAATACCGAGTACAAAATAGAAGAAGAGTTCCGTATTTGAGACAAGAGAGTATTCAGGAACCTGAAATGTTGGATTGTTGCCCAGAAAGCTTCTTGAAAGAACCGTGCCTATAACAGCTGCTATCACAATAGGACTGAAAGTTTTGACACTGAAATCGCCCAGCAGAACTTCAATGGCAAACATTACGCCCCCTATGGGAGCATTGAAAACAGCGGCAAGCCCAGCAGCGGCACCACAACCAAGGAGAGTACGGGTTTTATTTGGCGAAAACTTCAGAAGCTGGGCAACCGTTGAGCCTATTGCTGCACCAACCTGAATAATAGGGGCTTCCCGGCCACCGCCACCCCCTGTACCGATACTTATAACTGAGGTTATACTTTTATGAAACCATAATTTCTTGCTGATCACACCGTCATTCTGGGCGACAGCCTTGATCACTGATGCAAGACCGTGTCCAGGCCTGGCTTTCACAACAAAAGCATTATACAACCCTACAAGGAGCCCGCCCAGAGCGGGAATAAATGGAAGAATGACCATCCAGTATTTATCAATGCCCATGGTTTTGCCGAAAGAACGAAGGCCGGAAAAACTCATTGTACTGATCATCATGATGGCATCATGAAACACCACCGCCACATATCCAGTCAGAAGGCCAACACATACAGCAACAAAAAGAAAGGGGATGTCCTGATTAAGATTGAGCTGAACAAGTATATAATCGAGGGTCAGGCGGAAGTATTGTTGAGACGTTCCTTTGAAATATCGGCTTTTTCGTAAAAGCAGATACATGATTGCCATGAAACGTCGTTTCAGATGGTTATTACCGTTGAAAAAAGCATTCATTGAGTTCCTGTTCCATATTGGGGAGTCCTATATTTATGCAATGTATTTTTTATCCTCCTGAATGCAAACGAATTACAGCAATAAAGGGGAGACGAAAGCTTTCATGATTTCGTCCACGTAATATTTACGATTACTAACCTGAATAATTCATGATAGCCACAAAAATCGAAATTTTGAGTAAAAAATGGAGATGCTCATGGCTGTGTTCATGTGATAAGTGTCGTTATCGCAAATGAAGCCACTTGCAGGAGCTCATAACCGACTAAAGACAGGGCTG
>CAJAOR010000206.1 GCA_903942355.1 uncultured Chlorobiaceae bacterium | reverse complement strand
CCGCAGTCGTCATGGAGCAGCGCCTGTTGATCGATATTTTATCTCTCAAAGAACAATCTCTCAAAAAGGTGAGGGATCCGGTATCTCAACTGGCATTATTTTAACCGGACACCACTGAATTTATCAACTGCAACACATGCGTGCTCTGCGGGAAATTGACCTTGTTATTCGCGGAACGACTGATATTTACCTTTCGCTCAAAACCATCATTGATTTCACCCTTTCAGAACTGCAGATTGACGCGGCCGATTTTCTTTTGCTTGAACCACATACCAATACGTTGAAATATATCGCAGGTCATGGCTTTCACTCAACGAATATTGAACGATCAACACTGAAAATTGGAGAGGATATTACCCGTCACACGGTACTTCAACAGGATGTCCACCATATTCGCGACCTTGCCAAAGTTGGCGATACATTTTCACGCGCACCGTTCATAAAAGACGAGAGCTTTGTTGAGTACTATGCTATTCCGCTCATTATAAAAGGCAATGTCAACGGACTCTTTGAAGTATTTCAACGAAAACCGTTGAAATTTGAATCCGGTTGGCTGGATTTTCTGCATATCCTTGCAAATCAGGCAGCAATCGCGATTGACAATTATCATTTGTTCAAAAACTTGAACCAACTCAACCATGAGCTGTTACAGGCATACGATACCACTATTGAAGGATGGTCAAAGGCGCTTGATATGCGCGACAAGGAGACCGAAGGTCACAGCCGGCGAGTTACCAATATGACACTGGAACTTGCACGCCTTGCGGGAATAAACGAAGAAAAGATGGGACACATAAAGCGTGGTGCGCTTTTGCATGACATCGGCAAAATGGGTATACCCGACCAAATACTGCTAAAGCCGGGAAATTTGACCGAAGAAGAATGGGTCATCATGCGAAAACACCCCGTTTTTGCCTTTCAACTTCTTTCACCGATTGAATACCTGAATCCTGCTATGGACATTCCTTATTGCCACCACGAAAAATGGGATGGAAGCGGTTATCCGCGAGGGTTAAAAGGCGAAGAAATTCCCTTGTCGGCGCGATTGTTTGCTATTGTAGACGTATGGGATGCTCTTAGCTCCGACCGACCCTACCGGGACAGGTGGTCAAAAAAAAAGGTGATCGAACACATCAAATCACTCTCAGGAACTCACTTTGACCCGATAGCATTAAAGTTATTTTTAAACCTGATCGATAAGCAATGAGATGATACAAGCAAAGCATGTCATTCACTACCGGGTAAAAGCGAACACCGCCGCAATGCAGAAATTAAAAAAGATGGCTCTTTTGCAAACCATCTTTTTTATGTAAAACAATAATCAATAATCTGACAGGCCATCTTTACGAATGGCAGGCAGTGCCATAACAAGCATCCTGAGGAGTGACTTTTTTCAAGGTTCCACGCTTAAACAGCAATAACGCCTCTTCAAGTGTTGTAACTATTGCTGTTCTATAGACCGTAATGCCCATTTTTTGCACCCTGTGGACAGCGCCGGCTTCAATTCCATGGCAAAGCAGAGCACTAACACCAAGCTTTGAGAAAAAATCAGGAGGATTGCACTGGCCGTGATCATGATGCATGCAATCGTTGGCAATAATCTCCAAAGAATCCGCGTCAGTATCAGCAACAGCAAAAAAGTGAGCACTTCCAAAATGCTCACTTATCTTTGAACTCTGGCCCGCTTGTTCATCCAAAGGAACAATCACTTTCATTTATTTTCTTTATTTAATGGTTTTTTAAATTTCACAGACCTCTTTCATGAACATACACTCCCAAAAACATTATATCTTATTTATTGGTATATGCTAATAGTGCCCGAAAATAAAATGGATTTTACGTGGGGAAACCGCCAATTTGTCTATTTTTTTGCATTTTTGACTCAAACTCACTTTATCGTCACGGTTGCCTGAAGCGCAAGGATATCTCTCAGCGGCACAGGGGATTTCCAAATATCCGGATAGTGGCAAACCAGGTCGTTTGATGAGTACACGAGAACTCATGTTTTCAGATACAGCAAACCTTGCCAGTTTATACAGTTTGAAGCAATATCATGACGATTCTTACCATTTTCCATACAGCTCAGAACTTTGATAGAGACGTAGTTGATGTCTTAGGCAATGCATAATGATGTTGATGCTTATATATAAATACTACAATACATACTGAATGAATAACAGAAACACTGAAATACACAAAGCGCTTAACAAGATCATAAATAATCCCTTAATAATGTCTTATCAGATTTACTTTACATAACTAATATTATACAACAAATTCAAGCAACAAGGATATGCGCTCAGCCTGAGCTTTTTTGAATTTCAGAAGACATTTCGCACGGCTGCTATTTTGTCGAATGGTGCTACTCCCCCCCACCCGCTCTTTCCCCGAGAGGGCGTGGTCCAATTACGGGATATAAATAACGGGCGAGGATTTCTTCCTGCTTGAGGTGTCAGAGGGCGGGGCTGGCAAAAAAGCAGCAAACAAGATCCGGGGTAGCCGTCAAATGCTGTTGCGTCTCTGTTCTGTTCAGGCTTTGATGATGCTCTCAGTCGGGCATACGGCAACACATGCCGGTGCATCGTGATGGCCAACGCAGTCAACACAGAGCGCTTCGTTGATGACGTAGGTATCGTCTCCAACTGAAATTGCACTTACAGGACATTCAGGCTCGCAGGCTCCGCACAGGATGCAGGTATCAATAATTTTATGGGCCATAATATTTTGGTTTTCGGTTATGGTAAAGAATTGCAAATCGACTTCAAGCGCACAATATAGTGATAGTTACCACAAACCCGCATCAGAATGCCTGAGCATATGATTTTTATTGGTGATGCTATTTCCTGTCGCCTTGAACAAATTTGCTGTGCATGTCAGTGGTAAGCGTTTCAATATGCTGGCTGAGCTCTTTGACGAGTTCGGTCAGCCGGGTGTTCTGTTGAAGCAGTTCAAGAAGCTGTTCTGACTGTTCAACGGCAAAAGTCTGGCGCTGTTCGCTTGCTTTGGCGAGGGCTTCACGGTGCTGTGCATCGGCATCGGCGTGCGCCTTGTCGCGGTCGGCCTGTCGTGTCTGTGCAAGCAGGATGAGCGGGGCCGCATAGGCTGCCTGAAGGCTGAAAGCAAGATTGAGCAGGATAAATGGATAGAGATCAAACTTGGCAAAACCGGTAGCGTTCAGGCAGATCCAGATTGCAACAATGACGGTCTGTCCGACAAGAAAAACAGGTGTCCCGAAAAAACGGGCAAAAGCCTCGGCCTTGAGAGAGAACCAGTCATCACCGAAGACGGAGCCAAGATGAATATGCGGGAAATGGAATCGGAAATAATTGTTTGGCACTTCGGTCGTTGGGGTTGAATCCGGTTGTTTTGAGATGGGCTCCATTGCAATCTCCATTGTTTAAACAAGAAACCCGGACAGAACTTGCGTCCTGTCCGGGTTTTGGTAAAAGTAGCCGAAAAGCTTAGTAGCGATCTCTTCTTGGTGACCTTTCTTCGCGAGGTCTTTCTTCGCGAGGTTTTGCTTCGTTGACCGTTACCGTGCGGCCATTCAAATCTTTGCCGTTCATTGACTCGATAGCTTCACGAGCTTCACTGTCCTTAGGCATTTCAACAAATCCAAAGCCCTTGGAGCGGCCTGAAAACTTGTCATTGATGATGCTTGCGTTTGCAACTTCTCCAAATTCAGAAAAAGCATCACGAAGATCATCTTCAGAAACAGTATAAGCCAAATTACCGATGTAAATATTCATGTTTAATTTCAGTGTACATGTGCATTGATAGGGAGAGATACCGGCAAGTAACCAAAGCACAAATTACTTGAATAGCGAT
>CAJAOR010000205.1 GCA_903942355.1 uncultured Chlorobiaceae bacterium | reverse complement strand
GCCTGCGGTCACATATGGCTTGATACTGTTGCCCACAGGAAAATCATAGTATCCATTGGCAAGAAGCGAAAACACATGGCCGTTACAAGATGCCCCAAACACTACAGGGGTTTCGCCATCATATATTGCAGTAGATTGGTCCATTTTGAATGTTTGGTACCCAAATTCACCCTCTATGCGGAAGCTTCCATAATCACAGCCTACGGCACCAAGAAACGCAGCGCCTGACGTTAAAGAATAGGTTACATCTTCAGAATAAGTATCGTAGGAATAATTAGTTACGGAGTTTGTAGGAGAGTTTAGGCCCACACTGCCACTAACGTAAAGATTACCTGCTGAGGCGGGAGCTGCTGACAATAGACCACAGGCCAATACCACTGAAAAAATCGAGCTTCTTTTCATTTCACTACTTGATTAGAGATATTTAACAAACTTCATTCATAACGGTTAAAATTTAAGAAAAACTTTAACCATCATCCCATAATTTCGGATTTCTCATAATGGTTTACTCCTCGCCCCCCTTCAACCCACATAACCGATCCCGCTAAATTGCTTATGCCAACGGCCTCGTTGCGCGCCGCACCCGTTTGCCCTTGCCTTTGATGATCTGCTTTGCTGGCGCTGCCCTGCCTGTGCATTGCTGACGGCATGAGCGCTGGCGTACTTTTTGCGCTCACGGGCGGCGAGGGCGGGCAAAAAGCGGGGCTGAGCGGGCGGTGCGGTGCGGCTGCTTTGCTTTTTGAGGATGCGAAGTGGCGCAATGCGCCCGTGGCAGGCTAACACCATATTGATCAACAGTACAATCAGGCCCAAAACATTTTCTCATTTTTTAAACAGAAAGGGAGGCCAGTGGCCCCCCTTTCTGTTTCTTGATATTAACCCATTCAGAAAGCAACTCTCATACCGAGAAGAACTTGATGGGCATGTAAAGATGTTTCAGCTCCATAAGGAGCGGCACTAGCAACATAATACTCAGGCATAGTGAAAAGCCCAGTACCAAAGTACCGGTATCGTGCATCAATGGTTACCTTTTTACTAACTGGCACAGCAATGCCTGCACCAATTTGATAAGCTAATGCGTTACTGTCCATATTTAGTGGTGCCTGTCCAGAAAAAGAGAGATCTGCAAATCGGACATTAGCCATACCAATGCCTGCGGTCACATATGGCTTGATACTGTTGCCCACAGGAAAATCATAGTATCCATTGGCAAGAAGCGAAAACACATGGCCGTTACAAGATGCCCCAAACACTACAGGGGTTTCGCCATTATATATACCAGTAGCTTGGTCCATTTTGAATGTTTGGTACCCAAATTCACCCTCTATACGGAAGCTTTCATAATCACAGCCTATGGCACCAAGAAACGCAGCGCCTGACGTCAAAGAATAGGTTACATCTTCCGAACGATTACCGTAGGAATAATTAGTTACAGAGTTTGTAGGAGAGTTTAGGCCCACACTGCCACTAACGTAAAGATTACCTGCTGAGGCGGGAGCTGCTGACAATAGACCACAGGCCAATACTACTGAAAAAATCGAGCTTCTTTTCATTTCACTACTTGATTAGAGAGATTTAACAAACTTCATTCATAACGGTTAAAATTTAAGAAAAACTTTAACCATCCCATAATTTCGGATTTCTCATAATGGTTTACTCCTCGCCCCCCTTCAACCCACATAACCGGTCCCCGCTAAATTGCTGATTCCGACTGCCTCGCTGCACGCCTCAACCGTTTGCCGTTGCCTTTGCTGCCGCCGTCTTGCTGCTGCTGCCTGACCTTGCTTTGGCCTGTTCCATTCTGCTCTGTGAGATGCTCCCTGCGGGCGAGTTCGGAATAACTGAAGCCGCACCCATATTCGATAATTAATTTTCGTGACACGGTTATGAGAATCTGCTTGCCATAGGCAGCATGAGCACCGTGCTGGTTTTCCTTGACCAGATAGTGTCTGGGTAGAATTGAGAGCTGTGGCTGATTGGATAAGATTCCGTAGATCCACTCGTTGTCTGCTACGGGTGTGATAGGGTGCTGGTCCTGCTTGGCGTGTCTGATCTTCTTGTTCATCGGGTGATATTTTATGATGGAATCGCCCTATAATCATCGCTGGATGAGTGCCGAATTTTTGAGCGAAATTGATGATATCGCTTTCCGTCAATTCACCAGACTCAATGACTGCCCGTTCCTCTTCTTCAGAAAAAGTCCATCGGACTGCAAAAGCATCAGCTTCCGCCTCTTTAGCTTTGTCCTCTGCTTCAAAACAATCATCTTCCAATGATATATATTTTCTGCCGTGCTGCAAGATATGGCCAGCTTCATGAAAAAAGGTAAACCAGAATCGGTCATTCTGGTTATACCGTGCAGAGAGTTGAATCAATGGGGTGTTATCGGGAAACCATCGGGTTGAACCGTGAATCGGAGCTTTCGGCAGACAAGGCGTATAGACAACCTTTACCCCTGCATCTAAACATAACTGCTGAAGAAGCGGGAAAAAATCGTCAGGATGCCCCGTCATGACTTTTTTGATGCTTTCAAGATTTGTTTTAAACGTTTTTGAGTTACACCCATACCCTCTTACTTCATCCTGTAAGAGCAGATAAACCTTTCTGTTTTGACTCTCCTCATGCTTTGGTCTTTGCCGATCGTCAGCCGTTTGTCATTGCGTAGACTACATCGCCGAGTTCACGGCGGAAGGATACATACTAAAAACAGCCTTGAATATAGGCTTCAAATATCGCCTTGTGAAAGGCACCGTTTAATTAATTGACTATCCCGCGCACTCTCATTCGATTAATCTGCCGAGTGCTATCCTGGCGAACTGACAAGAATACCTTGTGAGTTGCTGCCTTCAGCAGACCGTCGAGCAACCCTTCGGACTCCTGCCCAATGGTACAGATGTCAGCCGTTATATCTTTGAGTGTGCGCAGCGGCTATGGTATGCAGAAGTTGCGGGCAAGGGGATTCGTGATGGGTAGCATGGCATGGAAGTGGGGCCAGTTCGGGAAAGAGTCCAAGACAACTTGCTTACAATCAATATTGAACACAATACAACAATACTCAGATCAAACAGTCTCAACGATTATACCCTACCTTAGATCATCGTGCTGATTAACGAAAATACAAGGGATAATACAGGCAAGCATTTGAAATAGTTGCCGCGCCAATAATCACGACCTTCATCCGGCCGTTCCTCTCCCCTTTCGCTCTGCCTGGAATCATGCGTTTTTTATGCTGGTCGCTATCAGGTTTGCTTTCATCAAAATGACGCATATATTACTTTTCGCAAGACAAAGCAGCCCTTCACTCCACAACAAACCGGATTATAATGCACAGGAAATCAAGTCTCATTATACTTATCTGGATGCTTGTTCTCTCTCCGGTTACGGTACAGGCAAAACAAAACACCATAAGCCCGTACCTTGCCACAAGGTCATTTTATACCAAGCTGATATCGACAGCAAAGCCGGATATTGCAAAATTGCGGCTCTTCTTTACCCTTATGCCAAAGGGGGGAGATATTCACCAGCATTTTACCGGATCGCTGTATGCGGAGAATTATCTGGACTGGGTCAATACGGCAGGGTACTGGATCAGCAAAAGCGACTTTACGGTTATAACCCCGAAAGAGGCTGATAAGCTAAAAGACACGGTTTCGGTTAAAAACTTGAGAAGCAACAAGGTGATGTACAGTGATTTTTTCAGTCACTGGTCCGATAAGGATTTTGCAAATCATTATCATGAGGCGCTTGCACCGGATGTACAGTTTTTCAATACCTTTTCCTATTTCTCGAAAATCTTTAACGGCAACCAGAAGTATTATGCCGAAGGTATTCAGTTGCTGAAAAATCGGGCTAAAAATGAAAATGTCCAGTACCTCGAAACCATGTTTGTGTCTCCCGGCTATCAGAAGGCCGATACAGCTTTTGATGCTCTTGCCAGAAGCGGCGACATCAATCTGGATAACAAGGCTTTTCGGGCGACTCTTGACCGCTTTATATCGAGCGTCAGTAAAGACTCCTTGTTCTACAGCAAGGTCAACCAGTATCGTGATTTGGTAGATTTATGCACGAAAGGGATTGATGATGAGGGCTTTACGTTGCGCTTTCAAAGCTATGTGTCGAGAAATACCACACCCTCTCAGTTTTTTTCGGGCCTCTACGGCGCATTTTATGAAGCGGATAAAAATGCCCGGGTTGTCGGGGTCAACATCGTCAGTGCGGAGAATGACGCCATCGCTCTTGCTGATTACAAGCTCCACATGCAACTGTTCAGGTACCTGAAAGAAAAATTTCCCCATATCAAAACATCCATGCATGCCGGAGAGCTGACGACCGGAATGGTGCTGCCGGAAGAACTGAAATACCATATTTCCGATGCCGTTTTTGTTGCCGGAGCAAACCGGATTGGCCATGGTGTTGATATCGCTTACGAAACAGACGCCCTGCGTACGCTGAGGTGCATGAAGGCGAATCATATTCCTGTAGAGATCAACCTTACCAGCAATGAGTTTATTCTTGGCGTAAAAGATGCAGCGCATCCAGTAAGAATCTACACTGATTATGGTGTACCGATTGTAATATCGTCTGACGATCCTGGCGTTTCGAGGAGCAGTTTGACTGAGGAGTATGTGCTTCTTGCAAGCAGGTACCGATACTCATACAATGAAATAAAACAATTTGTATCAAACAGCATTAAGTACTCGTTCATGACAAAAAGTGAAAAAGAGCGCGGTGCAGAGCTGTTGCAAAAGAGATTTGATGAATTTGAACACAAGATATCAGCATTAGCTACCAGGTAACAGGACGTTCAAAGGAGTTGGAGTTGGATTCCAGTCATTTCAATCCGGCTGACTCCAGCCACTCCTGCCAATTGTGAGCGTATCGGAACAGTCTGACATGATGCTCCGGTACGTCCGGTTCAAATACGATACCGAAGCACTCAAATCGTGGGAAATATATCATCAGTTTGGTTTTTATGTTTCAGAAGAAAATGCAAATTCTCCACTGGACATTTTTTTTGGCAATGAACAGAAAAAATGAGGTCAGGAATTGTCAGGTCGATATAAACACAAGTGATAATGGAAGAAATAACAGGAATTCGGAATCTTGAGAAGGAGGGCTATTATGAACAGTGTGCATTCATCCACTGCAACTTTAACAGCGCTGATCTCTCCGGTGTCAGATTGGTCAATTGCCGGTTTGACGGGTGCGATCTCAGTTTGGTCAAGCTCAAAAACAGCAGCCTGCAGGAGGTGAAGTTTGTGAACTGCAAGTTGCTTGGCGTGCAGTTCAATGAATGCCGGAAATTTATGCTGGAGCTTGATTTTGATTCTTGCATCCTGAAGCTTTCGCTCTTTTCGGGCTTGAAGCTCAAAAACACACGGTTCAGAAACTGCGACCTGCAGGAGTCTGATTTCAGTGAGGCCGACTTGAGCGGAGCGGTATTTGATGGCTCTGACTTGATGCAGGCGATCTTTTTTCATACCAACCTTGAACAATCGGATTTCCGTGCAGCCGGGAATTATTCAATCAACCCTGAAACGAACCGCCTGAGAAAGGCGAAGTTTTCAATTCCGGGGGTGACGGGTTTGCTTGATACCTACGGTATCGAGATTGAGTGAGTGAACAAAAAAGAAGCCGCATTGCTGCGGCTTCTT
>CAJAOR010000204.1 GCA_903942355.1 uncultured Chlorobiaceae bacterium | reverse complement strand
GTGATTGACCCTGGTTTGGTCTTTTCAACAGAAAAAAGTACCGTCATAAATGACCAAAATCAAAAAATAAGGTCACTTGCAGCTTACGGGTCATATCATTGTTTTTTTATGCTAAAACGTCAATTCCGACAGGCTGCTAGCCTTTCTATTGGCTGTTTCAGACCAACATCTCAGCACGGGTGATGTTCTGGCAAAAGCATGGTCGCGAATCTTTTCATACATTACCCTTATGCTGGTCATGGCGATCATTATCGGCTTTGGATATAGCATTCTCATGATTCCGGGAATCATCGCCAGTGTCCTTCTGATCTTTGCCCCCGTCATTTTTGCAACGGAAAACGCTGGGGTAACCGAAGCACTCTCAAAGAGTGTCTCCTTTGTGACCCACGACACGCTCCGTGTCTTTCTTTCGCTTGCTCCGGTTCCCTTGATGATTATATTCACCCTCTTTTTCTTTGCCTATGGCGGAGCAGTAATTCTTTGGAAATTACAGAACGAGTTTCTATTTGTTTGTATCATTTCGGCAGTCATCAGCATACCTCTTATGCTGATGACACTGTATATTTATCAGGTTTATTTCGACTTACAAAAAAGCCAAGGACTCGTTCCGGCTGACGATTCTGCAATACCCCATTCACAGCATCTGGAGGGCGAAGTTCCGGCCCCTATTTTCTTCTCATCACAGGAACTATCCCCCTTCTTTCAACTGCTCCTACAGGCATGGGGGATTTTTCAAAAGAGATTTTACTGCCTGAGTGTTCTCAATATCCTTTCCTATGTTCCCCATCTCCTCAATTTTTCGTTCCTGATTGCCATGTACCTGAGTCTTAAAAGCTTTATAGAGGCTTTCGGCTTAAAGGGCCAATTCGGCATGCTGGGTTTCCTCGTGTTGCCTCAGTCAGTCTATTTTACTTTTGTTTTGGGAATCATTATTTCCGGCATTCTTTATCTCTTTTTGGCCATCTTTGGCCTGATTTCTTACCTGCGTCTTGAACTGGCTTTCGTCTACGCCATTGCCGACGACACATTAACCCCTCGACAAGCCCGTGAAAAATCACGGAATAGATTGCATGGGTTTTTCCAGGCGAATCTCTACCGGAAATTTATCGTATCCACGGGCGGGCTGTTGCTATTCCCTGGGTACATGTTCTGGGTCTGGTACGAGTTCACCCCATTTGTTTTCGCCATGCAACAAGAGGGACAAACACCACTCTCTTCACTAGCAGAGAGTCGGGAACTGGTAAGAACCCTTTGGGGTCAAGTGTTTAATAAGATGATCTCCTTCCGGATGTTGCCCGTCGCCGTCATCAGCGTACTGATTCTTATTATCATTGCCGGTTTGCCTTTCCAGCAGATGCTGGTTCTGTTTTGGAGTATTTTCAGTGGAATGCCCCCTGTAGGCATACCCTCTCTTAACGACCCTCAGATTTGGCTTTTGATCATCACCGGACTTTACTTTTACACGTTACTTATCCAGATTCCTCTTCAAAAAGTGTTTTTGTATCTCCTGTATAGAGAGCTCAAGGCTGCCAAGACTGCTGAAACAGCCCCTTCCCATCATCCCTTTCAATCTTGACGTTGAAAGAATGGACATTTTTAACACTTTAGACAGACGACTGAGAAGGGCAGAGGGGCATCCTTCAATGAGGGAATGTAAGGTCGTGAAGGGTAATTTCGCATCTTACACCCCAGACAGGCTTGCCACCATTGGCGAATGGCGGAAATGCACTCTTTTCAAAAGTTTACTCTCTCTTTTTCGTTATCTTCTGCAACTTTTCAGAATATTTCTGAAGTATACAGAAGGTTCAAAAAACAGCAATCTTGAGCAATTTGTAAAGTTTGTGTAAGGTCCTGTCTGATCTTGACGTTTTTTCTTCCTTTTATGTTGTTTTTAAATAATATTATATAGTTTTTTCTTAAAAGATAAAGATGAAAGCAGTCGTTCTTTTAAGCGGAGGTATGGACAGTCTCGTTACCACGGCTATAGCCAGTGCGCAATTTTTTGAGCTTGCGGCCATGCATGTCAATTATGGGCAGCGGACGTGGCAGAAGGAGCTGGAGTCGTTCCGTGCTATCTGCCGCCACTATAACATAGTGCAGCGCCTTGAAGTTAATGCTGATTTTCTTGCCCAGATTGGCGGCTCTTCCTTAACCGACTATTCTATGCCCGTCGGTGGTGCCGACCTTCAGGGCTCTTCAATTCCCACCAGTTATGTGCCGTTCCGCAATGCCGGTTTTCTCTCCATGGCGGTCAGTTGGTCGGAAGTGATAGGGGCGAGCAAGATTTTTATCGGGGCGGTTGAGGAGGACTCCTCCGGTTATCCTGACTGTCGAAAGGTATTTTACGATGCCTTCAATGCCGTTATAGCACTTGGTACAAAACCGGAAACAGCGATAGAAATTCTGACACCGCTCATTGAAATGCAGAAATCGGAGATTGTCCGAAAAGGCGTTGAGCTTCAGGTGCCGTTTGCCTTGAGCTGGTCATGCTATAAAAGTGAGGGGAAGGCTTGCGGCGTCTGCGACAGTTGCGCCCGCCGTCTCAGAGCCTTCAGCCAAGCGGGCTTGCGCGATCCGATTGATTATGAAGAGCGTCCGCTGTATATTTAAGCCGGTTCAGCAATAGAGAGCAATAATCACCATCAAATCAACGTTTAGTCATGAAACCTGTTTCAGCACTATCCTCCGGTTCAGAGTCGCTTAATGCAAGGTTTACCCTTTCATTTGCTCTCATGGCAGCCATCTGGATCCTCGGCCTTGCGGGGCATTTTACTCCGCTTCATGAATGGCCGGCTCTTGCTCTCTATGTTATCGGTTCCATTGGTCTTGTGCTTTGGCGGGGCAAAACGAAGGGTGAGTGGAAGGAGATGCACCTTGCAGGAGGAAATCTTCGCAAGTCACTCATGTGGGGCGGAATTGCGGGCGGCTTACTTTTCTGTATGGATATTGCGAATACCGTGATGTACTACAAAAACGGCGGGGCGCCAATGGCCGGAATGGAGTTTCTTCTTGTCAACCGCTCATTGCTTATCCTTTTTCCTGTTCTTATTTTGGCGGAAGAGTTCCTCTGGCGGGGCATCATGTTTTCTGCCATGATTGAGAGGGGTTTCAACAAGCACCTGACGGTCTTTTTAACCACCATGTTCTATGTTGTCAACCACTTTGCCGTTGCTCCGGTAGGCTTCAAAGAGCGGGCGCTTATGGGGATGATGGCATTTCCAATCGGCATTTTTGGAGGCTATCTTGTCCTTAAAACCCGGAATCTCTGGGGTAGTGTTCTGGTGCACATGATTACGATGACCTCCATGATGCTCGACATTTTTCTTATTCCACAACTCTTGCGCTGATTGATTAATCCGCTATGTCCCAAAACAGAATCACCACTCTTTTGCAGCAGGATAAAAAACTGCTGATTGCCTATTATATGCCCGAGTTTCCGGTTATTGGTTCGACGCTTCCGGTGCTTGAGGCGCTGGAGGCGAGCGGTGCCGATATCATTGAGCTTGGCATGCCCTATTCCGACCCGATCGGGGATGGCCCGGTGATTCAGGAGGCGGCTCATACCGCTATCCGGAACGGTGTGACCATCCGGCATCTTCTTGAACTGGTTCGGAGAGCCCGTCAGGGCGAAGGGTGCAGGAACATAACCGCACCTATCCTCCTGATGGGTTACTGCAATCCGGTGATTGCCTACGGAGTCGATGGTTTTTTGCACGATGCCCAAGAGGCGGGAGTTGATGGGCTACTTATTCCCGATCTTCCACCCGAAGAGGCGGCAGATTTTCTCGAAAAAGCCAAAAGGGTTGGTCTTACTGTTGTTTTTCTTGTTTCACCGGTTACACCGCCCGAAAGGATCGCGTTGATCGACAGCCTCTCGACCGATTTTTCCTACTGTCTTTCTGTTAATGGCACAACAGGGACGGCCAAACTTTCTGATGCGGCAACAGAGTCGATGGTTGACGACTACCTGAAGAGGGTGCGCCAGCATGCCCGGAAAAAATTTGTTGTCGGATTCGGTATCAAGGACAAGGCGCGCGTTGAGCATATGTGGAGTCTTGCTGATGGAGCCGTGGTTGGAACGGCCCTCCTGCAGCATATTGCAGCTTCTGCGACTCCTGAAGAGTGCGCCCGTCTTGCCGGTGAGTTTTGGAAAACGCTGCGGTAGCTGATGCATTACCCCTCAGTTGATATCATTATTCCCTATTACAGGAGGCGCGATATGCTTGAGCGTGCTCTTGACTCGCTTGCAGAGACCATCTATCCTGCCATGAGTATCATCGTTGTTGATAACGGTGGAACAGAGGCAGGCCTTGTTTTTCTTGTCAAGCGTTATCGCAATGCACGTTTGGTGCGGCTGGCGGAAAACAGGGGGTATGCCGGCGGTTGCAACGAAGGACTGAAAAACTCTAAGGCGGACTATGTTGTTTTTATGAATGACGACACGGAGCACGATCCGTTATGGCTTGAGCATCTTGTCAGAGCAGCTCTTGCAGATGACCGAATTGGTGCTCTGCAGCCGAAAATTCTTTCGCTGAAGCCATACAAAAAAGGGAAAAAGGTTTTCGATTATGCAGGCGCAGCCGGTGGCATGATTGACCGGCTTGGCTATCCCTGGTGCCTTGGCCGTACTTTTTCGGGAGTCGAGCAGGACAGGGGCCAGTATGACTGCGGACAGGATATTTTTTGGGCTTCGGGTGTTGCCATGTTGTCAAAAAGAGCTGTGGCCGAAGAGCTTGGCGGGTTTGACGAGGATTTTTTCATGCATATGGAGGAGATTGATCTTTCCTGGCGTATGATGCTTGCCGGTTACCGGGTACAATCGGTTCCTTCATCGGTCGTTTTGCATGAAGGAGGCGCTTCGCTGCAAGCCGGTTCTGCGGAAAAGATATACTTCAATCACCGCAACAATGTGACCATGCTGTTGAAGAACCGGAGCGTGACGGCTCTGGTGTGGATTCTTCCGCTTCGCCTGCTGCTTGAGTTCGCGGCAGCGCTTTTCTACCTTACCCAGTTTCCCGGCGGGATGAAAAAATCCGGAGCGGTGTTCCGGGCTTTGGCCTGCAATATCCGGAGGTTTACCGGCACCATGAAGAAGCGACGTATGGTACAGTCGTTAAGGGTTGTTGACGACCGCACCATTTTTCGTCATGCTCCGCTATCACTCCTTTACAGAAATTAACGCTTTTGAGTTGGTTGATTCTGCCTGTTTTTTCATGGCCAGCATCATCAACGGGCAGTCGCGGTGCTGCACATTTTTGACAGCAAACTGAGGGGCATAAAAATCCGGTTTGACTTCTGCCTTGTAGGTAAGAAATGTTCCTCCTCCTTGCGGGTAATCGACAAGAATCCACTCGCCCTGATAAACCTGGAAATCACCGGCAATCTGCTGAAAATAGAGACGGGTCAAGTGGTCGCCCCAGACTTTCAGTTTTGTGTATACCTCTCTTGAGAAGATAAACATGTGGCTCTTTCCTTTTTCGAACATCACTTTTTCAACGCCGTTGTCTGAAATGATACCGCTGTCGATAACATTCGGCACAAAATTTTTATGGTTGTTATAGTCGGTTATAACCTCCCATACTTTTTTTGGAGGAGCTGAAATATAAATATGTCCTTCAACACCGGTAATCCCTTCCTGAAGGCTTGAGATATCCACAATGACCTCTCCGGTCAGCAGTCTTGTCTTTTCCGGTGACAAGACCTCCGTATTGGTGGCCGTAATAATGGCAGTATTGGTTCCCGCAATGGGTTGTGCCATGACGGGACAAGAGGGCAAAGAAAACAGTACAGCCATAAGTGGCAGTATGAAGCGGCGCAACGGTTTGATGAATCTCTTCATGTTGAATTCCTGTCTGTTGGATCCCTGTCGGATCCCTGCTTTCTTGCAGGTTATCTCCGGCAATCCGGTTTGGTTGTTTTGTTACTTTTTTTGCGGGGGCAGATGACCCCATTTTATCATGTCGTTTACGGAATCAATCAGGCTCTCCTTGAATGGCTTGAAAGAGATTCTGAGTTCGCGCTTGATTTTTGAGTTATCGTAACGCATCGTCCGGCCTATTGTTGTACGGATATAGATGCCGGTATTCTTTGGCTGCGTGAATGAGAGTGCCTTCATGAGCAGGGTACCTGCTTTTCCTGTCAGATCAATTTT
>CAJAOR010000203.1 GCA_903942355.1 uncultured Chlorobiaceae bacterium | reverse complement strand
CGGGTCGCCGACACATTGTCAGCAAGAAAATCCCGGTAGTGACCGATATGGTTTACATTGGCCGCACAGTGATAGATGGCATCGATATTTTCGGCAAGTTTTCCGTATTCGCCCGGTGAAAGAAGCAGTTGCGGATGCCGCAGGTCGCTGGACAGAACGGAAAGCCGGGGATTGTCAAGCATGGACCGGGCAGCATCGTTTCCGAAATATCCTGAGAGCACCCGTTCAAGCCGGGCACGTCCGTCAAGGTTCTCTTTGCTGCGCACCGGAACGGTTACTTGAATCGAGTTATCTGCAAGCAGATCACGCAGGAGGTAACTTCCAAGATAGCCGGTTGCGCCGGTGAGAAGTATGTGACAGCGGGGACGGCGTCGAAGAAGATCACGATTCCGTTCAGAGCGCATCCTTGCCTCATAGCGTACCCGTTGTGCCTGCAACGCATTTTCGCGTTTGTGTTCTTCGCCTTGCAGAATGGAGTCAACATTGCTGTACTGCGTGCAGAGTTTTCCGAGCAGATCCCGCAGATGATCAGGACGGGGATGGCAGAAAAGGGCAAAATCAGAGAGTACGGGATGCTCGTAAAGGTTGTTGACCTTGCAGTCGAACTCGCGGCCGAGGCGGTTGATAACAGCGATGGCGCTCAGGCTGTCACCGCCGAGTTCAAAGAAATGATCCTCGCGGGAGACAAGGGCTTTTTTGAGCTGTTCAGACCAAACGTGCGAAATCCTTTTTTCAATGGTGTTCTGCGGCGGTGTTCGCAGTGAATAACCGTTTGTTTCAGATGTGGCTTGAATCGGAGAGCTTGCGTTTGCATCCAGAGTTTGAAGCAGTGCCTGACGATCTACCTTGCCTGCTGCCGTGAGCGGTATGGAAGGGAGCCTGACTATGGATGCGGGAACCATATAGGAAGGAAGGGTTGCCGAAAGATAGGAGACCCACTCCCTATACTCTGGCATTGCTGTTCCGGCAGTCATGGTGACGAATGAACGGAGAATCTGGCTTTGGTCCGGTTGCGTTTCAACTATGGCAACAGCCTGTTGCATGCCTGGCCAGGATGCAAGGCGGTGCTCAATCTCGCCCAGTTCGACCCGCTGGCCGCGTAATTTTACCTGGGTATCCGATCTGCCGAGAATCTGAAGGTCACCTGTCCGGAGCCATCTGCCGAGATCACCGGTTCTGTATCGCCGTTCGCCGTTGCGATAGACAAATGCAGCCGTGGTCAGATCCGGTCGATTCAGATAGCCAATGGCCACGCCCGTGCCGCCAATCCAGATTTCGCCCGTGACGCCGGGCGGACACTGTTTGCCATTTTCATCGACGACGTACACTGTGGTGTTGGCAAGAGGACGACCGGCGTGGATCTGCTCTGTATCATGAAAAATTCGGCCGACTGAAGAAGCCGCTGTATTCTCGGTGGGCCCGTAACCGTTCATGTATGAAATTCTTGCCGCATAATAGCGGAAATCATCGGCATCGGGCGGTTCTCCGACGGTCATGATCAACCGCAAAGTAGGAAAATCTGCCTGTTCAAACAGGCGAAGATAGGAGGGTGACATCGTGGCGATGGTGACCCCCCGGCGACGGATCAGCGTCTGCATACCGGAAATGTCATTCATCTCTTCGCGCGTTATAGGAACCAGTGCCCCACCGGAGGACCATGTTATGACCAGATCGCTGATCCACAAGTCGAATGATGGTGAAGAGATCTGCATTACCCGGTCATCGTTTCGGAGACCAAAAATTTCAGCCTCTCCGAGACCGAGATTGAGCAGTCCTTTATGGGAGAGTACGACACCCTTTGGAAGACCTGTGGAACCAGACGTATAGATGATATAGGCAGGATCGTCAGGGGTAATTGCGGTATTGATAACCGTTGCATCGTCAGCATTGGTGAGTAGCTCTTCCGGGCGCAGGATGTTTATTCCTATACTGAGGAGCTGCGGAGGAACGGCCAGAGCGTCCAGCGCAATGATGCAGCGAAGAGCGCTGTCCCGGGCCATGAATGCGAGCCGCTCGGCAGGCAGGTCGGCTGTGAGCGGAAGATAGCATGCGCCGGCTTTCCATACAGCAAGTACCGTTTCTGGAAGTGAGATCGAGCGTTCCGTCAGAATTCCCACGGTTTCACCCCGTTGCACATCGAGTTGCAGAATGGCATGAGCCAAGGCATCAGAGCGTTTGTTGATCATTTGAAAGCTCTGCACACTCTTGTCGGTGATCAATGCAGGGCTTTCTGGATGGAGAGCGGTAATCTGCTCAAAACGTTCGGGAAAGGTTCTGGCCGGCCAAGTGCGGAGCGGACCCTTCTGCCAGTACTCAAGCTGCTTTTTTTCTTCAGGAAGCAGCAACGGTGGGAGAAGTGCCGAGTTGCCCGGTTTTTTGCTGAAAAACCGCATCCAGCCGATCAGCGTATCGAACCATGTCTGTGCGGTATCCTTTGTGTACAATGCGGCATTGACATACCAGGTGATAACCAGTCCTCCATCAGCCATGCCTTCATGTACCAGTACCATATCTTGTGCCGGAGCATTGTGCCTCAATTCGTAGCTGGTAACGTCGGGTTCCGGAGGAGCCGAAGCGGCGCTGAAACAGGGCTTCGTTTCACCGGTTGCCGTGAGTGCCGGATTTTCAGTAACGGCGATATCAAAGAGCGGATATCGTCCCGGATGCCCGACCTGCTGTTGCTGCCGGCGAAAATCACGGTAGATGCGGGCAAAAGGGTATTTTGAGTGCTGAAGGGCTTCTGCCAGATGCTGCTGCATGCCCTGCAGCAGAGCATCGATT
>CAJAOR010000202.1 GCA_903942355.1 uncultured Chlorobiaceae bacterium | reverse complement strand
GCTGATAAGGCTCCGGCCTTTGAACCGGTAAAGTTGGCAGTACTTGCAGCTATTTCGTTTGCTGAAAAGAAATTCGAACTTGAAGAAGAGATGGCGTTGCTGAAGCAGAACATTGCCCGGCTTAATGTTTTTATCGGGCAGAATCTGCAATAAACCGTTACATTGATAAGAAATATCCGCACCAGTTGATTGGGGTGTCTGTAAGTAAAAGAACTAACATCAATAAAAAGGGAGCCAAGCTCTTCTTTTTGATTGCAGGCCTTGCTGAATTTTCTGGCATTACCATGTCAGGTATTTTCAGGAACAGATAGAAATACTGTTCCATTGGAAGCAAAAAATCGGAAGGAGGCACCCACCGTTAATCACGGGTTCTTGAATCTTACGCACATCAGTCGTGGTGCGGTTTTTTTGTTTAAAAACGGTGCCTCATAGTTGCGTTATGAGAGCATGAAAAAGGAGGGAATTTAATGGGTATAGTTATAAACCTGTTTTTAATTGTTTTTGCTTCAGTGATCTTTTTTGCGGCAGGCTTTTTGGTTGGACGTTATTTTCTTGAACGGATCGGTACAACCAAGGTGCTTGAAGCTGAAGAACGTGCGGTACAGATAGTTCAGGAGGCTCAGAAAGAGGCCAACGAGTACAAGGAACTTAAGGTCAGCGAAGTCAACCAGGAGTGGAAAAAGAAGCGCCGGGAGTTTGATCAGGAAGTGGTGATCAAAAACAACAAGTACACCCAGTTGCAGAAGCAGATACAGCAGAAGGAGGCCCAACTGAAAAAGCAGAGCCAGGACGTCAAGGATCTTGAACGGAAACTGCTGGATCAGCGCAAGGAGATTGAGCAGGTCTCGGAATCGGTCACCCTTCGCTCGACAGAGCTTGAGCGGATTATTGCTGAGCAGAACCAGCGTCTTGAAAGCATCAGCAATCTTCAGGCTGAAGAGGCCCGCCAGATGCTGATCGACAACATGGTTGCGGAGGCCAAAAAGGAAGCGACCGAAACCATCCACCAGATTCACGAAGAGGCTGAGCAGAAAGCCGGACGTCTGGCCGAAAAGACACTCCTGACCGCCATTCAGCGCATCTCCTTTGATCAGGCTACCGAAAACGCCCTTTCCGTCGTCCATATTCAGAGCGATGAACTCAAGGGCCGCATCATTGGTCGTGAAGGCCGAAATATCAAGGCGTTTGAAAATGCAACAGGAGTCGATATCATTGTTGATGACACTCCAGAGGTCGTTATTCTCTCCTGCTTTGATCCCCTGCGCCGTGAACTTGCCAAGCTCACTCTCCAGAAACTTCTGGTTGACGGCATCATTCATCCAGTGGCTATTGAAAAAGCCTTTGAAGATGCAAAAAAAGAGATTGACGATGTCATCATCAGTGCCGGTGAGGAGGCTCTCTCTTCGCTCCAGATTCCCGATATGCCTGCCGAAATTGTTTTGCTTATCGGTAAAATGAAATTCCATACCGTTTACGGCCAGAACCTGCTGCAGCACAGCCGCGAGGTTGCCATGTTAGCCGGTCTTATGGCTTCAGAGCTCAAGCTGGATGCCCGACTTGCCAAACGGGCAGGACTTCTGCACGACATCGGCCTGGTACTGCCTGAAAGCGACGATCCTCATGCAATCACCGGCATGGAGTTCATGAAAAAATTCAACGAATCCCCTGTTGTACTCAATGCTATTGCCGCTCATCATGGTGATGTCAACAAAGAGTCACCTCTGGCAGATCTTGTTGACGCAGCCAACACCATTTCCCTTTCGCGGCCAGGTGCTCGTGGAGCCGTAACGGCTGACGGCAACGTCAAGCGTCTTGAGAGTCTCGAAGAGATCGCCAAAGGATTTCCGGGGGTTCTGAAAACCTATGCCTTGCAGGCAGGAAGAGAGATCAGGGTGATTGTTGAGGGCGACAATGTCAGCGACTCGCAGGCAGATGTACTTGCCCATGATATCGCCCACAAAATCGAATCCGAAGCACAGTATCCCGGACAGATAAAAGTATCCATCATCCGCGAAAAACGCTCGATTGCCTACGCAAAATAATCTCCAAAGAAGGCCGACTGCAACCGTCAAAAGGGCTCCCTGAAGAGGGGGCCCTTTTGCAATTAAACGGGAAAAACTCAGATCTGCCCCTTGGTTGAGGGGATTTCTGTGCCGGTTACGGCAACGGCCGCTTTCATCGCATAGGCAAACGCCTTGAACAGCGCCTCTATCTTGTGATGCGTATTTTCTCCATCAAGGATTGAAAGGTGGATATTGGCCTTCAAGGTGCCCGAAAGCGAAATAAAGAAATGCTCCACCATCTCCGTTGAAAACCCCTGAATCACCGGCCGGTTGAACTCCGCATGGAAGACACACCAGCTTCTCCCGCCCAAATCAAGAGCACACCGGGCCAAAGCTTCATCCATCGGGATAATTGCCCAGCCATAGCGCCCAATTCCGCGTTTGTCGCCCAGCGCTTCCGTAATGGCGCTTCCAAGAACCAGAGCAATGTCTTCAACCGTATGATGATCATCAACATCAAGATCACCCCGGCACTCCAGTACAAGGTCAAACCCTGAATGTTTGCAAAAATTAGCCAGCATATGATCAAGAAAAACAACTCCTGAATTGATGGAACCGGTTCCGCTGCCATCAAGCGTAACGGTTGCGGTGATGTCGGTCTCCTTGGTTGTTCTGCTTACCGTTGCGGTACGGGCTGCTCTTTTGATTTCTTCTGGCATATGGATCAATTATCGGATAAATTTGTTGAAAAAGTAGATAAACAACGTGAGAAGCAGCGAGATCAGCAGTGAAGAGCCAAGAGGAAAATAAAAACGAAAGTTTTCCCGCTCAATTTTGATGTTGAGAGGAAGATTGCCCAGCCAGTTGAACAAATCCAACGAGCCCACCTTGCCGTAAGCCATCATGAAAAGGCCGAAAACAGCGATGGAGACCCCTGTTAATACAACTATTTTGGCTGCATCTGCAAACACGGTTTGGATATTTTTTAAAAGTTGCTAAATTAAGGCCTTCTTCATCTGAAGATACGATATTTGCAAATTTATTAAAGCGGCTGGAAATGCATGTTTTCATTGTCATTGTCGGGTTACTTGCATCGATTCTGCTGATCGGGGTCATTTTGTTGCAGAGCCCCAAAAGCGGCAGTGGCCTTACTGGAGGCATTGCAAGCCTTGGTACTGTTCAGACGCTTGGCGTAAGACGGACCGGTGACTTTTTAAGCAAGATGACGGCGATTCTTGCCGCAACAGTGATGGTGCTTTGTTTTATTACTGAATTCACTCTTCCCGGCAGAACCGCAAAGGAATCTCCGGAAAGTATTTTGCAGCAGACTGTTCCTGTAATGCCGGCAGCTCCGGCTTCAGCAACCACAGTGCCATCCGCACCCGTGCTTCCTGCGCTGCCAGTAAAATAGACTTTTTGCACCCGTGGCTCAATGGTAGAGCAATTGACTCTTAATCAATGGGTTGGAGGTTCGAGTCCTCCCGGGTGCACCATAAAAAAATAAAGACTTACAGGTTTCGGCTTGTAGGTCTTTATTTTTTTACAGGAAATTTCAAGCAGCCAACAAGTACCATAGCAGAGCAGCCACCACAATGGCGGGACCAAATGGCCATTCGGCTTGGGGGCTAAGGCCTTTGAAACGGCGCCATCCCAAATTCCAGACCACGGTACCCAGACTGGCCCACACCACCACGTAAAGTACCCCGATAACGCCCCACCAGGTGGCTAGTGCGGCCAGGAGTTTGAGGTCACCGCCACCGATACCACTTTTGCCCCTGATGCGCTGGAACACCCAGGCAAACCCGCCCAGCAGGACCAGCATAACGGCGGCAGATGCTGCACTGGCGAGAAGGCTGTGCGGGGTCAGCCCGGCATAGCTGCTGGCTAAGCCCGCTATCCCAAGCGGCAAGACAACCCAGTCGGGCAACAGGGTAGTGTCCCAGTCAATCAGGGCGAGCAATACCAGAGTGCTGGCCAAACTGGCCCCAACAAGCGCGCCCCAGAAT
>CAJAOR010000201.1 GCA_903942355.1 uncultured Chlorobiaceae bacterium | reverse complement strand
TGAACCCTCGACCTCAGGGTTATGAATCCTGTGCTCTAACCAACTGAGCTACCTCACCATTTTTACCGGCTGAAAATATACTATAGGCTTCAGGAAAAAACAAGCAGAGAAGATGTTTTATTTGTTTTTTATTTGCAGTGTTAACTCCGTGCTGATATCTGGCTGAAAATAGCTTCGGCAACAGGAATATCCTCCGGAGTCGTGATCTTGATATTGTGATAACCGGTTTCGAAAATCTTTATCGGCTGTTCCGGAAAAAAGCGCTCCACCAGTGCGGCGTCATCGGTTGCATACCATCCTTCAAGCTCAGCCTGCTGATGTGCCTGGATCAGTAACCCGCTTCGGAAACCTTGTGGCGTCTGTACCTGGAGAAGCTTGCTGCGATCAAGGGTTTCACCAAAAAACTCGGGATTTTCGCCGACATACTTGATGGTATCCTTTGGCCTGTTTGCCGGTACACAGGCGCCGTGTTGCATGGCAAGGCGCGAAATTTCATTGATCTCATCAGGAGTGATGAAGGGACGGGCTCCGTCATGCACCAGAATCGTTTCCGCCAGACTACTGCTGCTGCCCGTTGAGCGTCGTTCCTGCTCTATCGCCTTGATGCAGTTGTAAATCGAATCCTGCCGTTCCTTTCCTCCCTCGACAATGGCTTTCAGCTTGCTGAAGCCATTGGTAGCGGCCATATCCTCAAGAATTCCCCTGTTTTCCAGCGTGGTTGCAACATAGACAGCTCCAACGGAGGATGCCATCTGAAAGGCCTTTAAGGTATGATAGACAACCGGAAACCCGCCGATTTCAAGCAACTGTTTGCTCTGGCCATCCTTGAGCTGCATTCGTTTTCCGATACCACTTGCGGCTATAATGGCTATGGCATTCATAAGAGGTCAATTATACCGGGGATTAATGGATAAACATGGTATCTCCATAGGCAAGAAACTGGTAATCGTCCTTGAGTGCGGTTTTATAAGCTTCCATGAGCAGCCGGTGTTCGGCAAAAGCGCTGACGGCCATCAGCAGTGTTGTTTCCGGCTGCTGGAAATTGGTCAGAAGAGCATCAACAACCTTGAACTGATAGGGAGGATAGATAAACTTGTCTGTCCAGCCTCTTCCGAATTTTATTTTTCCGTCGACGGTGGCATTGGCCTCAAGCACACGAAGGGTCGTTGTTCCTACAGCAATAATCCGGCCTGTTTTATTGACCTTGGTCTCATTGATCTCCATTGCCGTCTGGTAAGGAATATTGAAATATTCCGAATCCATCTTGTGTTTGGAGACATCCTCAACCTCAATGGCATTGAACGTGCTCAGACTTGGATGAAGGGTGATGGGCAGGATTTTTACCCCGATTTTCTTGATTTTCTCCAAAATTGGCATGGTGAAATGCAATCCTGCCATAGGAGCCACAACAGCACCGGTTTCGGAAGCATAGACCGTCTGGTAGTCCTCCTTGTCCGATTCGCGGGGCGGGCGGGCGAAATAGGGTGGAAGGGGAATATTGCCGATTCTTTCGACCAGACTGAAAACATCGATATCCGGATTGAGGAACCGGATGGTTCTGCCTCGGGAAGTGGTGTTGTCGACAACTTCAGCAACCACATCCTCATCAAAGTAGATCTTGTTGCCTACCCGTACCTTTCTGGCAGGATCGACCAGAACATCCCACAAGCCAGCCTCCTTATTGAGTACCCTGAGCAGAAAAACCTCGATTTTGGCATCGGTTTTTTCCTTCTGACCAAAGATTTTGGCGGGGAAAACCCGGCTGTTGTTTAAAACAAGCAGATCTCCTTTTTTAAAATAGGAGACGATATCTTCGAAGGATTTATGGTCAATATCTTTTTTTCGACGGTTCAGTACCATCATTTTGCACTTGCCCCTAGGCAAAGCTGGCTCGTCGGCTATTTTTGTTTTAGGCAGGGTATATCGAAAGTTGGACAGGCGCATAGCAGTCTACAATAGGTCAACAAAGGATCAAAAATATACGAACACTTAACAATTCAATATAATGCAGGAAGCCGGCCTTGATACCAGCTTCCTGCGTTATATTTAATTCTTTTTATTACTCAAGCGGAGTGGTACGCAACTCCTTTCTTAATGGTGATATGCTGTCCGGCTACGCATGCGAGAGCTTCGTCACCCTCTGCTTCGACCAGGGTAACAACAATATCGTTCTGTGCAATGGTTACGATATAGCGGTTTTTCCGGAAACAGACGCTCAGCGAAAGTTTTTTCCATTGAGTCGGCAGATTCGGATGCACATTAAGTTTTTCGTTGTAGAACGAAATGCCGGCAAAATAACGGATAACCGTATCAAGCGTTCCAGCCATGACGCCACAGTGAATGCCTTCCTGGGTAGTGCCGCCCTGTGTATCCTGAATATCACTTTTCAGCGCTTCAGAGAACCATTTCCAGGCCATTTCATGACCATCTTCCAGATAGCTGGATATGATGCTGTGAACCACCTTGCTCAAGGTCGAACCATGACTTGTCCGCGGTTCGTAATAGGCGTAATTGTTTCTGACAAAGGTCAGCGCGTCAGGGACCTTATACCCGATTCTTCCAAGCAACTCGGCTACTTCACCGGGGGAGAGAGTATAAAAGGTCATCAAAACATCAGGCTGTTTGGCAACCTTGTACAAATCGGGCGAATCACCCTCTGCTTTAAGTATCCTGTCCATACGGTGGATATTGCCGTAACGGGCACGGTAGTGAGGCCAGTCAAGCTCTTTGAGACTCTTGTATCCGTCGAATTGCTCAAGCACACCCTCCTCGTCGATGAGGATATTCATGTGTCTGCTGATATCACGCCATTGCTTGAGTTCATCAGGATCCAGCTTGATATTCGCCGTCAGCCTTTTGAGGACAACCGGGTCAATTTTTTCGCCGATTTCAGCGGCTTTGTCGAAGAGCCAGATAGCCATGATATTGGTGTAGGCATTATCTTTCAGTCCCTCCTTGCCGCTGCCAGGCAGCGCTTCATGAAATTCATCAGGTCCCATCACCCCTTCGATATGGTACTTGCCGGTCTCGCTTGAATAGGTGGCAATTGATGCCCAGAATCGCGCAATTTCAAACATCATTTCTGCGCCATACTCATTAAGGAACTGCGTGTCGTCGGTGTCGTAGATGTAACGCCAGGCGTTGTAGAAGACCGCTATCGAAACATGCCGCTGCAGACTGCTGAGATCAGGACCCCAACTGCCGCTCTTTGGGTTGAAATGGATGATCTGCGTATCTTCACGGCCATCATCTGCTGTCTGCCACGGGAACATTGCACCCTTGTAACCATGTTCACTGGCATACTCCCTTGCTGCATCAAGCCGATTATAACGGTAGAGCAAAAGAGCCTTTGAAATGTCAGGGAAGTGGCGATTGAAGAACGGGAGAATAAAGATTTCGTCCCAGAAAATATGTCCACGGTAAGCCTCTCCGTTAAGTCCGCGTGCCGGCATTCCAGCATCAATGGACGGATTGTGCGGCGAAGCGGTGCACATCATGTGGTAGGTGTGCAGGCGGAGCAATTTCTGGCTGTAGCGATCGCCTTCTATAACAAGGTCGGCCTTTTTCCATATTTTTTCCCAGGCATCATTATGCGCCTTGAAAAGCGAGTCGAAAGAGTCTTCACTTTGCAGTGAAAGCCTGGCAGCTTTTACCGGATTGATGCTCTTTGAATCGAGCGACGTATGAATGGAGGCCAGCTTTTCAATGGTGCAGCCTTTGTTCGGATTGAGTGACAACTTGAACAACTCACCGATATAGCGGTCGTTGCTCAACGTTGAGCTCTCGACAACAGCTGGCTTGCCGTGGCATAAAATCCTCGTTTTGGTTCCGGTAACAATGTCGTAATGCGATACATTGGTACGGACATGAAGGAGCATGAGCTGATCTTCCGAAAGGCTCTCCACAGCCTCCAGATGATCGCTTGTCAGCTCGCTGTAACGGGCAACATTCTTGTTCTGCACCCTGCCGTCAATGGCTGAGCGGAACTCGACTTCAGCACTGTAATTTACCGGCTTCAGGGTGAACTTTAGCGCACAGCGATGCGGATTGTCCATGCTTGCAAACCGGCGACTGCTGATGCTTGTAATTCTGCCAAGGTTGTCCTGAATAACAAGATCCCGTTCCATAAGACCGTTGCGCAGGCTTATGTTCTGGCGGTAGCTGAGTATTTTCTGTCCAAGGGGCTCAATGAACTCTCCACCCCCGATCCTGAACTCTACGGGCAACCAGTTTGGAGTATTGACAAAGTCATTGTTGTAAACGGTCTGGCCATGTACCTCCGAAGGTACCCTGTTGAATATCCCTGCAATATAGGTGCCGGGATAGTGGTGGTTGGAACAGGAAGAGCTCTCATAAGCACCTCTCACGCCAAGGTAGCCATTGCCGCACGAGGTTAGTGTTTCGCGAAGTTTTTCATCTTTGGAGGAATAATCGGTATAGGTCAGGTTCCACCCATCAAACTCAAGCCCCTTTCTGAACCAGCGATCTATCTCTTCATAGGTAATTTCGCCAAGGTCACCGACAACAATATCGGCGCCCTGTTCCTTTAGTTTTGAGCCTTCGATGTCACGTGCAATACCAAGCACCAGACCGAAATTGCCTCTGGCACCGGCTTGAACACCGGAAATGGCATCCTCAATAACAACACATTCGTGCGGTTCCAGGCCAAGGTTTTTGGCTGCCATGATGAAGATATCGGGATTCGGCTTTCCCTTGAGGCCAAGCTCAATGGAAACCGTGCCGTCCACACGGGTTTCAAAGAGATGTTCTAGTTTAGCAAGTTTCAGGATGAGCTGGCAGTTGCAGCTTGATGAAGCGATACCAATCCTGATGCCTTTCGATATGAGGATGTTGATCAGGTCAACCGATGAGGTGTAGACCTCAGGGCCTTCCTTGATGAGGATTTCGGTAAAGAGGCTGTTTTTGCGATTTCCAAGACCGCAGACCGTATTTCTTTCCGGATCATCATCCAGTTCCCCAAAAGGGAGTTCAATATCACGCGACGAAAGAAAGCTTTTAACACCCTCCATGCGAGGTTTGCCGTCTACATACTTGTGATAGTCGTGGGCAGGGTCAAAAGGAAAGTACGTTTCGTTGTTTAACTCTGCATAATTCTTGAGGAAATTGTTAAACATCGATTGCCAGGCAAGACTGTG
>CAJAOR010000200.1 GCA_903942355.1 uncultured Chlorobiaceae bacterium | reverse complement strand
TACAGACTGATTGCCTGCTTCAACTCCAAGAGCCAACCAGTTGACACCCGCCTTTTTAAAAAGATCAAGAGCATCTCGCCGCACAGTATCTACTCGTGAATAGGTCCACATATTAAAACCAAAATCTTCGTCGATAATATTCTGAAGGATTGGCTCATAGTATTTACTGTTGAAAAAAAACATTTCATCGCTGATGCGCAAGGTGCGGACACCCATTTCAGCAAGTTTTCGCATCTCGCGCCTTACCCATTCGGGACTCCAGAAACGCATCCCCCGTGAGTCGGCGGCACTTATTTCATTCCCATTATCGACCCTGTTGATGATGTTAATCATACAAAAATCGCAACCGAAATTACAACCAAGGGAGGTATAGATAGCTGCAAAGGGTGTTCGTTTTGCATGGTCAAATTCAGCATGCCAGAAATGTGCGCGATAAAGGTCAAGAGGTTTCTCCTTGTAAGGAAGTAGATCCCAAGCATATCCAGGCAGATCCTGATCCATCCGTTCTTGAGGAACAACACACTGGGGAAGGTTAATTAACGAGATTGTATGACCCGACAATCCTGGTTTCTTGTAACCAATTCCCTTAATATGCTGCAAATCCTTATTGAGATTGCTTCGAAGAAGATTATGCAGGGCGTAGACACCCTCATTAAGAAGCACAATATCAACACAGTCATGAGCGAGCACTTCATACGGCAAAGCACTAACGTGTGATCCAACAAAACAAATCTTAAACTGAGGATGCTGTTCTTTGAGAGCCTTAGCCAATGTTAATGCGCCAATCATGCTTGTCGTTCCAGAGTTAGGATTCTGGCCATAAAGAACAAAAACCACAAGACGAGGCCGTAACTCATCAACTCTTTTAACGGACTCCTCCAAAGTCAATCTTTCAGCGTCACAATCAAGAATACCTACACTGAAATTCTTTGCCCTGCAGGATTCAGCCAAAAGCAGAGCCCATGTTGGTGGTTCTATGGCTGAATAAACTTTTGCCAGATCCTGATAGGCTTGAGCTGAGGAGTCTGGATTAACGAACAAGGCGTCCATATAATTTCTAACCAACTTAGTTATTACGAAAGGAAAGGCAGTACCTTATCGGGTGATAGTATTCACCACAACACGGAAGGTTGCGGAGCGGCAGAGTTGCCCGCCCTTACGTTGGTTATGATCTCTTGATAAGTACCAATGCGTTTGATCCCCCCGTCGGCCAGTTCCACTATCTGTGTGCAGTTTTTCAAAGTTGTGAGCCGGTGGGCAATGATGAGGACTGTAAGGTCTTCGCCAAGGCTTTCGATTGCATGCATTACGGCCTGTTCAGTTTCGTTGTCGAGGGCGCTGGTGGCTTCGTCGAAGATGATGACGTCAGCCTGCTTGTAGAGGGCTCGGGCGATGCCGATGCGCTGGCGCTGGCCTCCGGAGAGGCGGATGCCGCGTTCGCCAACATAGGTTTGATACTTCTTCGGCCAGCTTTCGATGATGTCGGCAATCTGTGCCTGGCGGGCGGCTTGCTTGACACGATTGTGGTCGATTTTAGATTTTGGAACGCCAAAGGCGATGTTGTCTTCGATGGTGCTGTCAGCGAGGAAGATGGCTTGGGGCACATGGGCAATATGTGCCTGCCATGCCCGGTTGTTGTTTGCGCTTAGGGGTTGGGCGTCGATTTTGATATCGCCCTCTGTGGTTTGCAGGAGGCCCATGATGATGTCGAGCAGGGTGCTTTTGCCGCTGCCGGTGACGCCGATGAAGCCGATGCGGCTCCCTTTTGCTATCGCTAGGTTAAGGTTGCTGAGCACCAGGGGCGTTTGCGCACTGTAACGGAACGAGAGATTGTTCAGTGTAATCTGGTGGCGAAACGGCAGCGGTTGGCCTGGTGGCTGATCGACATAGTCGGGCAGAGGCTGATCGAGCAGTTCGAGTGTATCGCTCAACGAGACCTGCCCTCCCTGTATGGTTGACCATGAGTTGTAAGCGCCTTGGAGTACGGGCAACAGACGCTGAGCGCCAAGTGCGAGCGCGCCGAGAACGGGAATGGCTTTCGCAATGCCATGGGGTTGCTGCGAAAGCGCATAAGCCAGCAGGGCGATGAGCATCATGCCAAGTGCTTCGATGCCGAATCGAGGACTTTGACCAATAAACATGTTATTCCCCTGCGCTTTACGCAAAGGGTGGTCGGCGTTGCGGTAAACCTGGCAGTAGGCAGACTGGCTGCCATCAATCAGGACGTCGCGTATGCCGCCCAACCCCTCCTTCAATGATTTGATGACCTGTGTGGATTCACGGGCGATGCACTGGCTGTTGAGCAACTGCTGGTTTTGTGTGAGTTTGATGATGCCAGCGTAGATGAGGCCAAAGCCGCCAAAGGCGGCAAGCGCAATAACGGGGTCGACCGTCAACAGTGCGAGGAGAATAGCTAACAGCATCATGCTGGAGCTGATGAGTGTCAAAAGCGGCACGACAGTACTGTAAATGACTCCGTTGGCCTTACCTGAAATACCGTTGATTACCTCGCTGCTGTTGCGGGCGACGTGGACGGCGTAGGGCTGGTAAAGAGTGCGGCGGTAGATGCTGATACTGAGGTCAGCGCCTGTTGCAAAAGAGAGGCGAGTGCTGACCCAGAGAAGCAGCAGGCGCATGGCGCCGGAGATCAGAGCGGCAACGCCGAAGGTGATGGTGAGCGGCAGCAGCAGTTGGGTGGCGCTCGTTATGCCTGCAGCTTCGATGAATGGCTGCGCTGCGGGGAGCCGAAATATCCGCTCAGGTGAGGTAAGCACGGCAATAAACGGAAGTACGGCGCCGATGCTGAGAATTTCGGCAAAGGATGCGCTGACCATCAACACGAGCAACAGCCCGAATTGTGCCCGCCGCCTTGGGCTGATGTGGTGCCAGAGGCGCTTGAGGAGCGCTGGTAGGGAGGGAGTGGAGTGCATATTTTGATAATGGGGGGCACGGCATGCCGTGCCCGTACGGGATGGTGGATGGGGCACGGTGTGTGGCGAGCCCTTACGGATGATGGCCTTGTAGGGGCACGGCATGCCGTACCCCTAAGGGGATTAGTTCCAGCGGAGGTAGTTTTTCAGGGTGTTGAGCCGGGTTTGGGTTTCGGTGTCTTTTTTGGCGTTTTGAAGGGCTTCGGTTATGAATGCCCAAAGTATGGCGAGAAATCCGGTTGCTACAGCGACGAGCAAGATATTTTTGCTGCGCTTTGGTTTGGACTTTTGTTCGGGGGCGATGGCCTTGTCGAGCACCTGGACGACTGAACTTCCATACGCATCATCAATTTTGGCCATTTCGAACTGTTTTGAGAGCAGTTTGCAGATGGTTTCGGCATATTTGAGGTCGCGGGTTTTGCGAATGTATTCGAGCCCTGCTTCGGGGATTTTGGCGGTTGTTACCATTTCGGCATCCATCATGGAAAGCTGTTCGCGCAGCCCTACCAACAGTTGCTGGATACGGATGTAGTCTGGGTTATTGTCGGCAGCAAAGGTGCGAATGGTGCGCATGGCGCCAAGTTCAGCCTCTTTCATGGCTATCTGAGATTTCAGTTCAGCACTGGCCCTAACAAATGCTTCCGCTTGCACATTAAGCTGGATTGGTCCGTTCTTTTCTTGAAGCTCCTTCACGGCAAATTCAGCGTCGCCGAGGCTTTGTTTTGCCTGCACGAGCTGTTTTTCGTAGAAAATGCGACGTTGTGAGGCTCCGCTAACGTCAGCGAGCTGGGTCATACGCTGCAACTCATCAACGTAACCGTTAGCAAGCAGTGCTGCGCGCTGAGGGTTCTTGTCGTCAACGGAGATTGCTATAATGCCATCGTTACCTGCTTTTACGGTTGTTGCTGCTGCAAGTGCCTGGAGTGTTGTGCCGGGTGTTTTGGTTTCGTAAACTGCCTGCAGGTTGAATCGCCTGATCATGTCGTTCTGCAGCATCCGGCTTTTCAGCATCTCAACAAAGACTTCGGTAGGATTTTTGATGTCCGCCGATACCGCGCCTGACGGTGACTGGCGGGGAAGTATTTTTGTATCAGCGGTGTAAATGTTGGGGCTGAAGAGGCTGAAGATTGTGGCAATAATGGCTGCAACCAGTGGGGCTCCAAGGATCATTTTTTTGTGTTTGGCAAGGGTGATGGCGAGGTCAAAGAGGTTTATTTCGTCGTCCATCTGCTCCGATGCTTGAATATTATTGTCCATTAATGATACGGTTGTTCTGAATTTTTAGAAATGCTATCCCTCTTGCTGTTGCAATAAACCGTTCACTTCACCGACACGACTGACCACTGCGGGTGAAGCGTCTGTTTTTCTGGAATGAGTTGCAGAAGTTGGCAGGCCTTTCAGTCGAATGTAAAGAATGACATAAAGGAAGAAGCTGATAACCCAGGCGGTAATGAGAACATTTGTGTTGGTGTACTGCCAGATAGCAATGCAGGAAACAAGGGCTGCATAGATCCAGCAGAACGGAGCAACAAGGCTGTTGCGCATTTTTGTCTGGAAATGCCCGAAATAGCAACTGACAATCTTTATTTTAATAAGGCTGTGCAGGTGCTTGCTGTCGGGCGAACCAACGGATACTTTGCCCACTAAGCGGCGTGCCATAGTGAAGACGGCTTCATTAACGGGATAGGCGCATACCAGGAGCGGGGCCCAGATGGAGATTTCCGGATTGCGCATGGGGAGCATCACGGCTACCCATGCAAGCAGAAATCCAACCAGATATGCTCCGCCATCACCCAGAAATATTTTGCCAAAGGGGAAATTAAAAACAAAAAAGCCGGTTATGACAACAATCATCGTCAGGCACAACTGCGCCAGTTCTGTATCACCGGCATCAAATGCTATCAATCCTAATCCCAAAAACATGAGCATGATGGTGCCTGATGCCAAACCGTTGAAGCCGTCAATCATGTTGATGGAATGAGCGACACCGGCCACTGCAAAAGCGGTAAATGCTACCGATACAGGCAGATAAACAAGGATGGAGTATGCTCCCGAAATTTCAAGATGGCTCAAGCTGTAACCGGTAAGCCACCATGCCGCAACACCGCTGACCATCGTAGCAAGAAGACGATATAAGGGTTTGACTGTTTTGATAAGGTCTTCAGTCAGGCCCGCTGCAAAAGCTGGTAGGCTGGCAATCACCATTGGCCAAAGCAGGGTGGACATGGAATTGGGTGAAACAAAGCAGGCAACAACAAGAGCAAGAAAAATCGCTACCCCGCCCACTCTCGGGGTGGGACAATCATGAAACTTTTGCGGACCATTGAGGGTGTCATGAGAGTGCTTGCCATGCCATTTCTGAGTGATAACCACAAGGCCGGTCACCAACAACGAGGTAAGACCAGAAATAGCGGGGCCAGTATATGAAACATCAAAAAAAGACAAATTTCTTTATTGTATCGGTTAAACACGAACTAGAGGGTTTTTGAGCAAAAGTTTTTTATAAAGCACAAGCACCTTCAGTCACAGCTGAAATCTTAATCAAGTCAGTATCACGTATCCTGTTCCAATAAATTATTCTCCACTTAACATGCTTTTATAGTAAAATTACCTTAAAGTTACCATAAAGCTCACTCAAAATCAGTAGTGTCCGGTTAAAAGCAAAAAAGGTCTGAAAAACACTTGAGAAACGGTGATATTAAAAGTGACCAAACGATTGATATCAGCCCTATCCACAAGGAGTTCCAGACCATGAAACAAGTTACAACAATGCTTAGTG
>CAJAOR010000199.1 GCA_903942355.1 uncultured Chlorobiaceae bacterium | reverse complement strand
GTCTCCAGCAATAAACGAGAGCCCTAATAATGCCCGTGGCTGAATCAAGTAAACGCCACCGTTTGCCAAACGGTCCGGAAATGTTGCCCCTGTCTGGAGTGAAGTGACCTGGCCTTGTGCCGAAACCCCCATCCCCATATACCGCCCCTCTTCCTTCGTACTGAAGAGAGAAAAACACCAGTCAGCATCATTTACCGTAGCAAATTCCTCCAACTCTTCCAGATTCACCGCAAAATAGGTATCACCGTTCAAGAGTAAAAACCGCTCTTCCTTTCCGATTTTTTCGGCTGCGAGCAAAAAGCCACCCCCAGTACCGAGTGGTTTCGACTCAATGACATAATCAAGTTTCGCACCTTTATAGTTGTTACCAAAATATTCAATGATGATCTCATGCCGATAACCAACGGAGAGTACAAATCGGTCAATGCCTTGCATAATCCAGTAATCAAGCAGGTGTTCAAGAAAGGGGCGGCCTGCAATCGGCGCCATAGGCTTCGGCAAGTCAGGCACTGTTGTGCGGAGCCTTGACCCCAAGCCACCTGCGAGAATTATCGCTGTTGTCACGCCCACCTTAAACTGCGTTCAATATTGCACAAAGCTCATCGACTTCTTCGTCCTTTAAATCAGGAAAATTGCCGATGTAAAACCCATAAAAATGGACATGCTCGGTTTGAGGAAAATCAAGATGGTGACCTTCAGGAACAATCCCTTTCAGATATGGTTGACGGATTTGATTGCCACCACCTGCACTTCCTCTGCGAAATTCAACACCGGATTCACGCATCTTCTGCATAAGCCGTTCTACAAGCCTATCATCCGCCTCTTTTAAAATAAGGTTGAAAGCATAGTTGCTCGATCCCTCAATTTTAAAATCCGTGCGATACTTGCAGGAATCAATCTGGTTCAGGAATCGCAACAGGTTTTCTGTTCTACGCTTAACTCCCTGATCAAGCCGTTTAAGCTGACTACGTCCCATTATGCCTCCAATCTCAGTATTGCGAGTGTTGTAGGCTGGAAAAGCAAAGATAAAATCCGGATTCAGCTCCGGATTTTCTATCCGATATGCTTCACGCACAGAGAGATCCGTGGCTTCACGAACCATACCGTGAGAGCGCAACATGCGAGCCTGTTGGTAAACTAAAGGGTCATTGGTGCAGACCATACCTCCTTCTATCGTGCTCATATGGTGAGCATAGTAAAAGGAAAAGTTCGATATCCAGCCAAAATTGCCCAGTTTGGTGCCATGATGTGTCGCACCGTGTGACTCGCAAACATCTTCAATAAGAGGGATATTCCGTCGGTTAAGTTCATCAAGCAGTTTGTCGGTCAGCCCATCAAAACCCTGGACATGGGTGAGAAAAACAGCTTTTGTCTTTTCAGTTATCTTGGCGAGAATCTGTTCCGAATCCATAGCAAGCGTATGAGAGTCAATATCTGCAAAAACCGGGGTAAACCCGTTTTGAAGAACTGAAGCCACGTCTGAAACCCAACCCAGTGGAGGCGTGATAACTTCGCCGCCTTCTGGATGCCGGATTTTAAGAACAGCCATTGTTAAAAGATTGGCGGATGCACCAGAATTGACGAAGACACTGTATTTCACGCCAAGCCATTCGGACCATTCGGATTCGAAGGCCCGAACGTTGGCGCTATGGGTAAGTATGGGATCATCCTGCTTGAGATGTTCAATCACTGCGTCAAGATCTTCACGCAGGATATTGTTACGCATCAGGGGAAATTTCATCTCGTTTTCACCAATATTATTTTGAAAGTGATTGCAAAAAAGAGGTCACTTGTTGCTGAACAATTTCTGGTCCAATACCAACCTGCTCATGTAATTCGTTACGACTGCCAAGCTCAAAACGATAAGCACCTTCAACACCGATATTAAGCATTTTTGCATTTGTGCCTCGTCGGGAAATGAATTCAAACATCATTGCATCCATACCGCCACGTCCACGAAACCCTTCCTCAAGCGTGACGATACCGGAAAAAGAAGCGAGCGTCTCATGAAGTCGTTCAACCGCAAAGGTTGAGAGGTCAAAAAGATCTATCACACCGACGGATAGCCCTAAAGCCTCAAGATTATCAGCTACTTTAAGTGCAGTGTGGAGCATGAAGCCCGTCGCTAACAAACAAACCGTTTTACCTGTACGATGAATATGAAATCCTTTTTCAAGATCAGGAGAAGATTCCTGATAGAGTACCGGAAGCACTTGAGCATCAAGACGAAGGTATTTTGGACCCATTTTCGTGATGCAACAATCAAAAAGAGAGACCGCAGTTACATGGTCTGCCGGGGAAAATAGCTGAAAATTTGGCAAGGCCCGCATCAGCGTAATGTCTTCATAACACTGGTGCGTAGGGCCTGACACCACATAGCTATACCCTGCGCCAACACCAATAAGATTGACATTCATGGGGCGTACTTCAGAAAGGAGTGCCAGATT
>CAJAOR010000198.1 GCA_903942355.1 uncultured Chlorobiaceae bacterium | reverse complement strand
GTGCGGAATTTCTCCGCATCAGCTTTACTCTGAAAACAGACGACAAGTCGAGTAGCGCAGAGGAATCTCACCCGTGAGCTCTCACAGAACCGGACGTGAACCTCTCAGCTCATACGGCTCCTATCGTCAAACCGTTCCCTGGAGAAGCTGCCAGTGAGCAAACAACTTTGGTTCTTTACCCGCTATTCGGGTTATCCACTGTTGTGCCTTCCTTTTATGCCCTCTCAGTTTTTTGTATTTCCTCATCGCCCACCTCGCCAATATGCGGTCAAGGTGGCGAAGAGTCGGGTACATTGCTGACATGTAGTAGCTTTTGAAGTAGTTTATCCAACCCCTGAGGACGGGATTAAACATACGAGCCAAGTCTTCCAGACTTTTGTCACTGCGCAAATGTAAGCGCCACTCCCGAATAGTTCCTCGTAGTGATTTTGTCGCTTTGTTGCTTACTGCCGGGCTAAAATTGATGAAGTACTTTCCATGACGGTTCTTAGATCTTCTGGGTCTAAATGTATAACCCAAAAAGTCGAACTGCTCATTGTAGTAACTTCCTCGACGGTCACCATCCTTGCAATAGACAATATTCGTCTTCTCGGGATGAAGTTCCAGCCGACACTCGGCTAATCGCTTTTCAATCGCTGCTTTTAACCATTTGGCTTGAGTCTCACTGGTGCAGTGGCAAATAACATCATCAGCGTAACGCTCGAATACGATATCCGGACAATTTTTCCGCATCCATATATCGAACGCATAGTGTAGAAAAAGATTCGCAAGGATTGGACTAGCAACTCCGCCTTGAGGTGTCCCTTTCTCCCGATCACATAGAGTGCCATCGGCCATCTGAACAGGCGCTTTCAGCCACCTTTCGATGTACAACAACACCCATTTGCAATCGGTATGCTTCCGTACCGCCCGCATCAAGAGGTCGTGATCGATGTTATCGAAAAAACCCTTGATGTCGAGGTCAAGCACCCAGTCGTACCGCCAACATCGTTGCCTTGCAGCTCCGACAGCATCTTTGGCTGACTTTCCCGGTCTGTATCCGTACGAATCGGGATGAAAATGCTTTTCCAGCTCCGGTTCCAGGATCTGCTTGACTACCGTCTGAGCTATTCTGTCCGAAACAGTAGGAATACCTAATGGCCGAGACCCTCCATCGCTCTTCGGTATTTCGACACGGCGCACCGGCTGCGGAAAGTAGCTGCCTGACGACATCCGATTCCAGAGTTTGAAAAGATTGTTTGTTAGATCTTTATCAAAAGCCTCAATCGTTTGCCCATCAACACCTGCAGCACCATCGTTAGCCTTTACCACCTTGTACGCCTCCCAAACTTGTCGTTTGGAAATACTAAACGGCTTTACTTCACTCAAAAGCATCCTCCCATTTCTGGTTGTACTTCATTGTAAAGCTTGACGATGCAGCCCCTTTGCTCCAGCTCCGTTAGGAACTTTCATCACTACTACGGGCTGCTCCGCCCCTGTGCCCCGCATCGGTACTCTCACGATCATGGGGGCCTCCCACTTACGTTTCTCCCTTAACATCGGGGCGACAGGTTCCCAAGTTCCACACAAAAGCCTGAATCAAGTTCACGCCGCCTTAATGCCGGACGCCGTTTGGACAGTAAACAGGTTTCCTCCAAACTTATCCCGGGG
>CAJAOR010000197.1 GCA_903942355.1 uncultured Chlorobiaceae bacterium | reverse complement strand
GGCCCTTCAGGCTGTTTGTAAAATACTATTCCCTGTTGTAGATTGATCAAACTAAATGTTCTTTCCAAGATTTCAAGCTATCATCCAGAAAGGTGGAGGGACTGGCCCTGAGAAGCCTTGGCAACCGTCATTGCCGTAATGAGCGGTGCCAATTCCATCCCGGCATAAAGACCGGGAATGATGATGGTATGCATGCCTTTCTTTCGGGTTCATACCTTTCTTCAGATATTATCCTGTAACTCTCTATTTATTCAGAGGGTTATCCCTGCACTTATGGAGCTTTGGCGGTTTCCGTTTATCTGCATTTAGAACAAGCTATTACAAAATTGACATGAAGCGCATGAGAGCATATACGGAGCTGATTTCCGAAAAAACGCATTATTTTGACTCAAATGAACCCTTTACGACCGAGTTTGGCAGCGTAATCCCTTCTGTGCGGGTGGCTTACAGGACATGGGGAACGCTGAATGCACGGAAAGACAATGTGGTGCTCATCTGCCAGGCCCTTACCGGCTCTGCTGATGCGGACGGCTGGTGGGAAGGGATGTTTTCCCGGGGAGGCGCTTTCGACGAAAGCGTTGATTTCATCATCTGTAGCAATGTGCTTGGAAGCTGTTACGGCACAACAGGCCCTGTATCTCTCAATCCTCTCACCGGCAGTCATTATGGTCCCGATTTTCCTTTGATCACGATCAGGGATATGGTAGAGGTACAGCGTCTTTTGCTTGCCGGACTCGGCATTGACCGGGTCAAACTTGCGGTCGGCGCTTCTCTTGGTGGCATGCAGGTTCTTGAATGGGGCACTCTCTATCCGGACATTGTTCAGGCTCTTATGCCGATGGGTGCTTCCGGTCGTCATTCGGCATGGTGCATAGCGCAGAGTGAAGCACAACGGCAGGCGATCTATGCCGATCGTGACTGGAACAATGGCTGGTACGCAGAAGGTCATCCTCCAGCCATGGGTCTTGCCGCAGCAAGGATGATGGCCATGTGCAGTTACCGGAGCTTCGAAAACTTTCAGCTACGGTTCGGCCGGGAGCTGCAGCAAGGCACAACAACTTTTAAGGCCGAAAGCTATCTGCACCATCAGGGTCGGAAGCTGGTCGAGCGTTTTGATGCCAATACCTATATTACCCTCACCAAAGCGATGGATATGCACGATCTCGGGCGGGGTAGAGGCGCCTATGAAGATGTCTTGCGCTCCATACAGCTTCCTGTGGAGATACTCTCTATCAATTCAGATATTCTCTACCCGAAAGAGGAGCAGGAGGAGTTGGCCCGGTTTATGCCGAAATCAAATATTCTCTACCTTGACGAACCATACGGCCATGACGCTTTTCTTATTGATGTTGAACGGGTCAGCCGTATGGTCAGGGATTTTCTGGGCGGTCGGGCTTCAACAGCTCACTCGGCAGCCTGAGAAATCTCGTCGAAGCGTGTATAGTGCCGCAAGACCTCTGGAACCATGACAGAGCCTTCCGCAGTCTGATAATGCTCAAGCAGGGAGACCATAAGTCGCGAGGTCGCCAGGCCTGAGCCATTGAGGGTGTGCACAAACTCCGGTTTTGCGTTACTCTCGGGCTTGAAGCGGATGTTGGCGCGCCGCGCCTGGTAATCCTCAAAGTTTGAGCAACTCGATGCTTCAAGATATTTCTGTTCAGCCGGCGACCAGACCTCGATGTCATAACATTTTGTCGCGTTGGCACTGATGTCGCCGCTGCAGAGCAAAAGCACCCGGTACGGTATTTTCAAGGCTATGAGAATTGCTTCGGCGTT
>CAJAOR010000196.1 GCA_903942355.1 uncultured Chlorobiaceae bacterium | reverse complement strand
TTTTTCTGAGAAAAATGGTCAGGAAAGGCATCGACAGTGTTGTGTTGGTAAGGGTAACCATAACGGACTCAAAGGAGATGGGATGGTCGATAGAGCCTGACGGTCTGGGAAAAAAGGAGTTTTGGATTATTCCCTTTATTGATGCGCTTTGGCAGAAACAGGTAACCGAACTCTATGATGAGTTTGAAGAAAAGATAAATAGAGCGACACCTGCTGAGCTCAACAGTATTCTTGAAACCATTGATAAAGGCATAGCACAAAAACCGCAGGGCACAGGATTGGTTGCGGTATCATGGGCCAAAGTGGACGGATTTATTGTGAAACCTCAGAAAACAGTCAGGGAGCGCATTGATTTTGATGCGGTCAAGGAGTGTGTTGTTCGTGCAGCGATATAGAGATAAAAAAAGGCGAACCCCGTAGGATTCGCCGGCATTCAAGGTTTCCAACCCCTGCGGGGAAGCGTCGCTCAGAGATACATGCCAATTTTGAGTTTTGGCATGTATCTCTGAGCGACAGGCCAACAGAATGAAGTCAAAGGGAAATTTATCAAATCAACTTCATAATTCAAATGATAATTAATCAGTTGAATCTGTCCTTTATCTGTACCCGGACTTTTTTTCATCTTTTTGATGATGCGGTAACCGAAAAAGTTCCGTACGGCTTTTTTGCCCGACGAACAGCATATACGAAAAAATTTGTTGAACTCTCTTCGGGTACATCCCAGTTGACTTATCCCTGGGAAAAGAAAACAGCAGAGACCAACTGGTTCTGGAAGTATTACCTGAGCAACGTTGACCCTTTGCGTACTGACCCGTCTACGCTTTCCGGTGATTGCCTGAATAGCCTGATTCCCTTTCGGAAGTCTTTGAAACTGGATGTTACGTTACCTTGGTCAAGCGATTCACATCTAGCCAAGGGGATTTCATTTGAAGGTTTTTTTTATCGTCATGGCGTTGCCTTGGTTTGTACCCTGAGGTTGCGTGACTGCCAGAATATTGAGGAGGCTGTCGATAGAGCACTCGAAGCTCGCTATCAATCTGTTTTTTCATTACGGTCTCAGAATGGAGAGGTTATGCCATATTCACTGAGGGCGTTAAGTGAGCAATGTCTGGATGCATTGTGTCAGGAAGCGATAAACTGTACGAATGGATATACTGATCAGCTCTTTTCTGTTGCTGCGGTAGCAAGCGGAGATAGAGAATATGAAGGACGTGTTGTGCAGCAGGGAGATGACATTCACCAGGCTCTCGAAGCCTTGGCGAGCTGGAATCCATCGTGGAAGAAGACTCTGGTACTGCCTGATTTAACACAAAACGTTATTTTAATAAAACAGCAGCAACCCGGAGACGTTTTGTACGGTCATGAAAACAGCAGGGTATTATGGTCGCCCCGACTTTTTGTGCCTGTTGCTGAAGGACGCAAAAATTATGCTCTGAGATGGTACTATCGCAATCTGGTGATGGCTTCGATGCATGCCAGAAGTCTTTCTGCCTTTCTTGTCAATACCAACAAGCAGAGCGCAATCAATGGGCGTTTGAAAGGTTATGCAAAAATTGCCAGAGATATCCTGCTGAAGCTTCAAAACCCGGTTGATAAGAGTACCTATCGGACAAGGAGCCTGAAAGTTCTGATAGAGAATGACCGTGATCTCCAGACGGCATTGAAGGAGCTGAACCCGCGACTCAATTAGGGACATATTAAAAGGGATGGCAACTTGTAGTTTAACTTAAGCAGATAAATGAGGAGGTTGAAATGGCTGTAGATATGTTTATAAGAATTGGCTCCCTTAAGGGTGAATCTACTGATAAAACTCATGCGGGTGAGATTGATGTTTTGGCATGGAGTTGGGGCATGGCTCAAAGTGGCAGTATCCATGCTGGCGGTGGTGCAGGTAAAGTGAGTGTGCAAGATATCAGCTTTTCCAAACACGCAGATTCTTCATCTAATGTATTGATTAAAAGTGTTTGTGACGGCACTCGACATCCAGATGCGATTTTAACGGTGCGTAAAGGTGGTGAATATGCTATTGAATATGTCGTTGTTAAACTAAGAGAGGTTTTCATTACTTCTCTTACTATGGGCAGTAACGGTGGAGAAGATCGTTTAACTGAAAACGTAACGCTGAGTTTTGCTGAATTTGAATATGACTACACGCCACAGAGAGCTGATGGTACTCCAGATGCAAAAAAAATAGTCGGTTTCAATCTTCAAACTAATCGTATCACCAAGTGATACTTTGCCGTGAAGAAGGGTCGCCTTCTTCACGCATTTTTATAACTTGGGATTTACAATGGAAAACTGTCAATTGTCAATAATAATGACAAGTATTGATGAACAACTATATTTTGCAGCTCTCCCCCCGGGAGGTCTGGAACAATTTTTACCGTCTGACCCAAATTCCCCGGCCTTCCGGGCATGAGGAAAAAATCAGGGAATTTATCGCTGGGTTTGGCAGGAATCTTGGGCTGGAGAGCATTGTTGACGAGGCTGGCAATGTCATCATCCGCAAGCCTGCGGCTCCCGGAATGGAAAACCGGAAAGGGGTGATTTTGCAGGGGCATCTTGATATGGTGCCGCAAAAGAATCTCGGCAAGCGCCATGATTTTGCAACAGACCCTGTTGAACCCGTTCTGGATGGTGACTGGGTGCGTGCCAATGGAACAACCCTGGGTGCCGATAACGGCATGGGTGTTGCTGCGGCAATGGCTGTACTGGAATCCAGAGAGTTACTGCACGGCCCTCTTGAAGCGCTGTTTACCAGTAATGAGGAGAGCGGCATGACGGGAGCCTTTGGGCTCAAACCCGGCCTGCTCAAGGGAGATATCCTTATGAATCTGGATTCGGAAGATGAGGGTGAGCTCTTTATCGGATGTGCCGGCGGGAGCAACGGGACGATGACTTTAAGTTGCCGCCATCAGGCGCTGCCGGGGGAGTGGAGGGGTTTCATGATTGAGGTAACCGGCCTGAAGGGTGGCCACAGCGGCTTGGATATTCATCTTGGCCGTGGCAATGCCAACAAGATCATGAATCGTATCCTGTATCACGGGCATCTGCATCATGGGTTGCTGCTGGCTTCGGTCAATGGGGGAAGCCTCCGAAATGCGATTCCTCGCGAATCGTTTGCCCATGTAGCCCTTTTGGGCTTGAAGGCGCAGGAGTTTCTCGATAGCCTCGCTGTTCTTGCTGCTGCCATAAAAGAGGAGCTGTCGGCAGTCGAACCAACCCTGAAGATTGAGGCCGTTTTTGCCAGTGTGCCTGAGTCGGTTATTGAAGAGGGGATTTTTGTTCGATTTCTGCGTGCGCTCTATGCCTGTCCGAATGGCGTGATGCGCATGAGCGATATGATTGCAGGCCTGGTTGAAACGTCCAACAATCTTGCCGTTGTTCAAGCAGGAAATGGCGTTATGAGCATTGAAATGCTGCTCCGGAGTTCGGTTGATTCTGCCAGAAATGATCTTGAAACCATGATCAGGAGCATCTTTGACCTTGCCGGGGCCGACTCGGTATTTGACGGCCGCTATCCCGGCTGGAAGCCCGAGCATACTTCTTCGATCCTGAACATCATGCAGGGAGTCTATCATGAACAATTCAAACAAATTCCTGAGATAAGGGCTGTTCATGCCGGTCTCGAATGCGGGATTTTAGGCAGCGCCTATCCGCATTGGGAGATGATCTCTTTTGGCCCGACCATTTGCTATCCTCACTCTCCGGATGAAAAGGTCAGTATTTCATCCGTCGGGAAATTCTGGGATTTTCTTGTCGAAACACTCAGGAACATACCGGTAAAAAAAACGATTACGGTTTGACAAGGCAACTTCTAAAGATTGAGCATGATGATGCAGATCAGTGAAAAAGGCCTTGATCTTATTCGCAAGTATGAGGGCTTGCGACTTGTGACCTATGTGTGTCCAGGGGGAAAGCGTACGATTGGGTCATTGAAGAGTTCAACCTTGCTGAAAAAACTTAATGCTGCTGACCGGGCTGGTGCGGCGCATGAGCTTTTTATGCGGAACAGGGCAAAGGGTAAAGTGCTTGACGGGCTGACGGAACGTCGCAAAAGCGAGCGTGAACTTTTTTTGGCCTGACCGGTTTTTGTTTGGTATGAGGGCGGAAAAATTTATGGCTTTCGAACAAAAAAAATTCAATAATTGATTGGCTGATACCTCTCTGAGGTTATATTGTCGCTTATGTCAATGAAATAATTGGCGATAAAATTATTGACTTTTTTGAAAGGGTAACTCTTTATGATAAAAAGAGTTACCCTTTTTTTACCATATCTGATTCCGGAGAGCATCCATGAAAATATCCCGCTTGTTCACCAGCCTCGGTGAAAATGTTTTTGAACGGTTTGAGTATGTCTTCAGGAGCTCTGTTTTGAGGAATCCTGATGGTTCAAAGGTCTTTGAAATGAACAATA
>CAJAOR010000195.1 GCA_903942355.1 uncultured Chlorobiaceae bacterium | reverse complement strand
TCAATCATTCCTTTTTTATTATTCATGAAATGATGGAAGATAACAAGCATTTTCAAATCGATTACACTGAAAAATAGCTGCAAGACGTTGTTTTATATGCTATTATAAGGATTTGTTTTTTCAACAACCGGACACTAGTGAACCAACGTGTTAATTTGAAGTTTACTTTTCGGAAAATAAAGTAACACCTATGACAGCTTTTGTCCTTGCAACAGTGATATACTCATGAAGAGGTTGTGGGCTTTTTCGAAAAAAGCATTGCATGAGTCTCCTCTGAGCAGCTTGAGGAAAGCCTATGCTTGTCACCTAAACGTTACAGGGAGGTGTTTGATGTTTATTCCGATGTGGATAATTGTGGTGTTAGTGCTCTGCTTTTGTTGCTCATTATCGGACTCATAGTGGTCAAGCGTTTTAAGCAATTCGGGCAAGCTCCTCTTTGCAATTTGCGACCTGAAAGGGCGTTTCGCTTTGGTTCGTTTGTGCTTCCTCTTTGCGCCAGATGTACTGGGCTGGTTACCGGAGTTGTTGCTTCTTTTATATGCATCGCACTGGGGGTAGTAAACACTGTACCGATTCTTTTAGCAGTAGTTATGGCTTTGCCTTTGATAGTCGACTGGTTTCTTCAGTGGTTCGGGTTAGTGGAGAGCACCAATACCCGGCGTTTTGTCACTGGCTTTATTTGTGGATTCTGTTTTGCTCCTCAGGGAATTACAGTCATCTTTTGAGGTTGGCGGTTGGGTGGTAGGCTCTTTGAACTTGCGAAGACTATTCCTTGATTTCAGAGCTATTTAAGTGTAAACCATGAACTCTCGAAACAGTTTCGCTCAGAATTTGAGAATGATCCTCGTTTCAATCAGGGTATCAACCAGTAGTCGGAGTGAGCTGGTATGCCTTGAATCAACATTGATCGACTTAAGATCTTCAATTGATGAATTGAAAAATGCGGCCGATGAATTAAAAAGCAAAGAAGAAAAATTTTCGGATTGATATTCTGATTGGCGAGAAGTTATTCCTGAGGTACAATCAGCAACTTCAGATATTGAATCTAAGATGGATGCTTTGGATGCAAATATTCAAGATCTTGATAATGAGCTTCAACAGGCTATGCACAAGTAGGATTTTTAAAAAAAATTTGGGTTCAGGAAGTAAAACAGAGCATATAATGACTATGATTCGCAAGATTATTAAGACAGGATTATTAGCGTTAGTCGCGATAATCAGTATATCTATCTTCTCGCTTTTTATATTTATATATAAAGATATGATACAAATAATGGGAACGCGCTTTTACAGAATGATTGTCTGCACAGAAACAAAAGATGCAAGCGGTAACAATATATTATTGAATAGAATCACGCGAGGATACTATGGTATCGGCATTGGTGGCGACCTAGTCGATCCTGTCGAATATTCGTCTAAATACTTGGCTATAAAAAAAGAACTAGACAAAGAATTAGCACCAATGAAGAACGGCCATAGGCGTGGACGATTTTATGAAATATGGCCGAAGAAGAAAAAAATTCTTAAAGAAAAATACGGGATCGACTGGAGAAGCCCGCACGAATTAAACCCGTTCACTTATTATGATTAATTTTCCATAAAAAATACATGTCTTCGTTGATATTCGCTTCAGCTCGGCACAAACCGCCGTTTTGTGTATGGTTAATAATGGAGCGCAAGCAGGATGTTGCGGAGAGTCATGGGTCATTGAGATTCAGCCTTCTCTATCTATGCGCTGATGGTGTGGCGGCATACTAGGCGCTCTATGTGGCCAACCATGCCAGCCCAAAAGTGATAGCAATCATCCAACCGGAGGAAGCGTTTGGCGGCAACTGGACTGACTTCGAAGACTAGGAGAAAATACTTGCAAGATCTGTGATGAATAACCCGGCAGGCCAACCCGACTACTTGCTGTACGGTGGATGGGGTTGGCCAGAACATTACGATAGGCCCTTGTATCAAAGACACGTCAGTGGCGCAGGCAGGAACCTTTGGGCAAAAAACTGAATCGCACAAGATCCACTCGACAAACGCTAAAAATAGCTGTAAAGATGGCTTCAAATTCGGTGCTATTAGATTCGGAGAATCACATATTCATGGTTCTCGATTTTATTGAAGTTACACTTTTCCCGATGCCATGGTGGCATGGTGTGGATTATAATGATGAAAAGGCTGTGGGATCAATGTTTTATGGATACGAAGATCCATCATCATTGTATGAAGTGACATTTTTAATTGTGGATGCTACTGATGATGATGAAGAATGGGATGTTTATTTAATTAATCCAACTCATGTGGAAGAATTTGATGAGGATTATAAGAAAAAAATTGAATCACATTGTACTATAGTGGAATGGATGGGTACCGTATTAAACGACACTGGCGTTCATAAGGCATTGGTGACGGCGTATGTCGCTCAGATAGATGGGAGAGATTGGTTATTCATTGATTATAGGATAAATATTAGGGATCGAAAGATTGTGATTAGTGCCGGTTGTGATAATTCGAAGACTGACTTATATGCTAAACTTGTATATGACGCAGCTAAGTCTGTAAGCTTTATACAGCCAGATTATAATAGTCCTTTAAGAAAATCTATCAGAGATGATTTTAAAATAGATCTCCCAATAATTGGCGAAAAACACTATGATCCAGACAGCCCGTTGATAATTGATGTTGCCAGTTCTCAAAAAGCCAGCATTGTTGAAATGCGGCTTATCAACTGTATTATTCAACATGGCAGAAAGAGGATGTACAGGGTAATAAGTAGTGAATTGCAGAAACGGAATGATAAGACTTTACATTATGTGACTTACGACGAAAAATATCCGGAAGGTGATGTAGTTTACACAGATACTGGACGCATGTTATTTGATGTTTCCAAAGTTACTGGAATAAATCAGTTGTCTGTACTTCTTCCTTACTGTATGCTTAAATTAGGGAAACGATACCCGTTTTCTTTTCCTTATCAGTTTGATTGGGTTCATTTTGATATGTTGATTGATTTTGAGAAAAATAATCCCGGATTAGGGGTGTGTCTTAAATATAGTGCGGTAGGTATTAATGTAAGTATTTACGTGTACAATCATCAGCAGGATGATGTTGGCTATAAGACCAATTATGAGAACTTTATTATCGAGTTTAATCAGGCATCTTTAGATATTATCAATGCGTATCCTGATGCTAAGCTCCTGAAGGAGATGGATTACGATGAGAATATTTTATTTAGATCTTATGATATTGATGGCGCATATTCAATGCTAACGCTCTCAACGGCAAAGGGCTTTTATGTGAAGACAAGAATATCGACAAACAGTACTGATAAATTTGTCTTTGAAAATATGTGGGTCTCTTCTGCTAGTATTATTAAGTATGTGGATTATCTTAATGGTTTCGTAAGGCATCCAGATTAGCGGATTGTAGCTAATTATTCTTATTTAAGTTAAAATTTAGCCATACTATGGACAAGTCTAAAAATGCCCTTATGATACTGTCAAAGGTATTTATGGGTTTAGCTGTTGTTAGTGCCATATCACCGTTCTTTGACATTTGTGCCGAATTCCAGCGCATGGGATTTGATTTGTTTAATTCAGCGGGTGGAATCGCTTTGCTGATAATGGATATATATTTTAAAATCCTTCTGAGTGCTTTTATGCTATTGCTATCCCTCGGAATCAGAAAATTCCTTGAATTGGCTGATGATATTGCTGTAATTAAGGGTAAAATAATTGAGTGAGTATTGTTATCTGCTGGTGAATTATATTGTTTATAAATATTGCTGAATATATGCCACTTGTTGTTGTGATGGTTATAAGTATAACGTCATTTAAAAATATAAATGATCAATTCTCATAAAGGGCTGAACATACTCTCCAAGGTCTTCCCGGGCTTGGCTTTATTCATCCCTATCCCCGCGCTCTATAATTTATACTTGGACATTAGAAATTGGGGCTGGTATATGTTTTACTTGAAGTATCACGTATTGGATTATCAGATTATCGTCTTGGCATTGTCTACGTTTTTGATAACAGTCTTACTCATGATATCCTTTGGAATAAGGAAATTCCTGGCAATTGCTGACGATATCGCTATTATTAAAGACAAACTCCTTGAGTAGTGTTAACCAATCGAAGGGGATTAAGGTGACTGTGGGACGATATTAGTATATCAACAATCTATAGAAGTTTCTAATATTCTTGAAATGTGGTAGTATACTACTCAAGTCTAATTAGTTGGCAACAGTTTGAATCATATATTTTATTGTGTGGTGTAGATTGATTGCTACAAGCTAATATAAAACATACCCTCTATGTATAATGTTCCTATGGTGGAGGTTTCTGACGATTTTGAACGCTGCTGGCAAGTGGCTGGATTGCATCTTCAAAAACAGGCAGGTAAAAATATTCGTTGGTTAAGGGATCACCCTAGATCCTCCGCTTTTGGAGCATCTGTCCTTTATTTTTGGAAACCAATTGTTCTTCATTCAGTTGAGGGATGTTAACCATCATCTTGATATACCCGGCACCCTTGAGGGATTTCTGTCTCTAACCAATAGTTGCCAAGGGAATGCTTGCGTTATGCCCATGCGAAAAACGCTGGGAGAATGGGCTCCTGTGGAAAAGGGGTGGGGCCTCCTTAATGCCCGAACATGGCGGTCAGTAAATCCCCCCGATATTCTCAGTGATGACCAAATTGAAATGTCGGACTGGGAGATACAAGATTTTGCGGTACAAGTTGTGCGGAATAGAATAGAAAAAGACGGTCATACATTGATGTCCTGGCAAAGTTATCCACATATCGATCCTTCGATTTGGTTTGAGGGCCCTGAAGGTCCTGAATGGGTCGTAGTTCGAGCTGTACGATACCCACTGAAAAAGGCCGAAAAGCCCGATAATCTCCCTGAACTTCATAAGTCATGCATAGCGGTTGGAAGCATCGGGAATTTTGCTTCCGTACTTTTTACAAGTTTGCATGATCCTTTTGACGCTCTTGCCGAACAAAACGGCAACATTGCCCCTTTGCACAGAGGCGAAAAAATCAATATTCAGTATAGAGGTCTTCAGCGGCTAACATTTAGCTGAATTAACTATCCAGCCCGAATTATGCGTAATAAAGCCAATCCAATTGCAGCCCTTCCCGTTGAAGTCAATAAAAAAGTGGAAGCAGCGAACAAAGCCCATGCTAAACGCCTGATGGCAATTGTCGTTGAGGTAAACGATAATGCCGTTAAGGCAGCAGAAAGCCTTGTGGACGAAATCATCCATCGTGAACAAGTTGAGCGTGAATTGGCTGATGCCCTGCAACCCGTAGAGGATTTGAAAACCAGGCTGGATAATGCCAGCGCGAAGGCTGAAGAGCTTAGCAATCGTTTGGCTGAAACCAAGATTGACCAGCAGTCACAAATTGTCAAGTTGGCTCAAGTAAGTGAATGTTTGGCGCTGATCGAGGTGGAGCGTAACCGCTACAAACAGCAGGCAAAGCTGATGCGTAGCGAGCGAGATATCGCCCGAGAGGGTGTAGATAAGCTGCGCCGTCTTGTGGAGGAATTGCAAGGCCAAATTAAGGAGCTCAAACAAAAATTGACCACCGTAACCCCCAATCCTCTTACGGTTATCCATTGCCCAGTTAAACAGCATGCCCAGTACATCCTTATCAAAAACGGTCGCTATTCCGAAGATGGCACACAACAGATAGGGAATCTTTACTTTGCCAATTATCCTCTCACCAATAAACTCTATCGTAAATTTGTTGCATGGATGCAATTGGTTGAGAATAGGGAAACGGACGATATCCTTAGTGGCCAGCTCTTTGAACTTGCGAAGACTATTCCTGGATTCCAGAACTATTTGGATAAAGAACCAAAACTGTCGATGCTGTTCCGATCGCAGTATGCTGATGATCAGCGCTTCAATGATGATGATCAGCCAGTAGTCGGTGTGAGCTGGTATGCCGCCCGTACCTACTGCTTATGGCTCTCTCTAATGGATAGTAATGGTCAGGATAACAGCAGGTATCGCTTACCGACAAGCCCTGAATGGGAATATGCCGCTGCAGGAAAAGAAAAACGTAGGTATCCTTGGGCTGCTAACAAGGGCAAACCGAACTTGACACTTGCTAATTATTCTGGACACATAGTTGGACAAACAACATCAGTTGGACAAACGACGCCTGTCGGCAGTTACCCCGAAGGGGTAACCCCGGAAGGTTTGTACGATATGGCAGGAAATGTATGGGAGTGGAGTGACAGTTGGTGGGATGGCACTCATTCGCGCCGTGTAATTCGTGGCGGGGGCTGGGACAGCGGAAGCGAGGACTGTCTGTCCGCTCATCAAGGATACGGCCCCCCTGGTCGCCGGTACAACTTCGTTGGCTTTCGATTGGTCAGTTGTTCTCAACCAGCTCTTCTCGATAGTCCGATGGAGCAACCATTACAGGATACGACGGAACGCGCTGCAGAATTCGATAGCTCCAAAGAGCAGTCCCGGCAAATAGAAATACACGGCTTACAAGGTAAGGAGACATCGTTCGAGTTCTGCCCGATTCCTGCTGGCACATTCAGAATGGAATCGAATGAGGTCAAGATTGATCAGGATTTCTATCTGGGCAAGTATCCGGTTACGCAGCAGCAGTGGAAGTCCGTTATGGGAAACAACCCAAGTTATTTCAAGGGTGAAAGTCTACCTGTAGAAAAAGTTTCGCATGATGATGTACAGGCCTTCATACAAAAACTCAATACACTCTGCGGCAAACAGCACTACCGCTTGCCAACTGAGGAGGAATGGGAATATGCCTGCCGGTCAGGATCCACTTTAGCATACTTCTTTGGTGACAGTGCAAGGCACTTGGGAGAATATGCCTGGTATGGTCTCAACTCTGGAAAAATAACCCATCCTGTAGGAAAAAAAATGCCGAATGAGTGGGGGGTGTACGATATGACTGGCAATGTGTGGGAATGGACGGGTAGTTGGTATGATAGTAGTTGTTTGACTCTTGTGATTCGTGGCGGGAGCTGGTTCAATGAAGCCAAGTGTTGTCAGTCGGCTTTTCGTAACAAGTTCACCCCCGGAAAACCGAACTTCACAATTGGCTTCCGCCTGGTTTACGTCCCGTAGTCAGTTGGCTACTCATGCCGGCTTTGCTTCCTTTTAGGCGGATCCATCTAATTATTGTTCTCCGAAGAAATGAAGATGAAGGTGTTCATCCGAAAGCGGTGGCTCTGCTTCCTCATCTGCGGGTGCCTTGCTTGTTGCATGGTGGACGCCATCTTCATTGAACCCCATTGGATCAAGGTCACCCGACTTTCCTTGGGAGAGCGACCGTCCCTTCGGGTCGTGCATATCAGCGATATCCACTACAAGGGCGACCGTTCCTATCTCATACGCATTGTTGCCTTGGTCAACCGGCTCGCGCCGGATGCGGTCTGCTTCACCGGAGACATCGTCGAGGACACGCGATACCTGGACGAAGCGCTGAAAATACTCGGGCAGATGAGCGTGCCGCTCTATGGCGTTCCCGGCAATCATGAATACTGGAGCGGGGCTTCGTTCGAGCGAATTGGCAAGGCCTTCCGGAAGACGGGCGGGGAATGGCTGGTGGATCGCTCCACTGTCGCAGCGCAGGGAAGACTGCTGATCACAGGACGATCAGGAACAAAGATCAACACTCGACAATCCGAGTCCGAGTCTGCCATGTCTGGACCCGAGATGGAATGGAATCCAGTGCTCCCTACACCTCCAGCCGCTGTAACCTCACAGGACACTTCAGGCGCACGTCTCCTTGGGGATGGGAGATCGACACTGGCGACACCAGACGCCAAACGCATTCTGTTGACGCATTACCCCCTTGACATCGAAAACATCAAGGGGTCGAGATTTGATCTAATTCTGTCGGGGCACTCACACGGCGGTCAGGTGCGCCTCCCTTTCATCGGGGCATTAATCGTTCCTTTTGGCGTGAACGGGTATCAGCTGGGCATATACCAAACGCCAGCGGGGCCTCTTCATGTGAGTGCTGGCCTGGGAACTTTTTTCTTGCCAGTCCGTTTCTTATGCCGGCCGGAGATCACGTTGATTGAAATATGATCGGAGAACAACGGTCGCAGATAGTCAGAAAGAGAGATAGCATGAAGGCCCGGCTAAGCAAGCCAGCGCGGGTACTGCCCCGGCCACAAATTACACAATAAAGATATCCACCGTGGAAGGGGAGTCAGCTTGCAAAGTCCAGCTCCCACACGGGGTACCGTGTTGCATAACGCTCCATTATGTAAAGTCAGGTTATGGCAGACCAGCAGGCATTCCGGTAATGTCAAAAGCAAGAAAGAAAGAGAGCCGGCCAGTGCCTATGAACGGAGAGTATAGCGGCGGTGGGGGGGGTGAGCGTGATCGTCCGCAGAAGCGAGGATCCAGGCTCCATTTCGAGTACTCGCTTTTATATTTTCCTTGTGTGTTGTTTACATTTAAATTGTCGTAATTTTAGAAGATGCAGTCCAAAATTTTGTGAACCATGCATGTCTGACATGAATGCCAACATGATAGTTAAAACATTCCAATGATTAAGCTCGAACAACTGCAAACCAACACAACTGTCCGAGGTGTCGTGCCGGGATCTTCTGTAACGGTCGTCAGTGTGCAGTGGTTTGGTTCGGAGGCGCTTGAGCTTACTTACAAAACACCGGATGGCAAAGTAGCCAATGAGCTGGTATATCGCCATGACGAACCACGGTTGGATATTGTTGAGCAGGGACGACCGTGGAGTTTTGACGGAGATGGCGCGCTTTTTCGTCTTGTCTCGGAAGCCCAGCGCATTCGGCTGGCTCACCTGTTTGATCCGGTGCTCGCAGTGCATACTTCAAATATTGAGCCACTACCCCACCAGATAACGGCTGTCTATGAATCAATGCTGCCTCGCCAGCCATTGCGCTTTCTTTTGGCGGATGATCCTGGTGCAGGTAAAACAATCATGGCAGGTTTGCTTATCAAGGAGCTGATTGCCAGGGGCGATTTGCAGCGTTGTCTTATCGTTTGTCCTGGCAGTTTAGCCGAGCAATGGCAGGATGAACTCTATCGCCGTTTTCATTTGCCTTTTGAGATTCTTACCAATGACAAACTGGAAGCTGCCCGTACCGGAAACTGGTTCCTTGAAACCAATCTGGTCATTGCCCGTCTTGATAAACTTTCTCGCAATGAAGATGTCCAGTTAAAGCTGCAAGCCCCGGATTGCCGCTGGGATCTGGTGATCTGTGATGAAGCACACAAAATGTCAGCCACGGTTTTTGGCAATGAAACCAAATACACTAAGCGCTACCGACTTGGCCAATTGCTCTCGACCTTGACGCGTCATTTTCTTTTGATGACGGCAACGCCGCATAACGGCAAGGAGGCTGACTTTCAGCTTTTCATGGCACTGCTCGACGGCGATCGTTTCGAGGGGAGGTTTCGCGACGGCGTGCATTCATCCGACGTTTCCGAACTGATGCGTCGTATGGTCAAGGAAAATTTGCGGAAGTTCGACGGCACACCACTCTTCCCTGAGCGAATTGCCTACACACTCCCTTACCATCTGTCTCCCCAGGAGGAAGCACTCTACAAAGCCGTCACGAGCTATGTCCGCGAAGAGTTCAATCGTGCTGAGGCATTGGAAAATAACAAGCGAGCAGGTACGGTAGGCTTTGCCTTAACTATCCTGCAACGCAGGCTTGCATCATCTCCAGAGGCTATTTATCAATCGTTGCGCCGTCGTAAGGAAAAACTTGAAAGCCGTCTGCGTGAACTTGAGCTACTCCATCGTGCCGGTCAGGTTGCACCGAACCCCTCGCTTTTATCACCAACACTCGACAGCGAAGATATTGATGATCTTGATGATGCACCAGAAAACGAAGTGGAAGCCCTTGAGGAAGAGATCCTCGACCAAGCCACCGCAGCACACTCGATCGCTGAACTGCGTAGTGAGATCGAAACCCTCAAGGAACTCGAAGCTAGTGCATTGAGGGTTCGCAGTAGCGGCACAGATACCAAATGGGCTGAACTATCAAGTTTGCTGGGTGAAATCTTCACTACTCCACAGCAGTCCGGTCAGGTGGTCGAACCGGAAGTTCCCTACGGAGCAGGCCCGATTCCGCCTCCAAAGCCTTCGCTGCACCAGAAGCTGATTATCTTTACCGAGCATCGCGACACACTCAACTATCTGGAAAAACGCATCACAGGTTTTCTGGGCCGCAAGGAGGCTGTGGTCATCATTCATGGTGGTACAAGCAGAGAAAATCGTCTTGCGGTTCAGGAAGCCTTCAAACACGACCCAACAGTTCAAGTGCTCCTTGCAACCGATGCGGCGGGTGAAGGCATAAACCTGCAACGAGCTCACCTGATGGTCAACTACGACCTGCCCTGGAACCCGAACCGGCTGGAGCAACGCTTCGGGCGTATCCACCGTATTGGCCAAACCGAAGTTTGTTACCTCTGGAATCTGGTCGCTGACGACACCCGCGAGGGTGATGTGTATCGCAGGCTACTTGAAAAGCTGGAACAGGCACGACAGACTTTGGGCGGTCAGGTTTTCGACGTGCTGGGTAAACTCGCCTTCGAGGCATACGGCAAGCAAATGTCGTTGCGTGACCTGCTTATCGAGGCTATCCGATATGGCGAAAAACCCGAAACTAAAGCATTTCTCACCACAGTACTTGATACCGCACTCGACAGCAGCCACCTGCAAGCCCTGCTTGAAGAGAGGATGCTGGTGCATGATGCAATGGATTCAACCAACGTCCAGCGTATTCGCGCCGATATGGAACGTGCAGATGCTCGGAGGTTGCAGCCACATTATGTCGAATCTTTTTTTCTGGAAGCATTCCGGCTCCTTGGCGGCAATGCCCGTCAGCGTGAACCCCGCCGATTTGAGATCACCCACGTCCCCGCTCCAATCAGGAATCGTGACCGTCTCATAGGCATCGGTGAACCGGTACTGACGCGTTACGAGCGCATCGCCTTCGAGAAAACCCTGGTTGCCCCGCAGGGAGAGCCGCTGGCCGCATTCCTCTGCCCCGGTCATCCGCTGCTCGATTCTGTTGTTGATCTGACACTCGAACGGCATCGCGATCTGCTGAAACGAGGTACCGTACTGGTTGATGAACGCGACCCCGGAACAAAGCCAAAAGTACTTTTCTATTTGGAGCATGCCATTCAGGATGCCAGCCTTAACCGCGACGGTAGTCGCCGTATTGTTTCAAAGCGCCTGATGTATGTCGAGTTGGACGAACAATCGACCGTTCGTCACCTTCAATACGCGCCTTATCTTGATTTTCGGCCTCTTGCGACAGGCGAGCCTGATGTTGACGCTCTGCTCAACCGCCCTGAATGTCAATGGATTACACGAGAACTGGAGCAAAGTGCACAGGGTTACGCCATCACTCACGTCGTCCCTGACCATCTTGCAGAAATCAAAGGCCGTAAACTCGAACTGATAGCTAAAACCGAGGCAGCCGTAAAAGAACGGCTGACAAAGGAGATTACCTATTGGGACCATCGCGCTGAAGAGTTAATGCTGCAAGAGCGAGCAGGAAAATCCAACGCACGGCTCAACTCCGGCGAAGCGCGAAAGCGCGCCGACCTGCTGCAAGGGCGCATGCATAAAAGGCTTGAAGAGTTACGGCTCGAAGCCCAGCTTTCACCACTGCCTCCCGTTGTGCTTGGTGGCATGCTGGTTGTGCCGATTGGGCTCATACACGCCATGACGGGCCGCCCCGAACCAGAGACCAGCACCCCGACCGACACCCAGGCGAGTGCTGCCCGCGCAAGAGCAATCATCATGGAGATCGAGCGCACTCTCGGTTTTGACCCAACTGACCGGGAACTTGAAAAGCTTGGCTACGACATCGAAAGTCGCATTCCCGGCACAGGCAAACTGCGCTTCATTGAAGTCAAGGGGCGCGTTTCCGGTGCACCGACCATCACCGTTACCCGTAACGAAATTCTCTACTCGCTCAACAAGCCTGACGACTTTATTCTTGCCATTGTCGAGTTTCTTGATGCCGAAACGCACAAGGTGCATTACATTAAAATGCCCTTCAATCGGGAACCCGATTTTGGGGTCTGTAGCGTCAATTATATCTTCACCGACCTTCTTGCCAAAGGAGAGCTTCCATCATGAACCTGTTTGCCTGAGGATACACCCATGATTGATTACGATAATCTGCCAGATTCGTCTATATCTGAGCCAGCAGGCTTCGATGAAATTGCGCAACTCATTCGTTCGGCACGTGAACGCACACTTTCTGCTGTCAATTCAGCATTGATTGAACTTTACTATCAGATTGGTCAAAGGCTTGTTGCTGGTATTGCAAGCGATGGCTGGGGTAAAAGCACGGTCTTTGCTCTAGCTCTCTATATTCAGGCACAGCAACCGGGCATTCGTGGGTTTTCATCCCAGAATTTATGGCGGATGCGTCAGTTTTACGAGACCTATCGTGACCATGAAAAAGTCGCAACGCTGGTGCGACAATTACCCTGGTCATCTCATCTGCACATCATGGCCAAAAGCAAGCGCCCCGAAGAACGAGAGTTTTATCTGCGCATGGCTGTTCAGCAGCGTTGGCCAGTGCGCGAGGTTGCCCGACAGATAGACAGCGCTTTGTTTGAGCGCGTCGTGCTCAATCCGCCAAAACTCTCAACAGCGTTGAGAGAATTGCATCCCGGCGCAGAAAGTCTTTTTCGCGATGCTTATGTTGTTGAATTTCTCAACTTGCCCGATGTCCACCGTGAAGCCGACCTGCATCAGGGCTTGTTATACAATCTTCGCCAGTTTCTTTGCGAAATCGGTCGTGACTTCTGTTTCGTAGGAAGCGAGGTTCCTCTTCAGGTAGGAGTACGGGATTTTTCCATTGATCTGCTTTTTTTTCATCGTGAACTCAACTGCCTGGTTGCCATTGAACTCAAGATTGGCGAATTCCAGCCCGAACACCTTGGAAAACTCGAGTTCTACCTTGAGGCACTTGATCGTGATCTGCGCAAGCCTCATGAAGGCCCGTCTATCGGAGTACTACTTTGTGCCAGCAAAGACAGCGAGGTAGTTGAGTACGCCCTCAGCCGCACGCTTTCTCCTGCGCTGATTGCTGAATACCAGACCCGATTGCCCGATCGACACTTGCTTCAGGCGAAACTTCATGAATTTTATGCCCTCAGCCGGGGAGACGAGACTGAGAGCCCGAATGAACAGAACACACCATGATATACAAGAAAAAACTCATAGAAGTTGCCCTGCCGCTTGAAGCGATCAACGTTGCCAGTGCACGTGAAAAATCCATTCGTCATGGCCACCCTTCGACGCTCCATTTGTGGTGGGCGCGGCGACCTTTGGCAGCAGCACGTGCGGTGATTTTTGCCCAGATGGTGGATGACCCTTCAGCCCATCCCGATATTTTCCCCACTGAGAAGAAGCAGGAGAAAGAGCGGCAACGGCTCTTTCGCATTATTGAGGAGTTGGTGAAGTGGGAGAACACCACCAACGAGACGCTCTTGCAGCAGGCTCGTGAGGAGATCTGGCAGAGCTGGCGCTACACCTGCGCAGAGAATGCCGGCCATCCGCGAGCAAAAGAGTTGTTTGACCGCTATAAACTGCCAGCTTTTCACGACCCCTTTGCTGGAGGTGGAGCACTGCCGCTGGAAGCGCAGCGGCTGGGACTGGAGAGCTACGCCAGCGACCTCAACCCTGTGGCCGTGCTGATCAACAAGGCGATGATTGAGATTCCGCCGAAGTTCGCGGGGAAGCAACCGGTTAATCCCGAGTGGCAGCAAAAATCAATTGCTGGAAAAATGGGGCGGGAATGGAAAGGTGCCCAAGGCTTGGCGGAGGATGTGCGCTACTACGGCCAATGGATGCGCGACGAAGCCGAGAAACGAATTGGTCACCTCTATCCAAAGATTGAAGTTACGGCAGCAATGGCTGAAGAGCGGCCTGACCTGAAGAAATATGTCGGAGGCAAGCTCACAGTCATTGCCTGGCTATGGGCGCGAACGGTGAAAAGCCCCAACCCCGCTTTTTCCAACGTTGATGTACCGCTAGCAGCCTGTCGGAATTGACGTTTTAGCATAAAAAAACAATGATATGACCCGTAAGCTGCAAGTGACCTTATTTTTTGATTTTGGTCATTTATGACGGTACTTTTTTCTGTTGAAAAGACCAAACCAGGGTCAATCAC
>CAJAOR010000194.1 GCA_903942355.1 uncultured Chlorobiaceae bacterium | reverse complement strand
CTTCAGGTACTCGGTAATGGTGGTGACCTGGGTTTCAAGCTTCGGCGTTTCGCCAAAGACGTGCAGCGAATTTGAAATCAGGCGCCCCTCAAGCTCCATCATGTAGGTGTAGAGGCGGCTGATATAGTCAGGGAAGCTCTCACCCTCAACACGGGGGCAGTCATCAGTCAGGTTGAGCTGCTGTGCTTTGGTGATAATGACCTCTTCGGTCTCAACATCGACCATCTTTTCAAGACCGCGTTCACGGTAGTCGTTCAGCATCTCCTTGAAGGCCGGAAGCTCCTTGTAGAGTCCGGCCCGTGCCAGCGGAGGGATGTTGTGCGAAATCATGGTGGCGTGGCCGCGGCGTTTGGCAATATTGGCCTCGCTCGGGTTATTGATCGGGTAGATATAGAAATGGGGCACCTCGCCGAGCAGCGCGTCCGACCAGCAGTCGCCGGTGACGCCGAGCTGCAGGCCGGGCATCCACTCCGCCGTACCGTGCATGCCGACGTGCACCAGGGCGTTTGCCCCGAAGACTCGGCTGATCCAGCGATAGAAGGAGATATATTGATGGTGCGGCGTGTTCTCCTTGTCGAAGAGCAGTCGCATCGGGTCACCCTGTATGCCAAGGCGCGGCTGAACGCCGATAAAAACATTGCCGAGCGTGATGCCGCCGATAAAGAGCCTGTCAGGCTTGATGGGGGCAATATCGCCCGGGAATCCGCTCCAGCGGCCTTCAATCCGCTCGCGCTCCCTGCCGCTGGTGAGCGTGCTGTACATCTCGCGGTCAATGGAAAAGCAGCCCTGCTCATGCGCCTGAATTTCGTAATCGGTTGCCCTGTCGAGCATGTCGAGCAGCGCCTCCGGTGATTCCGGCAACTCGCCAACGTTGTACCCTTCAGCACGAAGCGACATGAGGATGTTGTAGATGCTTTTCGGTACATCAAGCAGGGCGGCACTTGCCTTTTTGCCCATGCCCGGAGGATAGTCGTAGACTACCAGAGCCACTTTCTTGTCCTTGTTGGGAAGCTGGCGCAGGTCGGAAAACTTTTTGGCAAAACCGGCAAGCCTTTCCAGACGATCCGGCACGGTCTGCAGGCGTCCGTCCTTGATGGCCCCAAGCACAACCGGGCAGACAGCGCCATCCATTTCAGGCAGCGAATAGGTCATGGCCGACTGGAGCGGGATCACCCCCTGCGACTTCCATGAAGCGAAATCCTGGATAAAGAGCGGCTGGGAGACAACATAGGGAGCGTTTATTTTGCCCAGAATCTCGTCGCGCGCGGCTGATGATGCGCCCGGTGTGGTTGCGCCCGCAGGGCCGCCCACAAAGCCGAAGCCCATCATGTTGATGAGCATGTCGATGTTGTTATGCGTAAACCACTCTCGGGCAGCAACATGCCCCTCAACGCCCATCACAAAGACCGGCAGGGGATTGAGCCCCTTGGCCTCGATGGCACGGATGGCATTGTCGATATACTCCTTTTCCTGTAGCAGGTGCTTGCGGAAGAAGAGCATCCCGATGTTGCGCTTTTTGGCAGAGCTCTTGTCGCGCTTGTGCAGCCATTTTTCGTAATGGTGCAGATCTTTCTGGTACTCCGGAGCGTCAGGATGGTAGAAGCCCATGGTCGGAACCTCCTGTACCTTTTCAACCTTCACCTCAACCTCGAAGTATTCGGCAATAATATAGTTGAACATCGATGCAAGGTTATCCGTAGTCGGATTCATCCAGTAGGTGTAGACCTGCATCCAGTTCTTGAAATCCTTTGCTTTTTTGGGAATCAGCGGCAGCATGGTGCGCATGATTTTCAGCAGCTTCATGTAGCCGTAAAGCGCATCCTCGTCGCGCCCCTTCACCAGCATTTTTGCAACTTTCTTGACGATGTCGGGCATCCCGCTTCCGTCTCCCGAAACCACATAACTGCCAATTTTGGTCATCTGCATCACCTCAGGCATTGACTCGTAGGCAAATACAACCTTCGCCTTCGACTGGTCAACCTGCTCCTGCAGCCAGTCGGCCTGAACCTTGAACTGGATCAGCGTGGTAAAAATACAGTCGGCATTGCGGATTGCTTCGGCTGCCTCAGGGTTCTGATGCTCAAGATCCTGATCGGTCCATTGGGTCAATTCAGCGTG
>CAJAOR010000193.1 GCA_903942355.1 uncultured Chlorobiaceae bacterium | reverse complement strand
TGACGGTTCTTACGGCGCATCTTTTTACGCTTGTGTACCGCCATTTTATGACGTTTTCTCTTTTTTCCGCAGGGCATATAGTAAGTGTCTTTCCTCTTGTTTTAAAGGCAGATAATATAGAAACATTTTTCAGAACTGCAAGCAAATATTCCTGATCTTCTCAAATAAAGGTTTCTTTTTTCCTTTCCTACAGGTTTTTTCAGGCATTCATGTACTTGAAAAAATCCTTGTTGTCTTTGGTGTCCATCATTTTTTCGCGCATGAACTCCATGCACTCGATTGGATTCTTGTCGGCAAGGTACTTTCTGAGCAGCCATGTCCTTGAGAGCTCTTCCTGGCTAAAGAGCAGCTCCTCCTTACGGGTGCTTGAGCGAAGAATATCGATAGAAGGGAAGATACGGCGCTCGGAGAGGCGGCGGTCGAGCAGCAGCTCCATATTGCCTGTTCCCTTGAACTCTTCAAAAATGACATCATCCATACGTGAACCGGTATCGATAAGGGCTGTGGCAATAATGGTGAGGCTGCCGCCCTCCTCAATATTTCGGGCCGCGCCAAAAAACCGTTTCGGCTTGGTAAGTGCATTGGCGTCGATACCGCCCGACAGAATTTTTCCGGAATGCGGGATGATGGTATTATGAGCCCTGGCGAGCCTTGTAATGGAATCGAGCAGCACCACCACGTCACGGCCAACCTCCACCAGCCGTTTTGCCTTTTCAAGCACCATATCGGCCACCAGAACGTGACGTTCCGGATCCTCATCAAAGGTAGAGCTCACCACTTCTGCCGGAACACTGCGGGCCATGTCGGTCACCTCTTCAGGGCGTTCATCGATAAGCAGCACAATGAGGTAAACTTCAGGATGGTTTTTGATGATCGCATTGGCAATCATCTGCAGCAGCATGGTTTTGCCGGTTTTCGGCTGCGCTACAATCAAGCCTCGCTGCCCTTTGCCGATGGGAGTAAAGATGTCCATAATCCGGCCGCATACTTCCGACTGCTTGGTCTCGAGCTTGAGGCGTTCATGGGGAAAAAGAGGAGTGAGATTTTCAAAGTAGGGGCGTTCTCTGGTAATTTCGGGGTCGTTGCCATCGATGGTGTTGATTTTCAGCAAGGCAAAAAAGCGTTCTCCCTCTTTTGGCGCCCGAACCTGCCCGGAGACGGTATCGCCTGTTCGCATGTTAAATCGCTTGATCTGCGACGGGGAGACATAAATATCGTCAGGAGAGGAGAGATAGTTGTAATTGGCGGAGCGCAAAAAGCCGTAACCTTCCGGTATGACCTGCAAGACGCCCGTATTGACCATAACATTGCCGCTTTCAGAATCGGTATTCTTCTGTGACTGCGCTTCAATAATCTTGAAAATGAGCTCTTCCTTTCGCAGGCCGGCAGCCATCACCCCAAGCTCTTTGGCAAAAACATGCAGTTCAGAAACCTTTTTTTTCTGGAGCATATTGATGTCCAGACCTTTAAAAACCGAATTGTTCGACATTTTGATGGTGTTCAACGCTTGTTAATTTAAAAAAGCAAAAGAGATCAGGACGGGATGCACTTCCCCCTGTAAAGAAGTTCCGGCCGGATGGCCAATGAGCGGATTCATTACCTTGAAATTACCATTATCGCTTCATCATGGAGCATGAAAGCTGCAGACAAGAATATCACAGGGGAAGACTCTCTATAATTGAAAAAGGGATAAGCACGGCAAGGAATTGTGGAACGGGAAGAGTATTCCCTGTTCATAGATGAAGATTTCAGGAGCTTTTCTGAAATATAAAAAAAAATTCGATAAAAAAACGTTCTATCAAAGCGGAGCCTGATCACGTTCCTGCTCCGATAATTTCGCCCGCAAGATAAAACGAGCCGGTCACCAGAATCAAATCGTCAGCATCAGCCTTTGCTCGCAGGTAAGCCAGCCCTTCCTTCCCGGTAGCAAAGCTGGTTGCTTCGCCCCCCTCTTCCTGGCACATCCGAGAAAGTGCTTCGGCTGAAACACTTCGTTCAGAGGGAATATTGACCAGCACAAAAGAGCAGTCGAGGCGAAGAAGCTCGCGAATAACGGCTCTAGCATCCTTGTCCGAAGCCAGGCCGAGAAGCACATAGAGCTTATGGAACTCACGGCGGAAAGGCTCAAGAGCGTTGACGGTTGCACACATGCCGTCAGGATTGTGCGAGACGTCAAGCAGTATTGCGGGATGCGTACCGATCCGCTCAAGCCTTGCGCGGTATCCGGTCTGCAATAACCGCTGAAGCCCCGAAGAGATCTGTTCGGCTGCGATGCCTGCATCCTCGGCAACCATAACGGCAACAGAGATGTTCAACGCATGAAACAGTCCGGTAAGCGGAGCCTTCAATGCAGGATAATGCCGTGAAGAGGTGGTAAGTTCAAGCTCAAGCAAGCCGGGAGCGGCCGAAGCAACCGTGCAGAGGGAATCTTTTCCGGCAACAAAAAGCGGAGCGTGGCATAATTCTGCCATCTGCTGTATCGGCGTGAGCGCTTCAGGCTGTGAGACCGCGGTAAAGACCCTGCTCCCCGGTTTAATGATGGCTGCTTTTTCAGCGGCAATCAGCGGGAGTGTTTCGCCCAGCCAGTCGGTATGGTCAAGAGCGATCGTGGTAATCACCGCATAATCGGACTCCACAACATTGGTTGCATCGAGCCGGCCTCCCATACCGGTCTCAAGGATGGAGACCTCAACTCCTTCATCGGCAAACCAGGCAAAGGCAATGGCTGTTGTGGCTTCAAAAAAGGTTGAATGGTTATCAAGAACCCCGTCCTTCAACAGGGAACAATAGTGAGCAACCCTCTCGCGGGGAATCTGGGCGCCGTCGATGCGAATACGCTCGGTAAAATCAACCAAATGAGGAGAGGTATAGAGCGCCGTCTTTTTGCCGGCGGCCTGAAATATCGACGCAAGTGACGCTGCAACGCTTCCCTTTCCGTTTGTGCCGGCGATATGCACAACCAGTCCCAGCCGCTGGTGCGGCGAACCCAGAAGAGCAAGCAGCGAGCGGACACGATCAAGACCGGGCTTGATGCCAAAGCGGTGCAGAGGGTAAAGAAAATCGAGAGCGTCCTGGTAGGTCACCGCGTTATCTGCTAACTGTTATGAATTGTGGCAAGAGCTGCCTTGATGACCTCTTCGACCGTCAGGGCGGAATTGTGTTCGAGGATAGCCACAACCGCCTTTTGAACGGCGATTCTGGAAAAGCCAAGGGTTACGAGTGCATTGACGGCATCATCCCGCAAACGGGTTGAGGAAAGCTGGACTGGAGAGGCAACCGCTGAACCGGGAGAAAGCTTCAAAATTTTGTCACGCAACTCAAGAATAATCCTTGCTGCTGTTTTTTTCCCGACTCCGGTTATGCCATAGAGCTGTTCGGGAGCATTGGCCAGAATAGCTTCATAAATATCCTGAACCTCCAATCCTGAAAGAAGCGCAAGGGCAAGCTTGGGCCCAACGCCCGAGGTAAGCAACAGCAGCCGAAAGAGCTGGCGCTCCTCTTCCCTTGAAAAGCCATAAAGCTGCAGGATATCTTCCCTGACCACAAGGTGTGCAAAAAGGAGAACTTCACTGCCCTGCTGGGGCAACTGACGATGCGTTGTTGCGGAAATAAGAAGCTGGTACGCAATACCGGAAACCTCGATAACCGCCTCTTCTGGCAAGACTGAAGCCAACTTGCCGCGAAAATATGCAAACATGTTTGAGGGTATGGAAACCCGGCCTGAAAAATACAAGAGAACCGCTGGTTCTTCAGTTTTTCAAGGCCGAATGTCAGACAATGAAGATCACTTTTAGCCGTACCGGCAACGTTCAGGCTATCAGTCGGCCTTCACGTAACTGTTCAGGAGACGTGTCAACTGTGACTTCTTGCGGGATGCCTTGTTGACGTGGATGTAACTCTTTACCCCAAGACGATCAAGTTTCTGTACTGCTGAGCGGTAGGCTACTTCGACTACGGCCTTCTCAGCGCTGGCATCAATCAGTTTCTGCATGGTCTTGACAAGAACTTTCAGCTCTTTTTTCCGTGCTCTGTTCCTGGCATTTTTCCGTTCTGACTGCCGCAATCTTTTTTCAGCCGATTTGTGTAAAGGCATATAAGGTGCTGTTAGGATAAATAATTGTTGAATAACAAATGGTTTTTAATATAGAAGAAACAAGCAAAATTTCAAAAGAATTTTCTGTTGCTTCTTGCCGCCGCGCAACTCCCACCTGCCTGCAGCTCTTCTCGCAGAAACTCCGGACCTGCAACCTGAGCAACAGGTACAACTCAACCCTCTTTTTCTGTATATTGCCCGAAAATTTCAACCATTGTTATCACGCCGACGTTATGAGTCTCATGATCAGCATTTCAGGCATAAGGGGCATTGTCGGCGAAAGCCTGACCCCGAAAAACCTCACCGCATTTGCCATGGCCTTTGCCTCTTTCATTTTGCGGAATAAAGAAAAAAGCGGAGTGAACCCGCTGGAAAAACGGCCAAAGATTGTCATCGGACGCGATACGCGGCCGACAGGCAAGGCTATCGGGGATCTGGTGAGCAATACGCTCCTGCTTTGCGGATGCGATGTTGTTGACCTCGGTGTTGCCACCACTCCAACGGTTGAAATTGCTGTTCCGGCCGAACATGCCGATGGAGGACTGATCATTACGGCTTCACACAACCCGGTTGCATGGAACGCGCTGAAAATGCTCAACCACCGAGGCGAGTTTTTGACTGCCGCAGATGTTGATGAACTGCTTGCCATCGCCGACAGCGAGCAGTTTGTGAGCGCACGCTGGGACCATATCGGCACGCTCTCCCACAGTGAGCGGTACGACGCCCTGCACATTCAGCAAGTGGTGCAGCTTCCCTGTATTGATACCGCAGCCATTTCGAAAGAGCAGTTTCGGGTGCTTGTTGACTGTGTGGAAGGGGCTGGCTCCTCAATTGTTCCTGAGCTTTGCCGGCAACTCGGCATCAAAAGCCTGGTTGAGGTTGCCTGTGGCGGCAGCGGCCTCTTTCCAAGGAACCCCGAACCCATCGAGGAACATCTTTCCGGCACCATCGCTGCGCTCAAAAAGAGCGGCTGCGATTTTGCCCTGATTGTTGATCCTGATGTAGACCGTCTTGCCTTGCTCTGTGAAGATGGCTCGCTCTTCGGCGAGGAGTACACGCTGGTCGCCTGCGCTGATTTTTACCTCAAGCACAACAAAGGGCCGGTAGCAAACAATCTTTCAAGCAGTCGCGCCTTGCGCGATATTGCGTCCAGGCACGGTGTCGCCTGTTACAGTGCCAAAATTGGCGAAGCCAACGTCAGCGAACTCATGAAAGAGGTGCAGGCTGTCATTGGCGGTGAAGGAAACGGAGGGGTCATCCTTCCCGAACTGCACTACGGCAGGGATGCCCTGGTCGGCATAGCGCTTATCGTTCAGGCATTCACCCTCTGGCGTAACGAAAACAGGGGCGGATCGCTCTCGCAGTTCCGCCGGCACTTCCCCGACTACGTTATGTCGAAACAGCGGATTGAGCTCGGCAAGGCTGACCGATCCTCGCTCGAAAAGCTCTTCACCGATATTGCCGGCCACTACCACAGCGCCGAAGCAAACCGGGCTGACGGGCTGAAACTTGATTTTGCCGACAGTTGGGTGCACCTGCGACCCTCCAATACAGAACCCATTATAAGAATCTACTCTGAAGCGCCCTCAAAAGCGCAGGCCGAAGAGCTCGCCAATGAGCTGAAGCATGAAATTGAAAAAAGAGTAGCCGCCATTGAGGGCTTATGAGCAACGACTCAACAAAAAAAAGCTTCCGCCCGCAGCAGGATGAAACCCTGCAGAAGGGGAAAAAACGTTCGGTTGACCGCTACATCGTCTCCCGCCTGTTAACCTATATCAAGCCATACAAAACGCTGGTTGCTTCGGCCATCGCCATTACCATCGCGGGCTCATTTCTGGGTCCGCTGCGACCCTATCTGACCAAAGTTGCCATTGACGACTATATCGTCCACGGCAATCTCAAGGGGCTGACTATTATCAGCATGTTGCTTGCAGGAGCTATTCTGCTTGACGGCATCAAGCAATATATCACGACCTGGATGACCCAGATTATCGGCCAGAAGGCCGTATACGACATCCGGATGGATATTTTCCGGCACCTGCAGAAACTGCCTGCAAGGTTTTATGACCGAAACCCCATCGGGCGTTTGATCACCCGTACAACCAGTGATGTGGAATCACTGAACGAAATGCTCTCCAGCGGCATCATCACCATCCTTGGTGACCTCCTGCAGCTCTTTTTTATTGTGGTGCTGATGGCATGGATCGACTGGCAGCTGACCCTTATTGTCCTCAGCATTCTGCCCGTGATGATCTATGCAACCATCCTCTTCAAAAACAGGGTACGGATTGCCTTCCAGGATGTGCTTACCCATCTGGCCCGGCTCAACACCTTTTTTCAGGAGCATCTCACCGGCATGAGCATCGTCCAGCTCTTTAACCGTGAAGAGCGAGAAGCGGTGAAATATGCGGCCATCAATGCCGATCACCGTGATGCCAATATCCGGACTGTCTTTTATTTTTCGATCTACTATCCGCTGATCGAAACGCTCAGCTCTGCCGCTGCCGGTCTGGTTATCTGGTACAGCGCCGTCCGCCTGCTCAAGGCCGATCTCTCGATCGGAGTGGTCGTCTCGTTTGTTCAGTATATCTGGCTTTTTTTCCGCCCCTTGCAGCATCTTTCCGACCGGTTCAACGTTATTCAAACTGCTATTGCCAGCTCAGACCGCATCATCCGCCTGCTCGACGAACATGAAGGCATAGAAGATCCTTCAGGGAAACAGCAGATTGAAACGTTCCGGAAAAGCATCGAGTTCAAAAACGTCTGGTTCGCCTATGAGGGTGAAAACTGGATACTGAAAGATATCTCCTTTACCATCCGCCGTGGAGAAAAGATTGCCATTGTCGGCGCAACAGGAAGCGGTAAAACAACGCTGATCAATATTTTGTCACGCCTCTACCCCTTCGCCAAAGGGTCGGTGACCATTGACGGCATCGAACTGCCCGAGATAGCGGAACACTCGGTCAGAAAGCTGATCGGTGTGGTGATGCAGGATGTCTTTCTCTTTTCAGGCACCATACGCGAAAACCTGGCCTTCGGCAATCCTGACGTCTCCGATGATGCCTTGCGGGATGCAGCCCGGATTGTCGGGGCCGACCGCTTTATTGACCAGCTCCCCGGCGGTTACCAGTACAGGGTACTCGAAAACGGCAGCGGCCTCTCCTCCGGCCAGAAGCAGCTGATTGCCTTTGTCCGGGCGCTCCTCTACAATCCGGAAATTCTTGTGCTTGATGAGGCCACCAGCTCAGTTGATACCGAAACTGAATCGCTGATTGACGGGGCAACTGCCCGCCTGATGAGCGAGCGTACCTCCATCATCATTGCCCACCGGCTTTCGACCGTCCAGAAAGCCGACCGGATTCTTGTTTTGCACAAGGGAGTGATCAGGGAGAGCGGCAACCACCAGGAGTTGCTTGCAAAAAGAGGACTCTACTACAAGCTCTACCTGCTCCAGCACCCCGAACAGGGTATTCTGTCGGGAACGGTTTGATCCAGCCTGGAGAGGAGGTGAATGCTACAGGCTGCTGTCGCGGAGCACGCTGACCGGTTCAAGCTTAGCGGCCTGTGCCGACGGCAGAATCGCGGAAAGCGTGCTGATCAGAACCGTTATGCCGATGATAAGAAGGAAATAGAGAGGGTTATAGGACATGCTGAAACCGGTTTTGGTCAGCGGCCCTTGGGAACTTTCGATGGGCAAACTGGCAAAAAGATCGATGGAACCAATAGCGAGCACCCCTCCAATCAAGGCACCGGCCAATCCAACCATAAAACCCTCAAGCACAAACATGCCGACAAGCTGCCGTGCTGAAAATCCAAACGACTTCATGATGGCAATGTCGCGGCTCTTTTCAAAGACGGTAGTAACCAAAATATTGGCCACACCGAACCCTGAAACAACCCCGACGAACGCTACCAGCGAGAAGACGATATAGCCAATACGGGCGAAAAGGGAGAGAATGCTTGCATTTTCCTCCTGCCAGGTAAGGCACCGGTAGCCGGTAATACGCTCCAGCTCCTTTGCCAGAGAGGCATTATTGAACGGATCAGCCACTTTAAGCGCAATGCCGGTAACCTTGTTGGCCGGCAGCCCTTCAATAATCTGGCCAAGCTTGAGGGAGACCAGAACACTGTTGTCGACCGCATTGACACCCGAAAAAAAGATCCCGGCCACCTTGCACTGCCGGCTCTTGCCTGAAGGAGGAATAATAACAACCTGGTCATTCAGCTTGAGGTTCATATCCCTCGCCACCGTCCGCCCTACAAGCAGACCATTGGCTGTTTTTTCAAACAGGGTGACGTCACCCTGTGTCAGCTTTTTGCGGATACCGCTGATAGCGTCCTCCCTGTCAATAAGAACGCCTTTGAGAAGCAGCGGCTGGTTGCGGCTGCCTTTAACAGCCATAACCTGCGACTCAACATAAGGCGAGGCCGCAAGGACCTGCTTTTCATAATGCGGAGAGCTGAAAACAGTCAGAATCTGGCGATAGTTCCGCACCTCTTCCGGGTCAAGCTTCTTTATGTTATTGTCAACCAATGCAACCGACAGGGAGCGCTCTTCTTCCAGCAGATTGACCGGCATGGGGCGCATGCTCTCCCCTTTCAGCGTGATATGCGGTGCCACATTGACAATAGTCTCAACAAAAGAGTCGAGCAGCCCCCTCGTAAGGGAGTTGGTGGTAATCAGCACCATCGTGCTCACCGCCACACCAAAAATAGTCATCAGCGTCTGACGCCGTCGCCCGAGCAAATGGCGCACGGCTATGGAGAACAATGTTTTCAGCATGAAGAACTATAATTATCTACCCTACTTTTTCCAATTCTCGATTTTTAAACCAGAAATCCGTTCGAAATGGCTCTCATTGTTGGTGACCAAGGTCATATCATTCTCAATCGCTATGCCTGCAATCAACAAGTCAATATCATCAATTATTTTACCGGTCCGTCTCAATAAAGAATATAATTCCGCAGAAATTTTTGCCGATTTGTCAGTCATTGGCACCACAATATTTTCTGCGACAAAGTCTTCAAATACATTTAATTGCTTAAGTGCGCTTTTTGCCAATAACCCTCCAACAATTTCATAATAAGTTATCAAGCTTATTTCGATCAAGTCATATTGCTGCAAATATTTCTCAAAATTACCCACAACAATTTGATCGCCTTTTAAATAATAAGACAAAATATCAGTATCAATGAGAACTCTATTCATCAATCCTCCTTCTGTTTCTCTGACGATTGCTTATCAAATTATTTGTCAACTCATTAAATACAGCATCATCGATATCTCGCCATACTCCTGCAAATGATAAGGTCTTAGAATTTCGAACGACACCTTCTTCGAGTCCAGAAACAAAGTCATCCAGTTCCTTTAATTTATCAACAGGAATACGATTAATTTTTCTTACTATTTGGGTTCTTATCTGTGTATTAGTAATCATCGCGCAATATTTTTTAGAGTGATGAAGATCAATGAGCCAGGCATTGGCTAACCCGCTTGTTTTGATGCGCTTCTTAAGGCTGTATCCGCCATAATTCTCCGTTTGCCTTTTATAATTTGGGATATTCTTGTTTGTGGTATTTCCAGATCCTTCGACAGCCGGTATGCGGATATTTCCATTGGAATCAAAAAATCTTCTATAAGCACTTTGCCGGGATGTATGGTACCTTGCAATTACTGACGGAAAAGGTAACCAACAAATTCGTTTTATCAAAAAACGCTTCTATAAGTCACCATACTATCATGATACCTTTTTTCCGCTCTTCCTCTAAAATGTTCAAAAACCTAATCCCCGGGCTTCAGGATGAATTCCGCTTCAGTTCGCAAGGCATCATGGCAAAATCGGGTAACGCCCCGAAAAAACGTTGCCGCACCTTCTGTGCACAACAATAAAGCGGCGGCAGGGCTCTTCTGTTATTGTGTACTCATGAATATCGGCTATATTACTAAGTTAATTTTTTTAACCGCAAGACACATCCTGCAAGAATAGGTATACGGGACGGCATGAACGATAAAGCAACAAAGCGAACCATAGAGCGCAAGCAGAATCACGTCGAGATATGCCTGCATGACAACGTTGCCTTTAACGGGAAAACGACCGGATTTGAGCGTTTTGCCTTTGAGCATGATGCCTTGCCGGAACTGTCGCTCTCCGATATTGATATCTCCACAACATTTCTTGGAAAAAAAATCGGGGCTCCGCTCATGATTTCTTCCATGACGGGCGGGTACAGCGAGGCCGCGACGCTCAACCAGCGGCTTGCTGAAGCGGCTGAACAGTTCGGTATTCCGCTTGGAGTCGGCAGCATGCGTCAGGCGCTTGAAAACCGTTCGTATCTTGAAAGTTTTGCTGTTGTCCGGAAATATGCTCCCTCCGTCCTGATTTTTGCAAACATCGGGGCACCTGAGATTGCAAGGGGGCTGACGGATACCGACATCAACACCATGCTTGAGCTTCTTGAAGCTGACGGGCTGATTGTCCATCTGAATGCTGCCCAGGAGCTCTTTCAGCCTGAAGGAAATACCGATTTTCGCCATGTTCTTGAGCAACTTGCCATACTTTCCGCTAAAATTCCTGTGCCGGTGATTGTCAAGGAGGTCGGATGCGGCATTTCGGCATCTGCCGCCAGACGGCTTATTGAGGCTGGCGTAAAGGTCATTGACGTTGCCGGTGCGGGAGGCAGCAGCTGGCAGAAAGTTGAGGCGATCCGCTATACCCGGCAGTTTGGCCAGGAAACGCGGTTCAGCATGCCCGCTCTCGAAGAGCTGCTGAACTGGGGAATTCCTACGGCACAGTGCCTGCTCGATATCAGGACACTCAAAAGTGAGTCTCCCTGTTTCAACGCAATTGAAGTTATTGCTTCAGGGGGAATCCAGTGCGGCACTGATATTGCCAAATCCCTTGCACTTGGAGCGCAACTGGCCGCTTCAGCAAGACACCTGCTCAAAGCCCTTCATGAAGGAGCTCTTGAAAAGACCATTGAGTCCTGGCTGAACGATCTCAGGGCAGTGATGTTCCTGACCGGATCGGCCACCACAGCAGAGCTTCGCCATAAAACCCTTACCATTACATAATGAGCGATTTCACCACTATTGCAGCCCTGACGCAGGAACTTGTCGAAAATAAGTATCAGCTCTCCCTGTCGAGAATCAATGATGCTCTCGCCGTATGCTTCGACAAGGAGGACCCGGTTACCCTTTACGCTCCAGCAAGGTATATTCTTGAGGGAAACGGCAAAAGAATCCGTCCGTTTCTTACCCTGCTTGCCTCGGAAGCGGTATGCGGCTCTTCGGAGAATGCTCTCCATGTTGCTCTGGCAGTTGAAATTTTGCATAACTTCACCCTGATCCATGACGACATCATGGACCAGGCAGACCTCCGGCACGGTAGACTGACCGTTCACAAGCGGTGGAACACCAATGCGGCTATCCTGTCGGGAGACATGATGATTGCATACGCCTATGATCTTGCCCTGCAGGCCAAAAGCAATCGTCATAGTGAGCTTATCCATATTCTCAATGACGCCAACATCACGATTTGTGAAGGACAGGCGCTCGATATGGAGCTTGAGGAGAAGCAGGATGCCACTATTGCTGACTATCTCGACATGATTGCCAAGAAAACCGGCCGTCTTATTTCAGCCGCACTTGAAGCGGGAGGCGTTGCGGGCAATGCAACTGATGAGCAGTTGCAGAGTCTGGTGCTTTTCGGCGAAAAAATCGGTCGTGCGTTCCAGATACAGGATGATTATCTCGACATTATGGCTGAGGAGGGAAAGTCAGGAAAGATGGCTGGCGGTGATATTATCAACGGTAAAAAAACCTACCTACTGCTCCGCTCTCTTGAGCTGACATCGGGCACAGAGCGCGATTTGCTGCATTCCATCATCATCAATAAAGGAATCCGTGCCGAAAGGGTACCTGAAGTAAGGGGCATTTATGAACGGTGCGGTGTGCTTGAAGAGACCGCGTTACTGATCAACCGCAATACCGAAGAGGCGCTTACGGCAATTGACGACCTACCCTATGCGGAAGGGAGGGAGTATCTTAAAGGATTTGCCAACATGCTCATGAAGAGGGATTTCTAAACATGGAAGAGCGGATTCTGCTGCTTGCTTTGACCCTTATCCCGGGAATCGGCCCCGCAAGAATCAAGGCTATTGCAACGCATCTGCATCATCGGCTGGAGGATGTGCTCCATTCCGATATGGATGAGCTGATGCAGATATCGGGCATCGGTGAATCTCTGGCCCGACAGATGCACCATTTTCTGCACCATGCGCCCTCAAGAGATGAGGCTGTAGCAAGCGCTGAAAAGCAAATTGCTGAACTGCCGCGCCACCAGGCCGAATTGATCACTATTCTTGATGCTGGCTACCCTCCCCTCCTGAAAGAGATTTATGATCCGCCGCCCTGCCTTTTTGTGCGCGGAAAACTTCCTGACGCAAACACTCCATGCCTTGCCGTTGTAGGAACAAGATATGCATCGCAATACGGCAAACAGGTTACCTCTGCGCTGTGCCGTGACCTTGCCAACTGCGGGGTTACCGTTTTCAGCGGAATGGCTTATGGCATCGACATGGCAGCACATGCGGCAACCCTGGAAAACGGAGGAACAACTGTTGCGGTACTTGCAAGCGGAGTCGAGACTATCTATACCGATCCGAAAGGAAAGCTCTGGCCAAAAATCATTGAGCGAGGTGCCCTCATTTCAGAGGAGTGGCTGGGTTCAGAACTCTCGCCGGGAAAATTCCCGAAACGCAATCGCATCATATCTGGCATCTCTTCAGGCACTGTTGTTGTGGAATCGGACTACAAGGGAGGATCGCTGATCACCGCAACTTTGGCCCTTGAGCAGAACCGCGAGGTGTTTGCTGTTCCCGGAAGCATTTTCTCCCGCACGTCAAGGGGCACAAACCGCCTTATCCAGCAGGGCTCAGCCAAGGCCGTCATGGGCGTTGAGGATATTCTGACCGAACTCGGGCCGCAATTTGCCAACAATTGTTCCAAAAAAACCTCCTTGCAGGATAATGCGCTGCCAAAATCCCTTACCCCTGCCGAACAGGCTCTCTTACTGATCATGGAGCGGGAACCCGTCCATATTGATGCACTTGCCGCTAAATCAGGTATTGATGTCTCCTCACTGCTGGTTCTCCTGTTTGAACTGGAATCCAAAGAAGCCGTTAAGCAGCAACCCGGACAGTTTTTCCAGGTAAATACCGGGAAGCTTTTCAGCTTTTTGTAGTTTTTTACCGCGGAATTCTTACCTTTGAAAGGTGTAACTGTGGCCGGTTGTACATTCTTAAATTATTGACCTTCAATCCTGTTAACTTAAACTATACAATTGATGATTCATTCAGGGGGAATTATGAAGATGTCTCGCCGTATCGTTATGGCGGTTGGCTTGAGCCTGGTGCTGGTGGCACCTCAATCGTTCGCTGCGCAAGAGGCCGGAAAGGTCAGTGTTGTTGATTCAGGCAAAATTTTGCAGCAACTGCCTGAAACAAAACAGGCTGAAATTTCTTTGCAGGCAACTGCCGCTCCGTTGCAGAAAGAGCTTGACCGCTTGAACCAGGATTATCAGAAATCAATCGCAGCGTATCGCCAGCAGGCGGGCTCGATGACAAAGCCAGCAAGAGACCTTAAGGAAAAGGAAATTGGCGCCAAGGCTCAGACTATTGAAAAATACCAGCAGGAGAAGTTCGGACGTGGCGGTATTGTTGAAAAGAAACAGCAGGAGTTGCTTGTTCCTATCCGTCAGAAAGTATTGGCCGCTGTTGAAGCCATAGCGCAAAAGGAAGGTTTTGCCCTTGTTCTTGAAAAAAATATTGCCATCTATGTATCACCTGAAAATGATCTCACATTCAAGGTGATGAACCAGTTGAACATCAAGTAATTATTTGTTGAGTTGAAAAGAGTTATCGTTCTTTTTCTGCATGCGGTACTGATTATGGCATCGGGATGCGGCGATCCGGTCAAGGAGCGCCGCTCACCTGAAACAGGCTTTATCGGCACCAACCATTCCGTACAGGAGAGCTGGGGGGTACGACTTGCCCTTACAGAATCGGGAAATCAACGGGGAATCATTGACGCCGGACATGGAGAAGAGTACAGAACCAGTGCCGGCAGTGAACATCATCTCGACCACGGGATCCGACTCACCCTCTTTGACGCCAACGGCCAATCCAAGACGATCATAACAGCCCAGAAAGCCTTGATTCATGAGAATCAGGATATTGAGGCTCAAGGAAACGTTATCATCACGTCCGGCACGACGATTATAAAAACCGAGTATATCAAACGAACCGCCAAAGATCAGATGATACGCTCAAACAGGTTTGTTACGATTACAAAACCTGAGGAAACCATTCGGGGAGAGGGTTTCGAGAGCGATCAAGCTTTGAAAAAGTACCGGATATTCCGGGGCAGCGGAGAAGCATTAAAAAAACAATAATGACGTTAGTCTGTTCATGAAGTTACACATCCTGAAATCAAAAATCCACAACGCTATCGTGACCAGTGGTGATCTCGAATATGAAGGGAGCATCACTATTGACAGTGAGTTGCTTGAGATGGTCGATATGATTCCCAATGAAAAAGTTCTTGTTGTCAACAACAATAACGGTGAGCGCTTTGAAACATACATTATCAAGGGCGATTACGGCTCAAGGGAAATTCAGCTCAACGGAGCCGCAGCCAGGTGCGCCCTGGTTGGGGATGAAATCATTATCATGACCTTTGCCGTCATGGAAGAGGCGGAAGCGCGAAACTTCAAGCCCATGGTGCTTATTGTTGACCGGGAGAACAACCCGAAATCAAGGCACCATGTAGGCGGAAACGATGAGCCGTTATCTTGATTCACTCTGATACTTTTTTACCTTAACAAAAGCAATACCATGGCACTTGCTATAATCATCATGGCCGCAGGAAAAGGCACCAGAATGCAGTCAGAACTGCCCAAAGTGCTCCACCAGGCCAACGGGCGTCCTCTTATCAACTATGTTCTCGATACAGCCGCCGCTCTTGACCCCGCAAAAACAGTGCTTATTGTCGGTCACCAGGCCGAGCTGGTCAAAGAGGCTACCGCCCGATACCAAGTGATTGCTGCATTGCAGGAACCCCAGCTTGGAACCGGTCATGCCATCATGCAGGCAGAGGCGCATCTCAGTGATTTTGACGGTGAGGTCCTTATCCTCTCCGGAGATGCACCTCTGGTCAATACAAAAACACTCCAGCAACTGATTGCCTTTCACCGCTCCAAAAATGGTGCCGCAACCGTCCTGACCGCAGAGCTTGATAACCCGACCGGGTACGGACGGATCATCCGGCAGCAGAACAGTGATGGCTTACTGAAAATTGTAGAACAAAAGGATGCCTCCAAAGAGGAGCTTGCCGTCAGGGAGATCAATTCGGGGGTTTACGTTTTCAATGCAAAACTCCTGTTTGATGCCTTGGGCAGGATCAACACGAACAATGCCCAAAAAGAGTACTATCTGACCGATGTTTTCGGGATCTGCTTCCAGAGCGGCAAGCGGGTTTACGCCTTCAAAACGGAGAATCCGGACGAAATTCTCGGC
>CAJAOR010000192.1 GCA_903942355.1 uncultured Chlorobiaceae bacterium | reverse complement strand
TGATGCTCGGTCATCTTGAACATCATGGAGAGAAAATTTGCGGTGTAGCTCAGTTCATTGTCAGGAAGAACGTAAGGATATCCATGACTGTGGCGGAAGCTCATGGCTGCAAGCGTCGGAATTTTGCCAATAAGACGACGCACCTGAAGTTTGCGCGACTCTTCACTGTTAATATCCTTTGCATCACGGTAAAAGGTCGAAAGCGCTCCGACCGTACCAACGAGAATGCCCATCGGATGTGCATCATAACGGAACCCATCCATAAACTTGACAATGTTGGAGTGAGTCATGGTATGATTACGGATATTATAGGTCCATTCAGCCAGCCGCTCCTTGTCCGGCAGCTCACCTTTGATGAGAAGGTATCCGGTTTCAAGAAAAGAGCTCTTTTCTGCAAGCTGTTCGATAGGATACCCGCGATAACGCAAAATGCCTTTGTCGCCATCAATGTAGGTAATACGGCTTTTGCATGATGCCGTATTCAAAAAACCCGGGTCATAGCCCAACAGCCCGAAATCTTCATCTGAAACTTTGATCTGACGAAGATCCATCGTATTCAGGCAACCGTTTTCAAGCGGAAGTTCATAAGCTTTTCCTGTACGGTTATCTGTAACGGTCAGAGAATTTCTGGAGTCTGTAACGGCCATAATGGTATCTGTCTTGATGGTTGAATACCGTTGATTAAAAAAGTTGGAGAAACGCTTCTCCATTTTGCGTCACCAATATAAACAGAAATAAATGAAAATAGTTTTTGGATATTATAACCCTGCTTCCTACATTTACAGCTTCTTAATGGAGCTGTAGCTCAGTTTGGTTAGAGCGCCTGCCTGTCACGCAGGAGGTCGCGGGTTCGAACCCCGTCAGCTCCGCACTAAACAAAAAAGGCACTGCTATGCAGTGCCTTTTTTGTTTGCCTCCCGTCACGATCTGGGTACCAGTTCAACCCGACGGTTTTTGGCCCGTCCGGCTTCTGTAGCGTTCGACGCAACTGGAGCAAGATAGGCCGCCCCGTTTGCCGTAAGACGGAGTGGAGAAATACCGAACTCCTTGACAAGAGAAGCTACAACAGCCTCAGCCCTCCGTTTGGAAAGCCCCGTATTAAACTCATATCCTCCAATATTGTCCGTATGCCCCACAACATGCAGTTTCAATGCCGGCTGCTGTTTCAAAAGCGTCGCGATTTCCTGTAAAGCAGGACGGGAAGTGGGTTTGATATCCCATTTGTTTGCATCAAAATAAATACCGTAGAGAGCAACCTTGCCCGCTGCAGTGATTGACTGCGACATTTCAGCAGCACTCACCGTAACCATTTTCTGCACCATCGGCTGTGTTTCAATAATATCCACCGCTACGTAAGCGCCACGCTTTGCCTTGTACACCGCATCGCTCTTGCCCCACTCCACAACGGTCAGATGCACATAAACGTCACCTTCTGGACGACTCTTTTTTGCGCTGGCAACACAGACGCCAGATTCTTCAGCCGCAAAAAAAATATATTTGCTGCGATTGGTCTGGATGTCCATAGCTCCAAAGGGAGCAAGATAATTGTTCCATCTAGTGGCTGCCGGATCTTTTTTGGAGTTGTAAAGGATAACAAACCCTCTTGCTGCAAACTCATTGAGATAGTTCCTGAAAACTTCAAGAGAGCCAGTATCGCCGGCCGCCTCATACCATAGCCTGGTCAATCGACCCGCTGGCTTTAGGGGAGGTTTAACATACTCCCGTTTTTTTGATTCAAGGTTATATCGACTGAAGGTAGAAGTCTGCAAATTATATTCATCATAACTCTTTACCTGATACCCGACAATTGACGAACCGGCAAAGCGGCGCAGGAGGGGAGAATCTTTGGAATTGGCAAGATCAACAGCGCCTGCATCGCGAAACGTCACCAGTGCGATAATGAAGAAAAACAGCAAAATAGCCTTGAGTGATTTCATGGGATAATCTCCTTTGGTTTAATGGTAAGTCAGCTTTTTTTGCGTTTATCGCGCACATAAATTGCTTTTGATTGCCCTTCGCCGATGATGCGCTCTTCAATATCAAAAAGTTTTGTAGCAGCCAGCAACTCTCCAAGCCTGATATAGCCGTAATTACGCGGATCAAACTCCGGCGACTGTTTTGCGATATTACTCCCGGTCGTTGCAAGATGCGCCCAGCCGCTTTCGTCCGAAGAGGCCTCTACGGCGTTCCTCAACAACCGAACCAGTCGGGTATCCCGCTTGAGTTCCACCATCGACTTTTTGGCAATGGATTCGTTTTCATTGATTTTTGCCCGCAAAACTTCAATATAAATAAACTTGTCACAGGCAGAGACAAATGCGGCCGGCGTCTTTTTTTCTCCGAACCCATAGACAAAAAGACCCGACTCCCTGATCCGCGAAGCAAGTTTTGTAAAATCACTGTCGCTGGAAACAATGCAGAAGCCGTGAAACTTTCCGGTATACAACAAATCCATGGCATCAATAATCATGGCGCTGTCGGTAGCATTTTTTCCTTTGGTATAGCCGAACTGCTGAATTGGCTGAATGGAGTACTCCAGAAGCACCTCCTTCCAGCTTCTCAGCGCCGTCGAAGTCCAGTCACCGTAAATTCTTTTTACGCTCGAAGTCCCATACTTTGCGACTTCCGCCAGAAGACCTTCAATAATTGTAGCCTGTGTATTATCGGCATCAATCAGCACAGCCAGACGTTCCGTTTTTTCTATTGCCATAACACGTTCCGCTCATTTGTGTAAAAAAACACAGCCAGCCTCAAGCTTTTACCTTGAAACCCTGCTCTTCAATAACCGCGGCAAGAGTTGCAATATTGACTTTTTCCGGTTCATAATCGACGACAACAGAGCCCTTGACATGCGATGCCTCCGCCTCCCTGACCCCCTCAACCTCCTCAAGTGCCTCTTTGACAAGCAGTTCACAACTGCTGCAATTCATGCCGCTTACCTGTAGTTCATTTTTCATGGCTATGGACGAAATAATATCATTGAATAGCATACTCAGATGCACAACTGCATGGTGTGCAAGAACTCATTGTGCAAGAATTTACGTACACTAACTGCAATTTTAAAATAATTCAGTCAAATCAGGATTGGCAGATCATTGAGGCAGTGGTTATATTGAACAACTATGAACCATTCACAACCACATTCAAGAGCCGGCAAATCATGCCTTTTTGTGATCATGCTTTTAGCCGGGCTGACGGTGCTCACGTCATGCAACCGCACAGAAAATGAAATCAATACCCTACAGCAGCAGGTCTGGAAAAACCCGGAAAGTGCCAAGGCCTATCTGCTTCTCGGAAACGCCTATGCACGCGCACAACGCTACGGGGAAGCCTCAGAAGCATACAAAAAAGCCCTTGTCATTAATCCTGATCTTGATGAACCCTTGCATGCGCTTGGAGCCGTCGCTTTCAACCAGAAAAACTATACCGAGGCGCAAAAATATTTTCAGAAGCACCTTGAACATTCTCCAAAAGACTCCCTGCGACTTTACGATCTCGGCAATGTCTCCATGCAGTTAGGACAATTCGACAAGGCCGCAAAACTTTACAGTGAGTCAATAGAGAACAGTGACGCATTTACGGATGCTCACTACAACCTCGCGGTCTGCTATATCCGTACCGGACGCAGGGCTGAAGCACAGGCGATTTATGAATGGCTTCTTGTTAAAAACAACTATCTTGCCCTCTCTCTACAGAAGCATCTCAAAAAAGAGGTCCGGTAATTAACCAAAAAAAAACCTCATGAGCGCTGCAATGAAGTTTGAGAGTTATAATGCCGAAAAACACCTATGAGTGAGCATTACCATTTCATTACACTTTCAGAAGAACCTGTATCCATAAAAAAGGCGATATCAAGCCTTGCATCGGCATTAAACCGGTATCGTGACGAGTGCGCATTACCTGATCACCGTGACCGGGCTATGCTGGTTGCATTCCGTCAGCCTCTTCAACCGACAGAGCTCCCTGAATGGCTGTGCCGTCAGACGGTCTATCCCAGACTCTTTTGGATGAACCGGGATAGGGATTTTTCCGTAGCCGGTATCGGAATTGCCGACACCATTGCATCTGAAGATTCTGCAAGCAATGAGGCAAGCTTCGGGCTATTCGAACGTTGCGTCGCCAGCAAAGATCCCCATGCGCGCTATTTCGGTGGATTCCGTTTCAACAACGAAGAAGAGCAGGAACCGATCTGGCAGGAATTTTCCTCGTTTTCCTTTGTCCTTCCGCTTATCCAGTTAACTCTTGAAAACGGCGCATTCTCCATCTCCTGCCACCTCTGGCTTGAAAGCGACGACGAACTCCCGGCAAAAATCAGTGCCATAACCGACATGCTCAAGCGCGTCATAACTGACACTGATTGCTCAGCAATGAAATTGCCGGAACTGCTGAACCTCTCCTATAACCCGGACGAGAAAAACTGGATAGAACTGTGCGAGAAAGCACTGCTGACCTTTGAGACCGGCGATATGGAAAAGATCATGCTTGCCCGGCAGACAACTCTTGAGTTCAGCCGCAGCTTTTCACCGCTTCTGTTTCTGTTGCAGTATCCTTACCCTCAGAATGCAATCTACAGGTTCTACTTCGAGCCCTCTGAAAACCACGCATTTTTCAGCTTTACCCCTGAACGGCTCTACCGGAGAGACGGCAATATGCTGCTCACCGAAGCCTTGGCCGGCACCTGTTCAAAAGAGAGCATCACCGGCAATGACCATCACGCTTCAGAGGCACTCCTGAATTCAGAAAAAGATATCCGGGAGCATAACTTTGTCAGGGAGATGATCTACGATGAGCTGCTCAAAATATGCATCGATATTGATATGGAAAAAGAGGTCAAGGTACTTCAACTCAATCGCCTTGCTCATCTCTATACCCGCTTTACCGCCCAACTGAAACCTGAATTTGAGCATGACAGCGCAGTCCTGCAACTCCTTCACCCAACTCCTGCTGTCGGAGGAGTGCCCAATGCTCCGGCCATGCAGCATATCATGGAGCTGGAACCGTTCAGCCGCGGCTGGTATGCAGCACCCGTCGGCTGGGTAAGCCGTGATGCTGCAGAATTTTGCGTTGGCATCCGCTCGGCTCTTGTTAACGAACGTTTTGCTTATCTCTACTCTGGAGCAGGCCTTGTAAAAGGATCCGATCCGTTTTCTGAATGGGAAGAAGTTGACCAGAAAATAGGTGACATACTGGCCATAACACGGCTGGAAGCATGAACAATCGCCAGATAACCTCACTATGGAGCAGCATCGTCATTGAAGAGCTGATCCGTCAGGGCGCAAAGTTTTTCTGCATTTCACCAGGTTCACGCTCAACTCCCCTCACCGTCGCCATTGCAAGAAACCCGAAAGCCCGCTGGAAAATGTTTGCCGATGAACGCTCCGCCGCTTTTTTTGCGCTCGGTTACGGACGGGCAACCGCCCTGCCTGCCGTACTCGTCTGCACATCCGGCACAGCTGTCGCAAACTACTTCCCTGCTGTGGTTGAGGCTTCAATAGACTTTCAGCCGATGCTCATTCTCTCAGCCGACCGCCCGTTCGAGCTGCTTGAGTGCGGTGCAAACCAGACCATCCGCCAGGAAAACATCTTTGGCAGCTATACACGGTGGCATATGCAGTTGCCTGTGCCGTCGAAGGAGACTCCCCTCAAGGCGCTGCTCTCCACGGTTGCCTATGCCGTAGCCAAAACCCTTGGTCCAACCGCAGGACCGGTGCATCTGAACCAGCCCCTTCGGGAGCCTTTTGAACCGGAAACGCCGGATCTTAACGATTCATGGCTTGCTCCCCTGCAAGGTTGGCTGGAAAGCGGCAAACCATTCAGCAGCTCGATAGTACCCGAAAAACCGCCTGACAGCAACACCATCACCCTGCTCCGCCAACTGCTCGCAGCGGCAGAGCGTCCGATGATCATTGCTGGCAGTATGACAACCAGGGCTGACGCATTGGCGGTCAGTGAACTGGCCCACAACTTGAACATTCCGCTCTATGCGGATTTTTCATCCGGCCTGAGAATGGTTGCCTCTGTTTATCCCTTGCAGCTTTTGCTCCAGTCACCTGAATTCCGAAAATCCTTAGCATGTGATCTTGTCCTGCACTTTGGCAGCAACGTTATCGCAAAACACCCGTCAACAGCGCTGAAAGAGTGGCAACCGGAACACTACATTGTCATCAAGCCGCAACCAAACCGCTTTTCCCCTGACCACAACGTCACCGTCTCTCTTGAAGCATCCATTGCACTCTGCGCCGGAATGCTGAAAGGGTGCCGCGCCACACCGCCAAAACCGGGCATCAACACCGTTGACCGATTTTTCAGGGTAGCATCTGAAGAGATTCAAACCGAACTTCTTCCAGACAAACCAGTCACCGACATTTCCGCTGCCCGACTGGTTTCAGAACTTATCAAGGAGCAGCAGGTCCTTTTTGTTTCAAACAGCATGCCCGTCAGGGATATGGACAACTATGCCAACAGCAGCCATGCAGGCGGCATTCCAACAGCCATCAACCGCGGAGTAAGCGGCATTGACGGAATCATCTCCACCGCTGCCGGCTTTGCCAATGGACACCAAAAACCAGGAACACTGATGATTGGCGACATTGCATTCCTGCACGACCTCAACGCCCTCTCGTTGCTCGGCACGCTCCCGGTACCCATGCAGATCATCGTCCTGAACAACAACGGCGGCGCAATATTCTCTTTCCTTCCGATTTCAGAACACCACGACGTTTTTGAAACTCATTTTGCCACACCGCAGAACTTCAGTATCCGCTCAGCCGCAGAAACATTCGGGCTCGACTATGCCTGCCCGCAAACCAACCGGGAATTCAGTGAAGCGTACAGCGCTGCGTGCAGCAGTAAGCGGAGCATCGTTATTGAGGTAAAAAGTTCGCGAGCCAAAAATGTGCTTCAGCACCGAGCCCTGCGGGAACGAATCAACGCCCTCGCTATCGAATATCTGTTCGTATTGTAGGGGCACGGCATGCCGTGCCCCTAAATGCCGTGCCCCTACATGCCGTGCCCCTACATGCCGGTGCGCCCAACGCCCCATCCCACAACACGCCATTACCCCACAAACACGCAGGGCCCCTACGACGAATACAATTGATCGCTTACCCAATGAACAGGATTATTGCGAATATATTCCCGGAGGCGTTGCAATTCGACTTCATCACGAATCAAGTGTTCCCAATAATTGCGTTGCCAGACAACACATCTTGCGGACGATTGAGAAAGATCGTTAATCCCTTTGGTCACGGCCGATTTGAATGAACGGATAACCGTCGGAATTGACCCGGAAACCGGTACCCCGAATTGTTCGAATGCCGTTGTCGTTGTCGCCGCCCCCGTCGTAGGGGCACGGCATGCCGTGCCCCTACAATCCCCAACCCGCAAAATACCGTGAACATGATTGGGCATGACAATAAATTCATCCAATTCGATAATAGAAAAATGATCCGGTATGACC
>CAJAOR010000191.1 GCA_903942355.1 uncultured Chlorobiaceae bacterium | reverse complement strand
GAAATATCAAATGTTCCGCCGCCAAGATCAAAGACCGCAACTTTTTCGCTCTCCTGCTTTCTGTCAAGACCATAAGCCAGAGCTGCTGCGGTTGGTTCGTTGATGATACGCTTGACATCAAGTCCGGCAATACGTCCGGCATCTTTAGTCGCCTGGCGCTGGGCATCATTGAAATATGCCGGTACGGTGATAACTGCCTCGGTCACTTTTTCGCCAAGAAAGTCTTCAGCCGTTTGTTTCATTTTCTGCAAAATCATTGCTGAAACTTCCTGTGGCGAGTAGATTTTGTCGTTGATTTTTACCCGAGCTTCGCCATTTTCGTTGATGATTTCATAGGGAGCAAACTTTTTTTCGTTTGTGATTTCATCAAATTTGCGCCCCATGAACCGCTTGATTGAAAAAATCGTGTTTTTCGGGTTGGTGATGGCCTGCCTCTTTGCAGCCTGCCCTACAAGGCGATCACCCGTCTTGGTTAACGCTATTATTGAGGGGGTCGTACGGTTTCCTTCCGAATTTTCAATAACCGTTGGCTGCGATCCCTGCATGACCGAAACACAAGAGTTTGTTGTGCCAAGGTCAATGCCGATAATTTTACCCATAGTGAATGTTCCTTATTTTGAACGTGATATAAAAAATGCCCGTCTCAAGATTTTTCGTCGTCGGGCACAAATTCAGTGTGATCTTAACTGATCGAAATTTCTTTCTTTTTCTTTACCGGTGCAGCCTTTGGCAGGGTTACATGAAGTATCCCATTTGTGAACTCTGCACTGATGTTTTCCTGACTGATCATCTCACCGAGATTAAAGCTTCTTGAAAAACTTCCGGAACTTCTTTCAACCCGGTGATAATTTTTTTTGCTTTCTTCCGCTTCGAGCGTTCTCTCCGCCTTGATGGTTAATACATCATCCTCAATATTGAGAGCGATATTTTCCTTTGCAATGCCGGGAAGTTCTGCATCAACATGAAATCCAGCTTCATCTTCCGAGATATCAACCTTGAAGGCTGGAGCCGATGGGTGCTGTGCACCTGACCAAATATCATCAAACAGTTTCAGCGGGTCTTTTGATAATTGTACAAGCATGACATTCTCCTTATCTACTATGGTTTTTGTTATGGATACCGTAATTTTCAGTAATGAACAACTTGCTATAAATAAGCATCAAAAAGCGTGCCAAAGTGACGTTTGATGGGTTGTTGTAAATAAGATTGTCAGGTATGACATTTTGACGATCAAAATGTCATACAAGTTGCTTGGGAATAAAAAAATGTCAGACAGAAGCGGTTGTAACGGCGGGCGGCAAGTGCCGGGTTGAACGGCCGGAAAATGGGAAAAAGGTTAACTGGTGAGATTTGATTGGACTTTCTGTACCCAGCCGAGCTGCTCATGAAGGTTTTCAACAACACTTTTTGAGCTCAGATAACAGGAGTAAATAACGCTTTCATCGGCAATTCGGTAATGGCATTTCAATCCCTCTTTTCTTCGGCTTACAATCCCGTTCTCATGCATCAGTGCAAGATGTTTGGAAATATTTGCCTGGCTTGCGCTGACTTTATCGACAATCTCCTGGACCGTATGTTCCCGCTCGCAAAGAACGCGCAATATTTTTAGTCTCATTGGTTCAGAGAGCAGCTTGAACCGGGTCGAGACCGCGTCGAGCATCTCATCCGGCATATTGAGATGCCACTTTTTTACCTCTTCCTCAGTGATGGTGATCGCCTTTTTCATGATAAACCTGATTACTGCGGAAAGAAATGTGCTTGTGAATTCTTTGGCCGTGGCGACTGATCTGGAGGGAACTATTCATAAAGGAGGGTGTCTTCGTGCTCTTTGGTACTGAAGCTGGTGAGTTGCATGATCGAGCTTATCAAGGCCTGAGGAGCCTTAAACTTGATAATTTTTTCTCTGATGATCATCTTGGTTCTTTTTGCCTCCTCAAATTCCAAGCTGCACTCCTTGCATTCCGAGAGGTGCAGGAGAAACTCCTGTTCTTCAATCAGGGAAAGCTCCCCATCAACTGAGGCACTAATAAATACGCCTGCTTTTTTGCAGTTCATAGTAAAAAAAGTTTGTGCGCCTTGGTTTATTAAATGTTATCGGTGTTAAAACCATATTTCTTTGCATAACCCTCAAGCTGCTCACGAAGCAACTTCCTGCCCCGGTATAGTCTTGACCTTACCGTGCCGATAGGGCTTTCTACCATATTTGCAATCTCTTCATACGTAAATCCTTCAATATCACACAACTGAATCACCTCCCTGAACTCCTCGGGCAAAGAGTGAAGCGCCTGATAGACCTCTTCATGCAACAACGAATGAAAATAATCAGTATCAGTCTCACTGGTGTCAGTTCGGGTATCCTTGATCGAATGATAAAAATCCTTTATAAGATCATAGTCTACCTTCCCCGGCTCTTTTGAGTTCTTGCGAAACCGGTTGATATAGTTGTTTTTCAGAATTTTAAACAGCCATGCCTTGCAGTTTGTTCCCCGCTCGAAAGAATTAAAAAATCGATAAGCCTTCAGATAGGTCTCCTGTACCAGATCCTCCGCATCACTCGGATTCATGGTCAAATGAAGTGCATAGTTATAGAGCGTATTAAGATGAACCACCGCTTCATGTTGAAACTCAAGTTGTTTTTGGCGCTCTTCACGGGATAGGGACTCTTTTTTTTCCCTGTTTTTTGTGTGATGCGTCGGATCAGGTTTATCCATGAGTTGAAATCTTCCGGGTTCAAATAATGTTGTGGTGCATTCGCACGAGAATGTTGGCTATAAAATAATTAATTTAAAGCAATATATTTTAAGGCTTTTCTGAACTTATGAAAAAAATTAAAAAGCATGCGTTCTCAACAGGAATCGGCCGATGTCATTGTTATCGGTTCTGGAATCGGCGGGCTTACTGCGGCAGCACTGCTTCAGGAACGGGGTATTTCAACCCTTGTTTTCGAGAAGAACCGTTATCCGGGGGGAAGCTGCTCTTCTTTCCAGCGACAGGGTTACCGGTTTGATGCCGGTGCATCGGTATTTTATGGTTTTGGCGACAACAGCACCAGCGGCACCCTGAACCTGCATACCAGAATATTCAGAAAGCTCGGCGTTGAGGTTCGCACCATTTTTGATCCGGTACAGATTCATTATCACTTGCCCAATGGTTTTGCCCTACCTGCTTACTATGACCGCCAGGCATTTCTTGATGCTCTTGCTGCCCGTTTTCCGCATGAAACTGAAGGAATAAAAAACTTTTATCGTGAACTTGATGAAGTTTATGAGATACTCAGCGCCATGCCTGCCGGTTCGCTTGAGGATTTGACGCATCTGCTTTCAGTTGGTGTGGCAAATCCGCTCAAGACGGTTGCGCTTGCCCTGAAAAGCTTCCGTTCGATGGGCAAAACGGCAAGGAGGTACATTCATGATGAGGAGCTTCTCCGTTTTATTGATATTGAGGCATACTCCTGGGCGGTGCAGGATGCTGTGGCAACACCTCTGGTTAACGCCGGGATCTGTCTTGCTGATCGCCATTTCGGCGGTATCAACTACCCTGTTGGTGGTTCCGGCGCCATTCCGGCGGCACTCGCTAGGGGAATCGAGAAATTTGGCGGACGCATCTGCTATCAGGCTGAGGTTGCCGAGATTCTGACAGAAAACGGGGAGGCTCGAGGTGTCAGGCTTGCGGATGGCACAGAGCATTATGCCAAGGCGGTTATCAGCAATGCCACCGTATGGGATACCTTTAACCGCCTCATTACTGATGAACGCTACCGGGTGGACGAAAAGAAATTTCTGAGAGCGCCAAGCTGGTTTCAGCTTTTTCTTGGCGTTGATGCCTCCGTGATTCCCGCAGGGTTTCATGTGCACCATATTCTTGTCGATGACTGGAAGAGCTATAACCAGCCGGGCGGAACCATCTATTTTTCAGCTCCAACCATTCTCGATCCGTCACTGGCTCCCGCGGGCAAGCATATTGTTCATGCATTTGTTACCGGAGAAGTTGAGCAATGGGAGCACTTTGAGCGGGGAAGCCAGGCCTACCTGGATGCGAAGGAGTCGTACGCCGCAACGATTATTTCCCGGACGGAAAGGATTCTGCCCGGACTGTCGAAGGCTGTAGAGCTGAAAGTGCTTGCCACGCCGCTCACCCATGAGCGCTATCTTAACCGTTTCAAAGGTTCATACGGACCCCTGCTTAAACCGGGACAGAATATCCTTCAAAAACCCCAGAACTCGACACCGATTAAGAATCTGTTTGCCGCAGGTGACAGTACCTTCCCCGGTCAGGGGGTCATTGCCGTTACCTATTCGGGGGTGTCGTGCGCATCCTATATTGCCAGAAAGTTTGGCAAGCCGCTCGATGAACTGCTGTAGGCGGGCAATTCAGGAGGCGGCAAGCAACATATCGATCTCCCTGAAGGGGACATCGGTCAGTTCAGCAAGAATTTTCTTGGTGACGTATCCTTTGAAGATATAGGTTCCTTTCCTCAAGCTGTGGCTTTTCCAGAGAATATCTGAAATGGTCTCATGATCGGTCAGTTTGAGCAGAAAGGGAAGGAGGGTATTGGTCAGGGCGAAAGAGGCCGTCTTTGCTACGGCTGAAGGAATGTTCGGGACGCAGTAATGGGTAACGCCGTGCTTCACATAAATAGGATTGGTATGGGAGGTGTGGCGACTGGTGGCGAAGCAGGCTCCCTGATCAATCGAGACATCAATAATAACGGAACCGGGTTTCATGGATTTTACTACCTGTTCACTCACCAGCGGCTTGATGATTTTCTGCCGCGGGCTCAAAGCTCCAATCAGCACGTCCGACATCTTTGCCAACTCCGCAATGTAATGATCGTTGGCGATAGCCGTGACCAGATGGCGATTGAAAAATGCCTCAAACCTTCGCAGCCGGTTGATCTCCTTGTCGATGACGGTGACTTGCGCACCAAGCCCAAGCGCGTCTTGCGCAGCAAAAAGCCCGACGGTTCCTGCCCCGATAATGGTGACATAGGCAGGCGGAACACCGGCAATGCCTCCTAGGAGGATACCGCTGCCCCCATAACCGGTTTCAAGATATTTGGCTGCCGTCTGTATAGCCAGAGAACCGGCGATTTCGCTCAGCGTTCTGACAATCGGCAGTTCACCGTCCCTTGTTTCGATAAATTCAAATCCAAGAGCGGTAATATTTTTTTCAATCAGGGTATTTATCAGGCCGGGAGTGACTGCTCCAAGATGGAGAGCGGAAATAAGCATCTGACCAGGCATAAAAAGCGAAAGCTCATCAGGCAGGGGGGGAGAGACCTTGACGATGACGTTGGACTCGGCGAACAGCTCTTCAGGAGAATCAGCGATGGTTGCACCCGCTTCGCCGTAATCGAGATCAGTGAAGTTGCAGAAATGACCGGCAGATTTTTCAATGATAACCTTGATGCCGTGTTCAACCAGTATCTGGACGCCTGGAGGTGAAATGGCCACCCGGCGTTCATCCTGAGCCCGTTCTCTGGGAATCCCCAGAACAATCTCCATTGTTTTCTCTGGCTTTATCAGCCAGCGTTCAAGGGTTTTTGCGCCAAGCTCAAACTCGACATTTCCTATATCAGTAGAGTACCCCATCAAGAGTTCATGGTTGTCTTTCCTGTCTGATCAAAAAAAGGAGAAAAGATGCTTTACAGCTTGAAATATACAAAATTTTGATGCAGCCTCAACCAAACCTCCTCCGTTATGATCACGGTCAGAGAGGCTTGACTGAGGCTGCAAGTCATATATGAAATTGAATTCGCTTATTATGCGGCAATATGCGTTATCGGTAGCACCTTTGCTGTGCTGCTGCTGTTGCTGCCTGATGGCTCACCGGTACTTGATTTGGCCGATAACAGTTTGGCATTACCTGTTTCCTCATGCTGGGCTCCACCTGAAAAGGCCTGAACTACAAGTTGCAGGGCATCACCGATTCCGCCGATAATGTCTGTCAAGAGCTGCCACAAATCAAAATCCCTTTTCGACTGCAAACGCATGGTATCGGGGAACTTTACAAGCGCCTCCGTTCCCATTTTGGCGGCATATCCTGCCAATTGCAGCGGATTAGTTTGGAGCATCTCCTTGACCTCTTCGACTGCCGAGATGATCCTGATAGTGCCGGGTTTTTCAACGGTCGCCATGCAGGCCATTCTTGTTCCCTCGCTTAAAAGATTGTCGGAAAGAAGGGCATGTTCCTCTTCACTGAGGGGTGAAAGCAGCTCATTTCCTTCGAGAACCCTGACATAGCAAGTTTGACAAATACCGTTTCCCCCGCAGAAATATCCTATATGGGCGTGATTTAAGCGAGCAATATCAAGTAATCTGTCACCCTTGTTCGCCTCATACTGATGATTATTAATCGTGATATTCATGATGTTGTAAAGTTATTGTTCAAAAAATACAGGACAATTATTGTCCTGTTACAAAGAACATCAAAGCCGTTGCAAAAGTTTCGATCGTGAACGGATTTATTCCGGGGTTATCATGCCAGCTCCTTTGAAGCCATCTCTAGTTTCTTCAGCAGTTTAGTGTAGCGATCCAGCAATCCTGCGGGAGAGGTGTCGCTGCCGGAAGGGTGGTGCAGCACCAGCTTCATCTTTTTATCCATTTTGAATCCCGGCTTGTACTCCGCCATCCATGGTTCCTGCACCGATACAAAGAGGTATTGCAGGAATGTTTTGTTGGCAAGTTGTTCCTGATTCGGATCGGGCAGAAAGAGGATGGTTGACTGCGGCTGAAGGTCAATTTTTTCGAGCCCGAGCGCTGAAGCGGTAATTTTGAGCTTGGTCAGCAGCAGCAGGTGTGCAACCTCTTCGGGGAGGGGGCCGAAGCGGTCCTTGAGTTCTGCCTCCAGACTGTCGACCTTATGCTCTGTTGAGGCTTTCGAGATTTTGTCATAAAAGGCAAAGCGCTCCGGGGTGGCGGTGAGGTAGTATTCCGGAATGAGAGCGTCAAAAAAGAAGAGGAGGTCACACGCTTTTGTTGTTCTTGCCGCTTTGGCTCCCTCGGCAGAAAACATGTGGCTGAACTCGGTTGATTTGAGTTCGGCAACGGTTTCTTCAAGCATTTTCTGGTAAAGGTCGAAGCCGAGTTCATGGATGTAGCCTGATTGCTCCGCACCGAGCAGGTTGCCCGCTCCCCGGATATCGAGGTCGCGCAGGGCAATATTGAAGCCTGATCCCAGTTCCGTAAAGCTTTCAATAACCGCCAGGCGTTGAACCGCGTCTTTTTTCAGGGTGTTCAGGGGCGGGGTGATGAGGTAACAGTATGCTTTCCGTTCACATCTTCCGACCCTTCCGCGCAACTGGTAGAGATCGGAAAGCCCGAACATGTCAGCGCGGTTGATGATGGTGGTATTGGCATTGGAGATGTCGAGTCCGGAACCGATGATGGTGGTAGAGATGAGCACGTCAACCTCTTTTTGCATGAAATCCATCATGATCTTTTCAAGCTCTCTTGCGGGCAGTTGACCATGAGCAAAAACAATCCGGGCAGAGGGAACCAGTTCGCGGAGTGTTGTCAGGATATCATCAAGCGATGCAATGCGGTTATGGAGAAAAAATACCTGCCCCTCACGCTTGATTTCCCGCTTGATAGCCGATTGGATAAGTGCGGTGTCATAATCGGTAATGAGTGTCTCTACGGGCTGACGGTTTTTTGGAGGAGTCGAGACAATGGAGAGGTCTCTGGCGCCAAGCATGGAAAACTGGAGGGTTCTCGGGATGGGTGTGGCCGACATGGTCAGCGTATCGACCCCGGGGAACTGTTCGCGCAGCTTCTCTTTTACCTCTACGCCAAAGTGCTGCTCTTCATCAATAACGAGGAGTCCGAGATCCTTGAAGAGCACATCTTTCGAGACGAGCCGGTGTGTACCGATTACAATATCAATTTTTCCCTCTGCTATTCTTTTGATGATCTCCTGCTGATCCTTGCGCGGTACAAAACGGCTGAGTACCGCTATCGAAACCGGGAAATTCTCAAATCTTCTGGTAAACGATTCGGCATGCTGGTGTGCAAGAATGGTTGTCGGCGTCAAGACGGCAACCTGCTTGCCGGATTCCACAGCCTTGAATGCCGCCCTCATGGCAATTTCGGTTTTTCCAAAACCTGCATCACCGCAGATCAACCGATCCATCGGGTGAGGCTCCTGCATGTCTTTTTTGACATCATGAATGGCCTTGAGCTGATCGGGGGTTTCGTCGAAAATAAATGAGGCCTCGAATTCCCGCATGTAGATGGAGTCAGGGGCAAAGGCAAAACCGCTCTGCATTTTCCGCTGCGCATAAACCTTGATCAGGTTGATGGCTATATCGCGGAGCTGTTTGCGGACTTTATCTTTTTTTGCCGCCCATTTTGAACTGCCAAGTTTTGACAGGGCAGGCAGAGCGCTTTCGGAGGCCGTATATTTCGAGAGAAGCCGGATATTTTGGATATTGACAAAAAGCTTGTCTCCTCCGGCATATTCGACCAGCACACACTCCTGTTCGGAATTTCCGGCTGTTATGGTCTCAAGTGATCGGAAAATCCCGATACCGTAATCTTCGTGGACGACATAGTCACCTACTTTGAGCTTCTGGAGATCCTTGAGCGAGATTCCCCTGATTTTCCGTTTTCGGTGGACTTTATGGGCGTGCAGCTTGCCAAAGATGTCCGATTCGGTATAGAGGTCAAGTTCACCGAAGATAAAGCCGGTATGGAGGTTGATCGGAATCCAGCTTGCTTCAAGCTGGCCGGTGGTTTTGGCGCTTGATATCTCTGCGGCAAGAAAATCAGTCAACTCTGCAATCTCGCGGCGTGAACTGGTTGCAAAGAGCGGCTTTTTGTGTTCTGCTGTCTCCTGTTGCAGCATGGTTGCAAGCGTGCGAAAATTGGCGTTCAGCTTTTTCTGTGCGCCGGATTTAAAATCGATGGCTGACGGTGCAGAAGAGTCAATTCTGATGGAGCGGAAGCGTGCAAGGGTCTTTGAGAGGCTCTCGTAATTATTTTTCGCAGCAAATTCCCCGGCATCATCAATGATAATGATGGTTGAGGGATCAAGATAGTCGAGAATGGTTGTTTCGGTCTCCGTGTCGCTGTTCAGGTCATCGGTAAAACAGGCTGTCAGTTCTATGACGGGCAACGTTTTTCCGGAAAGCTGACTGTTGATGTCAAATGCTCGCAATGAGGTGACCGTATCGCCGAAAAATTCGATACGCACGGGTTCCCGCGCCCCGCAAGGAAAGACGTCGATGATGGAGCCTCGCATGGAGAACTCTCCCTCATCTTCAACAAACTCACGCTGCTCAAAGCTGTTTGCCAAAAGAAAGCGTTTGAGGGGTTCATATCCTGCGTCGGACTCTGTTTTAAGCCGAAAAATGCGGTTTTCGGCTTCGGCAGGCCGGCAAAGGGCGACCTCGAGATCATCAAAAAAGGAGAGAATGATCGATTTTTTTCCGCTTGACAGCACCCCGATGGAGAGGGAGAGTTCATCGGAGGTATTGCAAAGAGTCTCTTTGGGCAGAAGGGCCTCAACATCATTTTCATAGCACTCGAAGCTGTTCTGGCCGCACAGGATCATGAGAGAGGAGTGCAGATCAGCAAACAGCACTGAGGCAACAATTGAAGAGAGCGATCCCTGCAGGCCGGAGAGCGTGATGGGGAGATAGCTTCCGTTTTTGTCAGGCTTGCAGTTAAGCACACCCTCTTTCAGCAAGGCGTACTGGCTCGATTGCCTGATTGAATCAAAAAGAAAGGCGGAATTTTTTTTGCTGACGGCAGTACTTTGCGGATCTAAATCTGATAACGTTTTCATATGTAGCGTACAAACCATATTTTCATGCTTGACTCCGGCCAAACGGAATCCTTAAACCATTGTGTACGGTAAAGATTGTTATATATGGAAAAAATTCTTGAACTGAAAGATCTCAAGACATACTACTCAACCGATAATGGTGTTGCAAAGGCCGTTGATGGTGTAAGCTTCTCATTGGACCGCAACCGTACGCTGGGGATTGTAGGGGAGTCAGGGTGCGGAAAATCGGTAACAGCGCTCTCTGTCATGCGCCTTGTGCCCAGGCCTCCAGGCTATTTTGCCGGCGGCGAAATTTTCTGGAAAGGGAGAGATCTCCTGAAACTTTCGGAAGATGAAATGCGCAGGCTGAGAGGCAATGAGATCGCCATGATTTTCCAGGAGCCGATGAGTTCGCTCAATCCGGTCTTTACCTGCGGCAGCCAGATTATGGAGCAGATTCTCATTCACCGCGACATCAACCATGCCGAAGCGAAACAGCGCTCTGTTGAGCTGCTGAATCTGGTTGGAATTCCGAATCCTGCGGAACGTTTTTCATCCTATCCCCATGAACTTTCAGGCGGCATGCGCCAGAGAGTGATGATTGCCATGGCGCTCTCCTGCAATCCGGCACTCCTCATAGCCGATGAACCAACCACAGCGCTTGATGTAACTGTTCAGGCACAGATTCTTGACCTTATCGGCAAACTCCAGTCCGATACCGGGATGAGTGTGATGCTCATTACCCACGATTTCGGGGTTGTGGCGGAGCTTTGTGAAGAGGTTCTGGTCATGTATGCTTCGAGAGTGGTCGAGAAAGGCTCGGTTCAGCAGCTTTTCAACAATCCGCTTCATCCCTATACCAGGGGACTGCTGAACTCCATTCCCCGTCTCGGTTCTTCAAAAGAGCGCCTTTATGTTATCGAAGGCAATGTGCCGAGTGCCGTCAACCTGCCAGAGGGGTGCCGGTTTGCCGGAAGGTGTCCTCATGCCGACGGCCAATGCCGTCATGAACAGCCTGGACTGGTTACTTATGAACCCGGCCATGAGGCTGCCTGCTGGAAGGTGGGGAGGTTCTGAGCGGCATCGTGGAGGGCGGCATCGGTGATAATCTGGCAGTGCAGGGGAATGCGTACTTCAGGCATGAGGTGATGCGGATAAAAACCTGCCTCGAACAGTTCATGGTTGATGGTGATGGCATCATCCTCAACCAGTACCCTGTAGGCGACAACCAGCAGCGATCCGTACATTTCAACCTCGCGGTGATAGATGCCGATAAGGCGATCGATTTTGCCGTTCAGTGAGGTCTCCTCCATCAGTTCCCGCAAGCATCCTTCGTACGGTTCTTCACCGGCTTCAAGAAATCCGCCCGGAAGGGCCCACTCATTGAACGCCGGTTCATGTGCCCGACGGATGACAAGGAGCTCGTTATTGCTATTGACCGTATAGGCTACCGCGACAGGGAGAGGGTTGATGTAATGTACCCATGAGCATGAGGGGCAAAACATCCTGTCGCGGCCATCGATCATGGCCCGGTCGAGTGT
>CAJAOR010000190.1 GCA_903942355.1 uncultured Chlorobiaceae bacterium | reverse complement strand
GCCCGGAGTGTTCATCACAATAATGCCGTTGCGGGTTGCAGCCTCAAGGTCGATGTTGTCAACTCCGGCTCCGGCTCGTCCGATAAGTTTAAGGTTGGTGCCGCATTCGATAATTTCGGCGGTAACTTTTGTTGCGCTTCTGACGATCAGCTTGTCGAAGCTCCCAATGATCTGTTTGAGTTCTTCCTTGCTGATTTTCGGTTTTTCGGTCACCTTAAAACCGTTTTGCGCGAGGATCTGACCGCATTGAGAATCAATACCGTCAGTAATCAGTACGTTCATGTTCTTTTTTGATTATGAGATTGCCTGGAATTTTATTTAAAAAGGATCCTAAAGCCTTTTAAGCCTTTCAGTTTACACCTTCATTATATTTGTTGGTATAATATATTTTTTTTGAGGCTATTAGTATTAAAGAAATCTTGTTGTAACCGGGTTCCATCCATAAATGAGTGGTTGAGAAGCGGTGAGGGGGCTGCGGGGCTATTTTCGCGGATTTTATCGGTATTGATGCCCATTATATTCAGTTGGTTTTTTTATCTTGACTCTTCTAAATTCCCATTATGTTATTATTGCTGTAAAAAGAATGGAACAGTTACATGATTTACGAGTTTCACGAATTATCCGTCTTTCATCGCCAAGAGCGCTGAAGGAGATGTTGCCGGTTGATGAGCAGGTTGTTGCTACTGTGGCTGCCGGACGTCGTGAAGTTGAGAATATATTGACCGGCAAGGATTTGAGAATGCTGGTAATTGTCGGGCCCTGTTCAATTCATGATATGGATGCGGCGCGTGAGTATGCCTCCCGCCTTTCTCTCTTGCGGACTGAGTTGCAGCATGATCTTTGCATCATGATGCGGGTTTACTTTGAAAAACCACGGACAACCATTGGCTGGAAAGGTTTTATCAATGATCCTCATCTTGATGATACTTATGATATTGAGCATGGCTTGTTTCATGCCAGAAAGCTTCTTCGTGAGATTAATGAAATGGGTCTGCCGACGGCGACTGAATTTCTTGATCCCATATCACCGCAGTATGTTGCCGATTTGGTGAGCTGGGCAGCAATCGGGGCAAGGACCATTGAGTCGCAGACTCACCGCCAGATGGCCAGCGGACTTTCAATGCCGGTCGGATTCAAGAACTCGACTGACGGAAGGCTTAATGTTGCTGTTGATGCGATTCGTTCGGCCATGCATCCGCACAGTTTTCTCGGAATTGATCAGGAAGGACACAGCAGTGTTATTACAACGAAAGGCAATCCGTTCGGGCATCTTGTGCTGCGAGGTGGCGAGAGGCCGAATTATGATGCGGCGAATATTGCTCTTGCCGAATCCTGGATTGGAAAGGCCGGTCTGGAGCAGTCGCTTCTTGTTGATTGCAGTCATGCCAATTCAGGCAAAAAGCATGAGCAGCAGCTGAGTGTATGGGAAAACGTTCTGCAACAGAAACAGGATGGCAATAAAAGTATTGTCGGAGTCATGATTGAAAGCAATCTCTGCTGCGGCAATCAGCCATTCCCTGAAGATCCCGACAAGCTAAGGTACGGGGTTTCAATTACCGATGAGTGCCTTTCATGGGAGGATACCGAACGCATGTTGCGTGACGGGGCTGCTGTCATGCATGAACTTATTCAGTAAGAGGCTGTTTTGCGACTGGAGACACTTTTTTGCCTGTGCATCACATAACCCCTGGGTTCGGTTGTGGTTCAAGGGGGACTTTTTTGATTAATCATACCGTTACCATCAAAATACAGGGAGGGTTACAATGGCAATAGAGATTCGACAGGTCCAGAATAAAAAAGAGCGAAAGGAGTTTATCAAATTTGCATGGCAAATCTATCGCAAAGACCCTGAACTCAATAAAAACTGGGTTCCTCCGGTTATTGACGATTACATGAAAACTCTCGATACGGAGAAGTTCCCTTTATATGAGCATGCTGATCTTGCCATGTTTACAGCCTGGAAAGAGGGGGTTATGGCAGGCACCATTGCCGCTGTTGAAAACAGGAGGCATAACGGGTTTCATGGGGACAAGGTTGGCTTCTGGGGCTTTTTTGAGTGTATCAATGATCAAAAGGTCGCCAACGCTCTGTTTGATGCGGCTTCCGGATGGCTGAAAAAGAAAGGGCTCAATGCCATGCGCGGACCGGTCAGTCCCTCAATGAATGACCAGTGCGGCATGTTGACCAAAGGATATGACAGCCCGCCGGTTTTCCTCATGCTGTACAATCCTCCCTACTACAACGATCTTGTCCTGAAGTATGGCCATCATGTCGGGCAGGAGTTGCTGGCATGGTATATTGACCAGAAAATTATCGATATCGAACGTTTGCGGCGCATTGCGGGGCATGTGATGAAAAGGGAGGAGCTGACGGTGCGGATCATGGACATGAAGCATTTTGATCAGGAAATTGAGCGTATACGGGATATCTACAACAAGGCCTGGGAGAAAAACTGGGGGTTTGTTCCCATGACGAACAAGGAGTTCGATTTTCTTGCAAAAAGTCTCAAGCCCCTTGCAAATCCTCACTATATCTACTTCGTCGAGGATCGCAACAAGCGCACCATCGGTTTTTCACTCTCGCTGCCCGATATTAACCAGGCACTGAAGCATGTAAACGGAAATCCGTTTTCGCCCATCGGCTTGCTTAAATATCTCTGGTACAGTCGCAATATCACCATGGTTCGCACCATAACCATGGGCGTGCTGCCTGAATACCGAAACAAGGGCGTTGACAGCATTCTCAATACCCAGATTGCCGATTATGGCGGAAAGCACGGGGTATTTGCCAGTGAGATGAGTTGGGTGCTGAAGGCAAATGAGTCTATGAGCAAATTGGCAAAGGTTATCGGAGGAAGGCCTTACAAGGAATATGTTATTTATGAGGCGGATATTTAGTTTTGAGGTTATGAAGCGGCAAAAAAAGAGACCGTTTTTGGCGGTCTCTTTTTTTTGCCCGATAGAGGAAGAGCATTCAGGACTTTTTTGTTCAGAACGATGCCATAAAGACAAGGTGTGAAGCTTCGGTGTGCGGGTTGTAGACATAAGAGGCGGTATAGCGATCTTTTGAAACCGATATGCCGGTGTTGACAAGAGTAAAGTTATCGTTGTTCTGGCCACGAGTGTTACCGGTGTAGTATTCGCTGTAGTAATCTCCATCACCGAAACCAACAACTCCTTTTGCCGTATAGCCATCCTTGCTGTAGAACTTGTAACCGGCTTCACAGTACTTGGCATTTTTGTAGCCGTTGCCGGTATCATTGCCAGCTACGTTGATTGCCGCAAGCAGACTGAGATCATCCTTCGCATAACTGATGCTGATGTCAACCACGTTCGGACCGTCATTGCTGAAATCAAACGATCTGCTGTTCTCACCAGCAGGAATATAGTAATCTGTCGCGGTCAGAGTGAATGGTCCGACGGGAACGGCAACATACAGGTCAACTTCCTTGTACCTGCTTCCACTATTTTCGGTTACAGCAAAAGAGCCCCACGCACCAACAACAACTCCGATACCAGGAAAGGTATAGGACAGGGCAGGCTGAATAGCCGGTGAATTACCCAAATCGATACCTCTCCATACATAGCTGCTGACAACATCTGCTCCGACCTTAAACCCTTCAGCCTGGGCGGTACCGCTGAGTCCTGCAAAAATTGCTGCCGCGAGGCTTATGAGTTTTACTGCTTTTTTCATTGATGTACTCCTTGTTTTGTTTTTTATGCTGTTGCTTGATCAGTTGCTTTCTTTTTTACCTCCAAGAAAAGCACTGAATTGTTTAAGAAAATCTTCATGAGTAATATATTAAATTAATTAAAAAATACAAATAAGTAACAAATATTAGTTTAATGTGGCATTTTACTTAATAAAGTAAAGCTTAGTGCGGTTTTGCCGGAGTTTGTTCGGACGCTCACTTCGTTGTACATTCACAGCAAGTATCGATGTGTTCCGGTCATGAAATCAATTGTCATGAAGCGAGCTGAAATTGTGCTGTCCGGCAGTTATTCCGGATATGGTGCACTGAACGAGTTTGTTGCCCTGTTTGCCGAGAGCGAGGGCTACAGCAATTTGTGCGTTGAGAGGCTTCAGCTTGCCATGAAAGAGGCTTTTGTCAATGCCGTCAAGCATGGCAACCGGGAGCGTAGCGACCTGAGCGTGACCTGTGTTTTCACCGTTGTCGAAGAGATGCTGCTGATCTCTGTCAGGGACTCGGGAAAGGGTTTCAATTTGGATGAACTGCCAGATCCTCGTGATCCTCAAAATCTTTTCAGGTTATCCGGGCGCGGTATCTATATTATTCGGAGCATTGCTGAAATCATTGCTCTTGAGCGTGATCAAAACGGATCGTTACTAAGGCTGCGTTATCGTCCCCATTGACTGGTGAGTTGTCCCTTTATGACAGGCTTAACATTATAAACAGGTAAACAAATATTACACATGGCTCTATTGCAAAGTGCCGTCTGGAGTGCTCTGGTTTCACACAGGCAGGAGATTGAGAAGTTGCATATGCGACAGCTGTTTCAGAATGATGCCCATCGTTTTGAGCGGCTATCCGTTCGTTGGGGAGGACTGATGCTTGATTATTCTAAAAACAGGATCACTTCCCGCAGCATGGAGTTGCTTCTGGATCTTGCGCGGAGCGTTGAGCTTGAAAAAAAACGGGATGAGATGTTTGCCGGGGAGGCAATTAACTCTACCGAACATCGTGCGGTGCTTCATACGGCTCTTCGCAGGCCTTCAGGTTACTCGCTTGAGGTTGACGGACTTGATCTTTCAAGTGAAATAGCTGATGTGCTCGCCCAGATGAAGGATTGTTGCGAGAGGGTGATTTCCGGCACGTGGAAGGGATATACCGGAAAGCGGATGACCGATGTGGTCAATATCGGTATTGGCGGTTCTGATCTTGGGCCCTGTATGGTTGCTGAAGCGCTTCGGCCTTTTGCTCACGGCCATTTGCAGGTTCATTTTGTCTCCAATATTGATGGAACCCATATCAGTGAGACCCTGAAAAAGCTCAATCCGGAAACGACGCTTTTTATCATAGCTTCCAAAACCTTCACGACACAGGAGACGCTGACCAATGCCATGAGCGCCCGTGATTGGTTTTTGACTCATGCGGCCGACAAGTCGCATATTGCAAAGCATTTTGTGGCAGTTTCAACCAATCGCTCAAAGGTTGTCGAGTTCGGTATTGATGAGGCAAACATGTTCAGGTTCTGGGACTGGGTTGGCGGACGTTATTCTCTCTGGTCTTCCATCGGGCTTTCCATCGCGCTCTTTCTTGGCTTTGAAGGTTTTCAGGAGCTGCTCAATGGAGCATATGCCATGGATGAGCATTTCCGTAAGGAGCCTCTTGAAGGCAATATCCCTGTTCTTCTTGGGCTGCTTGGCG
>CAJAOR010000189.1 GCA_903942355.1 uncultured Chlorobiaceae bacterium | reverse complement strand
CCTGCAACCTTCGGGTTATGAGCCCGACGAGCTACCAATTGCTCCACCCCACGATGTTTGTGCTATCAATGTACGGAATAAATCTTCATTTGCAAACTTTTATTGTATCTGTCTGCCATTTATTTCATTTCCTTCAGGCTCTATGACAAAAAGCTTCCCGTCACTCCCCTCTACGGCAAGAATCATTCCCTCCGAAACATCATCGCGAATGGAACGGTCTGCAAGATTTGCCACAATAATGACATTTTTGCCAATCATCTCTTCCGGAGTATAGTGTTTGGCAATTCCGGCAAGCACCTGCTTGGTAACTGAACCAACCTGCAGTTGCAGTTTCAGGAGTTTTGTGGCCTTCTTGACGGTTTCGGCTGCAATAACCTTGGCAACCCTCAAATCAACCTTCAAAAAATCATCAAAGCTGATCACCGGCTTGAACTCCATGCGGTTTTGTTCGGCTCCGGCCTCTCGCTTGACGGCTTCTGCCAGCAACCCCTCAATTTTGGCAAGTTCGGGTGCGATATCGCTTTCCTCAATTTTTGAAAAAAGAATTTCTGATTTCGGACAGATCTTATGCCCTTTGTTGAGCCCGGGCGAAAGAAGTTCAGCAAGAAGGGATTTGCCAGGCCTCACAAGCTCTTCTATCCGACCATCAAAGCCGAGCATGGCATGAATGCGGTTGCAGGTCTCAGGGATAACGGGAAAGAGGGCAACGGAGAGAGCATGACAAAGGTTGAGCGAGAGGGCCATTGTTTTTGCCGCAGCCTCGCGGTCAAGCTTGACCACTTTCCACGGCTCTGAAATGGTAAAAAAGCGGTTGGCAGCCCGAGCAATATCCATGCCAAGCGTAGCTGCTTCCCTGAAATGAAAGCCTTCATAAGCCAAATCAAGCTGTTCAAGAGTCTCTGGCCAGTTAATCCCGAGAGCGCTCCACTCTTCAGGAGTACAGGCATAAGGCACCTCCCCCTCAAAGCGGGAGTTGGTAAAATCAACTGACCGCTTGATAAAGTTGCCAAGGGTATCGGCCAGTTCACCGTTAGTCCTGTTCTGAAAGTCCTGCCAGCTGAAATCGGTATCCTTGTTTTCAGGATAGTTCATGGCAATACTGTAACGCAGGGTATCGGCCGGAAATTTTTCAAGGAATTCGCCAAGATAGACGGCATAGTTCCTCGACTTCGAAAATTTTCTACCCTCAAAATTCATGAACTCCGAAGCCGGCACATTGTCGGCAAGATTGTAGCAGCCGCTTTGGCGCCCTTCATTCCAGGCCATCAGGATTGCCGGAAACATCAGGGTATGGAAAACAACATTGTCCTTGCCGATAAAGTGAACCAGGCGGCACTGGGGGTTCTGCCAGTACTCTTTCCAGCGCTCGCTCTGCCCCTGCTCTGCAGCCCACTCCCTGGTAAAGGAGATATAGCCAAGTACCGCATCAAACCAGACGTAAAGAACTTTTCCTGCAGCCTCCCCGCTCTCCACAGGTACCTTTATGCCCCAGCCTAGATCACGGGTTATCGCCCTATCTTTCAGCCCCTGCTTGAGCCAGGTACGGGAGTAATTGACCACATTCTGCCGCCAATCCTCCTCATGCTGGCTGACATAGTTTTCAAGCTTTTCCTGGAAACGGCCGAGCGGAAAATACCAGTGCATGGTCTCGCGAAGTTCCGGTGTTCCGTCTGAAAGCTTGCTTTTCGGGTTGATCAGTTCGAGGGGACTCAAGTGGGTACCGCACTGTTCGCACTGGTCACCGTTGGCCTCCGCATTATTGCAGATCGGGCACGTTCCGGTCACATAGCGATCCGAAAGAAAGCGGTCTGCCTTGCGGTCAAAAAAAAGCTTGTCGCTCTTTCTGATAAAAATCCCTTTTTGTTCAATATCCGTAAAAAACTCCTGGGCGGTCTTATGATGTGCCTCAGAAGTGGTTCTGCCATAATAATCGAAGGAGATGCCGCACTTCAGGAACGACTCATGGTTCATGCGGTGGTAGCGATCAACAACGTCCTGGGGAGATATGCCCTCTTTTTCTGCTGTAATGGTAATGGGAACACCGTGCTCGTCCGAACCGCCGATATGAATGATATCCTCACCCTTGAGCCGTTTATAGCGGACATAGAGATCAGCAGGGAGATAGACGCCTGCCAGATGGCCCAGATGAACCGGGCCGTTGGCGTACGGAAGTGCCGTTGTAACAAGAGTTTTTGTAAACTGGTGCATGGGGGGCGTTATTTTTTTGCAAACAGGGCATTGAACTTGCTGAAAGGTAACCTGCGCGTCTGATCGCTCTTCAGGTAACGAAGCCAGACCAGTTTTTTCTGAACATCAATGCTTTCAACCAGAGCAGGGCCTTCGGGAGTGATTACCTTGCTTCCGACAACAGGCAGCTGTGACTGGCCATTCGAGTGAGCCGCACATCCCTTTTCATGTTTCGAATAACTGAGACAGCATTTCGGGCGATTGCATAACCCGGTAATATTGAATGCATGACTCTCATTACCTGAGATTTCGGAATATTGTGATTTTTCAGCAAAAGGATTGGCATGGATTTTCGGCAACCAACTCGAACAACAGAGAAGGCAACCGCAAGGCCCGAAGGCATTCGCTCTTCTGGCCTCCTCTCGTGTTGTTATCTGCACCATCTGGATTCTTGCCCTGAACTCTCCGGCAAGGTCACGCACAAGCATCCTGAAATCAACCCGGTGTGAAGAGGTATAATAGACCGACAGTTTCTGCTGATCCATACGCAACTCAACATCAACAAGCTTGAGATCAAGTTCATGCTTTTTTATCTTGCTCAGACAGACCTCCCGAATCTCCGCCTGCCGCTTTTTCAGTTCAATAATAGCCTGCATGTCGTTCTCGTCGGCAACCCGCAACACGGCTGTCCACTCCTGGCCGCTTTTGTCGAGTCCTTTGAGCTGGAGCTTTTTGCGGGCAATCTGACCCGTCGAATAAACAATGCCAAAATCGTAACCGCCATCAGATTCTATAATAACCTGCAACCCGATACTGAAAGGAGCTCCCGTATTGTTGATAAAAAACTCCCGCCGGCAACCCTGTAACTCTACCTCGCAGATATTGTCGGAAACATCATCAGGAAAAGCGCCGTAAATCGATTCCATCTCACTGTGCAGCAGTTGTGAAAGCCGCAACCGTACCTTTGTATTATCACCTAATAGACAACTGCATATAACATTGCTCATAAACGCCTGTTTTTGGGATGCGGGATAATTAAAAACCGCATTAATTCTTATATTATTACAACTTAAGTAATTTAAAACCGTTAAATAAGATGCTTTGATGTACCATAAGATTCTGCCATAAACTCAAAAAAACACGTTTCGTCCGGCTTTTGTATTTGCTGCCTTCAAGGTAGACAAATTTATACTCTTTTTACTATTTGAGCCCTGGTGACCCGGGTGCCAGCATCGCCATTAACCCAGATGCAGAAACGCTCTTATCGCTTCAATCCTTCTGTTGATTGAAAGGGTTCCTTTGACGACAGTCCGTGCATCGTCAAAGGTCCGGTTAATAATCTTCTCCTTGAGTTCGTCAAGATGTGTCTCCGTCATCCTCTGCATATATGCGGTAAGCGCGTCTGGACTTTGAAATTCTGCCGGGGCAACCAGAAGCGGCTCCCTGAAAGACAAAAACAGTTCGGGTTTTTGTTCTCCAAGATATTCAATCCGGCTGACAACTGAAACAAGGTAAATGTGCGGAATTGTTTCAAGAGCACGAGAAACAATTGATGCTGTTCCTTTAAAAAAGAAAAGGGGCCGTTTATCAACAGGCTCTATCTTTCCCTGGGGAAAAATCCACAGGGCATTCTGTTGTTCACTGTCGGCAACCAGCAATTCGGCGGCATAATGTATGGTTCCAATCGCACTTCTCGGATTGGAGCGGTCGAGAGAAAAAGCACCGATACGGGTGAAAAAACGATGTTTCTGCAGTTGCTGAAACTCGATAATGATATGCAGATTCTGATGGAAAAAAGTTTCGGTACAGAGTGGCGACCAGAATCCGTCCCACCAGTAGGCGTGATTTGCGTAAAATACAACCGGAGTCCGGAGACTCATCTCCTGCACTCCGGCCTGCATAAAAACACGTACCGAGTTAAAATATCTCCTGAACTGGCGCCGGGAATACCAGCCAAACCAAACGGTATAAAGCCGGCTGCGACGAACTTTCAGCATTGGCACCCTATTTGAATGCTCTCCTGATACGATTGACCGCTTCTTCCAGTGAAGCAATTGATGCTGCATAGGAAAGGCGGAGGTTTTCGGGCGCCCCAAACGCATCGCCCGGCACTGTAGCTACGTGATGAACTTTCAAGAGATATTCGGCAACATCTGCCGAGTCTTTCATGACAACGCCATTGAAGGTCTGGCCAAGTACACCGCTGATATCAGGAAAAATGTAAAACGCACCCTGCGGAAGAGCTGTTTTGAATCCGGGAATGCTGTTGAGTGCCGTGTACATGTAATCGCGCCTCTTTTCAAATTCAGCACGCCGCTCTTCGACAATCCCCTGATCACCGTTAAGAGCTGCAACTGCCGCTTTCTGGGCAATGGCATTTGGATTTGATGTCGTCTGCGACTGTATCTTGTCGCAGGCATCAATCAGCCATTTCGGACCGGCAAGATAGCCGATTCTCCAGCCGGTCATGGCATAGGTTTTCGATACGCCATTGCTCACAATGACCCAATCCTTCATTTCAGGAATCCTTGCAGGAGAGAAGGGACGAACATCACCATAAACAATCATGTCGTACATTTCATCGGAAACCACAAAGATACCCCGCCCTTCAACAACCTTCATCAAGGCTCGCACCTCAACTTCACTGTATACCGCACCCGTCGGATTCGAGGGAGAATTCAGAACCAGCATCTTTGTTTTAGGCGTAATGGCACCCTCAAGCTGGGACGGTGTCATTTTGTATTCGGTATCGAGTGTCGTATGCACAATCACCGGTATGCCGCCTGCGAGACGAACCATTTCGGGGAAACTCACCCAGTAGGGGGCAGGAACAATAACCTCATCGCCCTCTTCGCAAAGTGAGAGAAAGGTGTTGGCAAGGGTCTGTTTGCCGCCGTTGCTGACTATAATCTGGTTTTCCTGAAAATCCAGACCATTATCGCGTCTGAACTTTTCAACAATGGCTTTTTTCAGCTCGGCAATACCCGAATTTGCCGTATAGCGGGTAAACCCTGCATTGATGGCATCGATGCCCGCCTGGTTGACATGGGCGGGTGTCGGAAAATCAGGCTCACCAGCCGAAAGGCTGACGATATCATGGCCTTCCGCTTTCATTTTATTGGCAAGGTTGCTGATTCGCATGGTCTGCGATTCCTGCATGCTCAGTACCCTGCGAGTGAGATATTGTTCTTCCGGCAAAAGTGTTTTCGGCATATATGAATGGTTTGTTATAATTTTTTATCCGTTTTGTTCTTCACGTTTTTGATGTATCATCTCCAAAACACAGGGATGCACAAATTTGCTGACATCGCCTCCCAGCATAGCCACCTCCTTTATGATCGATGACGCCACATAGGTATATTTGACGTTCGGCATCAGAAATACGGTGGTCACCTCCGGATAAAGCTGACGGTTAAGGAGCGACATCTGAAATTCATACTCAAAATCCTTGACCTGCCTCACCCCCCTGACAATCGACCTCGCTCCTACTTGCCGCGCATAATCAGCAAGAAGCCCCTTGCGCAACACCTCTACGGTCACGCCGGTATAATCGCAGATGACCTCCCTGGTCATCGTCTCCCGCTCCTCAATGGTAAAGAGGGCATGTTTCTGGCAATTCTCTGCAATAACAACAATGACTTCCTCAAAAATATTCAGGGCACGTTCAAGGACATCGAGATGACCGTTGGTAAAGGGATCGAATGTTCCGGGATAAATAGCTTTCTGTTTCATCGGCGAAAAAAAAGGTCAGTGCTGAAAAAAAGTAACTCTTGTCATGCCGTAATCCTTATGAAAAGAGTAATAAGGCGACTGGCTGAAATCAAGATGCGCACTATGTTCGACAAGCAGTAACCCATCCTGGGCAACAAGGGTGCCGGCAAAAATCCTTTCAATCAGTCGGTCATAATCAGGCCAGGAATAGGGCGGATCACAAAAAACAACATCGAACGACCCGGCAGCACGCCCGAGAAAAGCTGAAACATCCCCGTTGACAATCTTGACCCGCTCATGAACCGCCAACTGAAGGGCGGTTGCCTTTAACGCCTTCAGTGCATCAACATGCTGATCGACAAAGCAGACTGACTTCGCTCCCCGACTCAAGGCCTCGAAACCAAGGGAACCGAAACCTGCAAACAAATCAAGAACGGACGATTCTTCAAAATCCATCCTTGCCGTAAGCGTATCGAAAAGCGACTTCTTTACCCTGCTGCTGCAAGGACGTATCGCGAGCGACGATGAACTTTTGATTTTCCGTCCTTTATATAGACCTGCCAGAATCTGCATGAAACCGCTTCAGCTCAAAAAATCACCAAACCGGGTCTCGCCAAGAATGGCAAGCGCTTTTGCCGCATCATCCTTCGTCGGTGGTTTCCCATGCCAGTTTGATTTGTCGGGCATGCTGCCTTCAAAGAAATGCACCCCTTTGCCCATAATTGTTGTTGCAAGAATGACTGTCGGCTTCTGGCGATCTTCGCGCGACTTGATACACTCAACCGTGCCGACAAAATTTTCCATATCGTTACCGTCACAACAGCAAACATCCCATCCAAATGAACGCCATTTATCCGCAAACGGTTCAACGCTCATGATAGAGGAAACCTCACCGTCAATCTGCAGATTGTTGTAGTCAACAATACCAATAAGCTTGCCAAGCCCGTAATGGGATGCACTCATGGCAGCCTCCCATATCTGCCCTTCCTGGCACTCGCCATCGCCCATCAGACAAAAAACATCACTTTTCTTGCCATCAATACGAAGACCGAGCGCTGCACCAACGGCAACAGAAAGGCCCTGACCGAGAGATCCTGAAGCAATTCTGATACCTGGAAGCCTCGACTCGGAGGTAGGATGACCCTGCAGGTATGAGCTGATCTGCCGCAGTGAGTTCAGTTCGCTGATGGGGAAATAACCTGAACGGGCAAGAACACTGTACCATGCTGGAGCAATATGGCCATTGGAAAGGAAAAGCATATCCTCGTCATCATGGTTCCAGAATCCATGCGGCTTATGCTGAAGTACCCGAAAATAGAGCGCGGTAAAAATATCGGCCATGCCGAGCGAACCGCCCGTATGACCTGAATTGGCCATAGCAAGCATTCTGATAACATCCCGACGGACCTGGCGGGCCATCTCCTTGAGATCATCAATCGAGGCAAGCTCAAGAAGAACGCCTTTTCTTTCAGCAGGATACAGTTTTAACTCTTTTGCCATGGTATTTCAACAAAATGCTGGTGAATGAATAAAAAAAAGCTGGAAATTAAGTGGCTGGCAATAAATAACAAAAAAACTTATTCATGCTCCCGCTTTCTTTCCTTTAAAAACTTCCATACAACAAAAAAAACCATCAGAACAAAAGCAATCGTTACAGGGATGCTGTACATGGCCGCATAGCTGCCGATATCCTGCCAGTTGCTTCCCAGCAAATAACCGCCATAAAGCAAAAGCACATTCCAGGCAAAAGCGCTTGTCAAGGCAGCAAGAAGGACAAGCGCTGTCTTGAGATGCATCAAACCGGCCATAACTGAAATAACCGCCCTCGAACCAAAAAGAAAACGGTTCGCCAGTATGGCAAGATAGCCATGAGTGGCAAATTTCTGGCGAAGCAGCACCATATCCGAAGGAGGAAAAAAGCGGTGAACACTCTTTGACAGCCAGTGCGTCACTGAACTCTCTCCCTCGGCATACAATTTAAGGCCAAGATGCTTGCTGAGCATATAGACAAGCATGAAGCCTGCCGTTGAACCCAGCGAAGACCAGATCAGTGCTCCGGCAAATGTGATGCTGCTTGTGCTGATCAGATACCCGATAAAAGCGACGGGAACATCGCCAGGGATCGGCGGCACTACATTTTCAAGAAACGCGATCAGAAACAAAAACAGGTAAACCACAAAAGGATCTGCATGCTGCAGCCAGGCAATCACTGATTCAAGCATGACAAATCCCCCGTTCTGTAGCCCTGTTTTCAGTCAAGGCCGAGAACCCGTCTCTGCACTTCGCTGTATGCATCCTCAACACCGCCAAGATCAAACCGAAAGCGATCCTTGTCCATTTTTTCGTTCGTCTCAAGATCCCAGAATCGGCAGGTATCGGGGCTTATCTCGTCACCTAGCAGAATTTCGTTGTTGTGACGGCCGAACTCAAGCTTGAAATCAACAAGCTTCAGATTTCTTTCAGCAAAAAATGTTTTGAGCAAGGCATTGATGGCCTCTGCACGGTTTTTCAGAAAAGCCAGTTCTTCAAGCGTGGCGACACCAAGCGCAACGGCATGGGCCTCATTCATCAACGGATCATCAAGATCATCATCTTTCAGATAAAACTCGACAATCGGCATTTTCAGCACGGTTCCTTCGCTGAAGCCGTAACGCTTCACCAGCGAACCTGCGGCAATG
>CAJAOR010000188.1 GCA_903942355.1 uncultured Chlorobiaceae bacterium | reverse complement strand
TTCAACAGAAAAAAGTACCGTCATAAATGACCAAAATCAAAAAATAAGGTCACTTGCAGCTTACGGGTCATATCATTGTTTTTTTATGCTAAAACGTCAATTCCGACAGGCTGCTAGCGCCCTCTTTGCACGCAGCGCCGGCATCCTCTCAGAACAGCTTCTGGAGAAATCGGTGATGGTCGTTGGGCTTGGTTCAGGCGGCTCCTATGTCACGGAGTGCCTCGCCCGCTCAGGTGTCGGGCGCTTTGTTCTTTTGGACGGTGAGTGTGTCGAAGCCGACAACCTCTGCCGTACAACCTACTATAGCGACGATATTGGTTGCACAAAAGTTTCAGCTATCTCCCGCCACCTCCAGAATATCAATCCCACGGTTGCGATCACGCCGTTCGAAACCGATCTTGCCGGTGTCGGTCACAAGCGGCTTGCAGCAATGGTCAACTCTGTCGATCTCATTATCGCCCTGACCGACGATCCCTATGCCCAGTCACGGCTGAATCATTACGCCTATTACTATAACAAGCCGGCCCTTTTTGCAGCACTCTATCGCGGAGCAGAGGGCGGAGAAATCATCATCTGTATTCCCGGCAAGACACCATGCATGGAGTGCGCAACCGGAGGCGTTCGCGAAGCACTCTCAAGGCCCGATGCCGACATTGATTACGGCACAGGTCGCCTTTCGGCAGAACCAGCCATAATCGCCGATATCCATCATCTCGATTCGGCAACAGTCAAGATCGCCCTCTCCCTGCTGCAACAGGAGAGGCCCGAACTGAGCGTATCAACGTTTCTGGCTTCAGCTCTTGCCAAAAAGCTATCCTACCTCTGCATGAGCATGGTTCCTGAGTATTGGGTTTTCCCGGAAGTTTTCCGAAATACTCCCGGTCAGCATGGCTACCAGTCGATGTGGTTCACCGTTGAGAGCAGGGTCGGGTGCCCCTTTTGCAACTCCCCCGAAGAGCGCGAAGACCCGTCAGATTTTCCGCTCTCACCACCGAAAATCATTATGCAAAAGAGCAATAAAATATGACCGAGTTAGTAATTACCTGGATTAACTTTGACACTTGTTTTGGCTCCATGATATAGTGCTTTCCTTCCAGGAGAGTGTGCAGTCAAAGTACTCAAGAAGTTGAGTGCCTATGACGGCTGAGGAACCGCTCATACTCATGGCCATATCGGTAGACATACCGAGCATACCTGGGAGCGTTCCGTACACCATTGCAAAGTTTTTGCCACCAAGGGCAGTTTCGACGTTATAGGTCGGGGCGGTGAAGTGGCCGTTAATCGGGTGAAAGTCTTCTTTTTCTCCTGACTGCGGGATTCCGGCGATGAGAGCAGGGGAGATATAGGAGAGATGAGCCCCTGTGTCAAATATGGCTTTTGTTTCTCGGTTACCTATTCGAAGATGGAAAACCGGGCACCCCATCATCGAGTCCATACGATCGACGGTCACACCGTCCGGCGTGTCGTTGCCTATATCGATACAGTGATCCTGCCAGCGAATCCTGATTTTATATTCTGAAAGGACGTCGCAACCGATGAGGATATCTATTTTAATGCCCGCAAGATCACTTAATTCCTTTGTTGTAACACCCATCATCTGATCGGGCGGTGTGTGAAGGGTACCGCCAAAGTCGAATGGAAGAGCAGAAATACTGGTCGGGGAACCAGTATCGATAAGAGCCATCCGGTCGCCGATCGGGAGCATGATGTGGCCTTTATCCGGGGTGAAACTGAGGGTTACAGGCATGTAAGCGGGGTTAGGGTAATTTTAATAATTATTGATTTTCATTTTACTTAAATTCCTGGCTGATTCCCAAAATCGGTGTTTGCCCCATAGACGGGGGAGAACCGGGTTTCAGCCATGGTATCCATTGCGTTGCCCTGAAAATTAGGGGGTGATGTTTGTACTCTTTTCCTCGCCTTCTGCTGTTGCGATATTGCCGTCATGACCCTGTCTTCTCTTTTTCAGCAGCTTGTTTGCGGCGTCCTTTTTTTCGTACTCTTCCCTGATGGCTTCGTAGGTTTTTTGGGTTAGGGCTACGGCAGCAATTTGCTCAATGTTGTAACTGAAACAGTTGATGGCGGTGGCAATCATGTTTTTGATGAGGGCTACCGGGGCAACTACATTTGCCCGTAATACTGGGCTATGGATGGATTAATCGTGTCTACTGATCAAAGGTATATCCAAAATACCCGTCGTTATTTGCTCTTAACTCATGAGATATCTTTTTATCCGTTGGGCCTAAAATAATTTCTGAGTTGACTCAAAGAGAAGGGTTTTTAAAAACTCATAACTTCTTGTTGCCGTGCTTAGTCTGCAATCGTATATTTTCTTATTGAAAAAGAAGTTGCCTGATTATGAGCAAATTAGGTCGCTTTGTGTTCAGGGCATGAAGTTCCTGCCTTGAGGATTACAATTTTAATCTCTTAGTAAATTCCAAAAAGGCTTTATGCCCCTTAAAAAATCTGATCTCTATTCTTCTCTCTGGGCCTCCTGCGATGAATTGCGGGGAGGTATGGATGCCAGCCAGTACAAGGACTATGTCCTGTTTATGCTGTTCATCAAATACATCACCGACAAATATGGTGATAGTGACCACTTTGCACCACCGGTCATCATCCCGAAAGGGTCGAGCTTCAAGGACATGATCGCTCTCAAGGGCAAGAGCGACATCGGCGACAAAATCAATACGCAAATCATCGCACCGCTGGTTGATGCCAATGCGCGGCTGTCGAAAAGCGATTTCCCTGATTTCAACGACCCCAACAAGCTCGGCGAAGGGAAGGACATGGTGGAGAAGCTCTCCAACCTGGTGAGCATCTTTCAAAAGCCGGAACTCGACTTCTCGCAAAACCGCGCGGAGCACGACGATATTCTTGGCGACGCCTACGAGTACCTGATGCGTCACTTCGCCACCGAATCAGGCAAATCCAAGGGGCAGTTCTATACCCCTTCCGAGGTGAGCCGCATTATTGCCAAAGTTATCGGAATATCTCCCGCCAACACAAAAGCATCAACCACAGCCCACGACCCGACTTCCGGTTCCGGATCGCTGTTGCTGAAGGTCGCCGCAGAGGCAGGCAAGCACATCACCCTCGAAGGGCAGGAGAAGGACGTGACCACAGCCGGTCTTGCCCGCATGAATATGATTCTGCACGACTTCCCGACGGCCAACATCCTTTCGGGCAACACGCTGGCCTCGCCAAAATTCAAAGATGGCGAGAATTTGCGCACCTACGACTATGTAGTTGCCAATCCACCCTTTTCCGACAAGTCATGGAGCACGGGCCTTACCCCCTCAAACGATCCTTACCAACGCTTCTCGTGGGGTGAGCCTCCAGCAAAGCAAGGCGACTACGCCTACTTGCTGCACATCATTCGCAGCATGAAAAGCACAGGAAAAGGCGCCTGTATCCTGCCGCATGGCGTGCTCTTTCGGGGCAATGCCGAGGCCGTGATTCGCGAGCAACTCGTCCGTTCCGGCATTCTCAAGGGCATCATTGGCCTGCCGGCCAATCTCTTCTACGGCACCGGCATCCCTGCCTGCATTCTGGTGCTCGACAAGGAGAACGCCACTGCCCGCAGGGGTATTTTTATGATCGACGCCAGCAAGGGCTTTATCAAGGATGGCAACAAGAACCGCCTGCGCGAGCAGGATATCCACCGCATCGTCGATACCTTTGCCCGGCAGACCAACACTCCGCGCTATGCCCGCATGGTCCCGTTCGCAGAGATTGCTGACTCGAAAAACGATTTCAACCTCAACCTGCCACGCTACATCGACAGCGCCGAACCTGAAGACCTGCAGGATATCAACGGCCACCTGAACGGTGGTATCCCCGAGCGTGACATCGACGCTTTTGCCGACTACTGGCAGCTTCTCCCCGGAGTGCGTGCCACACTTTTTGAACCGTTGCGCTCCGGCTACGCCCGCCTCAGGTTGCCACTCCCGGAGGTCAAGCCAGCCATCTTCGGTCATCCGGAGTTTACCGCATTCAACGAGGCTGCGACTGAACGCTTCAACCAGTGGCGCCAGACCACTGTGCCACAACTCACCAGTTTCACGAGGGAGAGTCACCCCAAAACCTTGATCGAGAGCATTTCCGAAGCGCTACTCAATACCTTCAAGCCCGCCCCGTTGATTGATGCTTATGATATTTACCAGCACCTGATGGACTACTGGGCCGAAACCATGCAGGATGACTGCTATCTGATTGCGCTTGATGGCTGGTTAAAGGCTGCGCAACCCCGAGAAATCATCCAGGTCAAGGACAAGAATAACAAACTTGTCTGGCCTGAACCGCATGATTACTTGAAAGGCAAACGGCGTTTCAAGTCTGATCTTGTTCCAGCACCTATCCTGATTGCCTGTTACTTTGTTTTGGAGCGAGATGCTATTGAAACGCTTGACAACCAACTTGCTACTATTGAACAGCAACTTGCAGAAATGCTGGAAGAGAATAGCGGCGAAGATGGGCTGCTGGTTGATGTGATTGAGGGAGAAGGCGATAAACAGAAAATCACACTGAAGGCAGTAAAGGCAAGATTGAAAGTCATTGGTAAAGACCCGCTTTATAGCGATGAACAAGAAGCCTTGATTGCCTATGCTAACATTCTGGAAAATCAGGCCGATACCAAGGGCAAGCGAAAGGCCAAACAGGTGGATCTCGACAAAAAGATAGACGCTATGTACCCCAAACTCACCGAGGCCGAAATCAAGAGGCTGGTGGTAGACGACAAGTGGATGGCAAGCCTCTCAACCGTCGTGCAGGGCGAACTCGACCGCGTATCCCAAACCCTCACTGGTCGCATCCGCCAACTGGCCGAACGCTACGAGATGCCTTTGCCGGAGCTTGTCGAAGAGGTTAATATGTTTGCATCAAAAGTTGAAGAACACTTGAGAAAGATGGGGTCTAACTTATGAGCAAATCAAGGAAATTAAACACCGCCGTTGCCATCCGTTCTCTTCAGGTCGCAAGAGGAAAGGAGAGGAAAACATGAGCTCAGATGTGAAATCCGGTTACAAACTGACTGAAGTTGGGGTTATTCCTGAAGAATGGAGGACTGATTTTATTGAACACATAGCAAATATTACTACGGGTGGTAAGAATACTCAAGATCGCGTCAATGATGGTCAATATCCGTTTTTTGTCCGTTCACAAACAGTTGAGCATATCAATACTTACAGTTTTGATGGCGAGGCAGTTTTGACAGCAGGTGATGGTGTTGGGACAGGTAAAGTATTTCATTACATCAACGGTAAATTTGATGCCCATCAGCGTGTTTACCTTATTTCGGATTTTAATGAAAACATAGACGGATATTTCTTCTTTCTGTATTTTAGTACCCATTTCTACAGTCGTATTATGCAGATGACCGCAAAATCATCTGTTGATTCTGTTCGTCGAGATATGATAGCACGGATGCTAATTCCTATCCCGCCAACAAAATCTGAACAGCTCGCCATTGCTGAGGCATTGAGCGATGTGGATGCGCTGCTGGAGGGGCTGGAGCGGCTCATCACCAAAAAGCACAACATCAAGCAGGCTGTCATGCAGCAACTCCTCACCGGCAAAATCCGCTTCCCCGGTTTCGGCGGCGAATGGGAGAAGAAACGGATGGGGGATGTTGTTAAAATCTTAAAAGGACAGTTAATCACTGAAAAAAATGCAATTTCAGGTGACATCCCTGTCATTGCTGGCGGTAAAAAGCCTGCGTATTTTCATAATAAGCCAAATCGCATAGGAAAGACAATCACAATTAGCGCATCAGGTGCAAGTGCGGGATATGTTGCATTTTTTGATGAACCCATCTTTGCGTCTGATTGCTCAACCATAAGTGAAGGTAATGATTACTCGATTGAGTTTATTTATTCTCAGCTTCAGTTAAAACAAGAAATTATTTTCAAGGCTCAAACTGGTGGGGCACAGCCGCACATTCATGCTGTTGATTTGATGCCAATAGAAGTGGGTATACCGATTCTTTCAGAACAAACCGCCATCGCTGCCGTACTCTCCGACATGGACTCCGAGCTTTCAGCCCTCGAAAAGCGCCTGGTCAAAACCCGCAACCTCAAACAGGCCATGATGCAAGAACTCTTAACCGGAAAAACGAGACTGATATGAGTACCATAACACCTCATTACCGCACTGTACAGCAGTTATTGCAAAGCCAGTCATTTTCTATTGATGAGTATCAGCGAGAATACAAATGGGAGAAAAAAAATGTTGATGAGTTGCTTTCAGATTTACAAGGCAAATTTTACAATACTTATAAGCCAGGAGATGATACTAAGAAGGTAAGCAGTTACGATGAGTATTTTCTCGGTTCGATCATTGTCAGTAAGCGCAATGGAAAGAACTATCTTATTGACGGTCAGCAACGGGTTACCTCCCTGACCCTACTCTTGATTTTTCTTTATCGAGAGGCTAAGGCTCAGAACTTGCAAGTTATCCAGACTATAGCGCCACTTATTTTTAGCGATAACCTCGGCGAACCGAAGTTCAACCTTGATATTCCAGAGCGTTTACCCGTGATTGAGGCCCTCTTCAATGGCAAATCTTTCAATCCTGATGGGAAAGATGAATCCATCCAAACTATGTATGCCCGTTATTGTGAACTTGAGGACCACGACCTGATAGCCGATTTGGGTGGGGCGCTACCTCATTTTATCTATTGGCTGATGACTCGTGTGGGGTTGATCGAAATTGCCGCAGACAATGATAACTACGCCTATGCGATTTTTGAAACGATGAATGATCGAGGAAAACCACTGAGCCCGGTAGACATGCTCAAAGCTTATCTGCTTGCTCCCATTGAGGATGTAGATCAGCGAAACAAAGCGAATCAGAAATGGAAGCGTCAGGTATTGGATTTGATATCATGGCGAGGGATACATGAACCGGAACGTGATGCGAGTTGTATCAAGGCTTGGCTGCGGGCGCAGTTTGCTAATAGTATTCGCGAACGTAAAGCTGGCTCAACTGATAAAGATTGGGAACTTATAGGCACGCTGTTTCATCGTTGGGTCAGGGATAATCGCGAGAGACTGGAAATTGGAACGGATGCTCATAATTTGGTTATGATTTGTGAAGGATTCCCTTTCTTCGCTAAAGCGTATCTCCGTATTCTTGACGCAAGTCAATTTTTTACGAAAGGACTTGAGGCTATCTATTATAATGCCCATAATGACTTTACATGGCAAAACACAGTGCTGCTTGCCCCGCTTATTGAGACTGATGATGATGATACTGTCCAACGCAAAATGGCGGTTGCTGCTACTTATCTTGATATTTGGTTAATGCGTCGGGTTGTCAATTATATTCGTGTTGGTTATTCAAGTGCGTCCTATGCAATGTGGATGCTATGCCGAGACATTCGACGAAAAACATTGGATGAACTTGTCACGATTCTCACACAAAAGCTTGCGGTTGATGATGTAAGCTTTAAGGGAAGTCCTACAAAAGGAAGTTCAGGAATTGCTGATTTAGGTTTGAATCAGTTTAGCCGCCGATACATTTTCCATCTTCTTGCACGTCTTACTGCCGCTACGGAAGCTGGTTCTGGCCGAACTGATTCTTTTGACAAGTATGTGGATCGGACTGTAAAAAACCCATTTGATATTGAGCACATTTGGGCCAACGATTTTGCTTCAGTCAACACTATATTTTCTTCAACGCAGGATTTTTATGAATGGCGCAATCGTATAGGTTCTCTGCTTCTTTTGCCTGCCGATGTAAATCGCAGCCTACAAGCCAAATCTTTTGCTGAAAAACAACCTCATTACGCTAAGCAGAATTTCTACGCAGCTAGTCTTGATCCAAGCGCTTACAAGCATCAGCCTCAGTTTGAGAAGTTTCTGACAACGAATAGCCTTCCATTCCAAGCATTTAATGATTTCGGAAAGATTGAGCAACAAAAACGCAGGGAACTGGTGGAGGCTTTGGTTGAAATTGTCTGGTCTCCAAAGCGACTTCAATCTGCGGCGATATGAGCAATATTCCCAGACCCGAAAGAGCGACACAAAACCGCATCATCGCTCTCTTCTCAGACAAGGCGCAGCCCAACTACCTTGGCTACCGCTACCTTGGCGATTGGAGCAAACGCACAAACAATCGCTCTATCGAAACTGCTCTGCTCCGCGACAACCTTGTGGCCCGGGGTTACTCCGCTGCCCATATCTCCGCAGCTTTGCAAAAGCTGGAAACGGCGGCTGACACAACAGGAGTAACGCTCTATCAGGCCAATTTGCGCACCTACCAGTTGCTGCGCTATGGTGTGCCGGTGCAGGTTGCTGCCGGGCAGGCGCATGAGACGGTTCACCTGATCGACTGGCATAACCCTGATAATAACGATTTTGCCTTTGCTGAAGAGGTGACACTCAAAGGCGGCTATGGACGACGGCCAGATATTGTGCTCTACCTTAACGGCATCGCTATTGTCGTGCTTGAACTCAAGCGCAGCTCAGTGGAGATAGCCGACGGTGTGCGGCAGATTATCACTAACCAGGAGGAGATTTTCAACAAGAGTTTCTTCAGTACCGTGCAACTGGTAATGGCTGGCAACGATTCGCAAGGGCTTCATTACGGCACCACCGGCACGCCCGAGCAGTTCTTTGTTGCTTGGAAGGAAAGGGCCACAGGCGCGGCAGATCAGCCACCAGCGGCTGGTGCGTTGCTCGACATCCCTTTGGCGCAGTTATGTAACAAGGAGCGGCTGCTCGACCTGATCCGCAACTTTATCATTTTTGACGGTGGGCAAAAAAAGGTGCCGCGTCCGCACCAGTTTCAGGGTGTAAAGGCGGCTCAGGAACGCATAGCCAAACGCGAGGGAGGTGTTATCTGGCACACCCAGGGTAGCGGCAAGAGCATCCTGATGGTGCTGATTGCCAAGTGGCTATTGGAACACGACCCGGAGGCACGCATCCTTGTCATCACCGACCGCGATGAACTCGACAAACAGATTTCCGGAGTGATGCGTAATGCAGGGGTAATTGGTGAAAATTCACCCTCGCCGCGTATTACCTCTCGGGCAGACTTTGTAACCAAGCTGGGTGCAACCACACCGCGTTTGCTCTGTGCGCTGATTCACAAGTTTGATATTGCTGACCTGCAAGGCCCTGCACCGGCAGTACATGGCAAATTCTATGTGTTTGTCGATGAATGCCACCGCACCCAGGGCGGCGAGATGAACAAACAGATGAAACGCTGGCTGGAGGGGGCAATTTTCATCGGCTTTACCGGCACCCCGCTCTTGCGCAAAGACAAGTTGAAGCTGATGACGCGTGACATCTTCGGCACCTACATCCATACCTACAAATTTCATGAAGGCGTTGCGGATGGTGTTATTCTTGACTTGAAGTATGAGGCCCGTGATGTACCGCAGCGTCTGACTTCCCAGACGGCCATCGACCAGTGGTTCGAGAGGGCGACAAATAACCTCAACAACTTCCAGAAGGCGATCTTGCGCAAACGCTGGGCAACGATGGAGGAGTTGATGAGTGCCGGGGAGCGCAAGCAGCGCATCATCGCCAGCATCATTGAGGACTTCAACCTCAAGCCTCGCCTGAACAACAACCGTGGCACGGCAATTCTGGTAGCCGCCTCGATTTACGATGCCTGTCACTACTACCGGCTCTTTCAGAATACCTATTTTGGCATCTACTGCGGAATCATCACCTCCTTTGAGCCGAACGCTAACGCGATTTCCAGGGAGCCCCGGCAGAGCGACGAACGATACAAGTTCGATACCTATACGAAGCATCTTCTCAAGAAGGGCCAGACGACCAGTCAGTACGAAGAGGAGACCAAGCGGCGTTTCATTGATGAACCGGCGAACCTGAAGCTCCTGATTGTGGTGAGTAAGTTGCTGACCGGTTTCGATGCGCCGAGCTGCACTTACATCTACCTCGACAACGAACTGCATGACCACAATCTCTTCCAGGCAATTTGCCGCACCAACCGCCTTGATGGTGACGACAAGGAGTACGGTCATATCGTGGATTTCAAGGAGCTTTTTGGTGATGTGCAGCAGGCCATCGCAATCTACAGTTCTGAAGAGCTTGACATCGACGAGGGTAACGGAGGCGACAACAACGTCAGCATCAAGAACTGGTTGCAAGAGGGTAAAAAGCAACTCGATGCCGCACGTGAAGCACTCCGTTACTTGTGTGAACCCGTGCCGATGCCGCGAGAAGTTGAGCACTATCTGCACTATTTCTGCGGGAATGCCAGCAACCCCGATGCGCTGAATGAGACCGAACCGCTACGCGTTTCGTTCTACAAACTGGTGGCGATTTTTGCACGAGCCTACGCCGAGATTGCTCAGGAACTGACCGAGGTGGGTTATAATGCTCTTGAGGCTGCCTCATTAACGAAGGAAGTCGAGTTTTATGTTGAGATCCGGGCGGCCATTAAAAAGCACTCCGGTGAAGAGCTCGACATCAAGCCTTATGAGTCGGACATGCGCCATCTTATCAACACCTACATTCAGGCCGATGCAGCGGCGGAACTGGGTGAACTGGGCGAAATGTCGCTTACCGAACTGATTATCAAGAGTGGTATCCACGATGCCATTGCCAAAAAGCTCAACGAGAAGGGCAAGCTTTCAAAGAACGCCATCTCCGAGGGAATCATCAACAATATCCGCAAGACGATCATCCGTGACCAGCTTACCGACCCAAGGTTTTACGTGGAGATGTCGAAGCTGCTTGATGACTTGATCAAGCAAAGCAGGGCGGACACGGCAGTCTATGAGGATTTCCTGCGCAATGCAGAGGCGCTGGTAAAGAGGCTTGCCGAAAGGCATTCTGATGAAGGGGTGCCCGCTATGCTGCATGGTAAGCCAGAGGCGGTCGTGCTGTACAATAACCTCAGCACCCTCGATGCAACACGGTTTCGGTATCCGACCGATGACGATGACAAGGCCGCCCTTGCCCTGAAAATTGATTTGACCGTGCGCGAAAGTGCTCCCGCCGGGTGGAAAGGGGATCAGCCCCGTGAGAATCAAGTGCTCAATGCCCTCTATCCGTTGCTTGACAAGGATCCGGAAGCTACCAAGGCCCTCTTTGAAATCATCAAGAACCAGCCGGGGTATCTGTGACAGAAAACATCAAGCTTGGCGACGTCGTCATCGCGTTTTCGCGCAAGGCGATCAAGAATGTGCATCTTTCGGTGCACCCCCCGGCAGGTCATGTTACACTGGTTGCGCCTAACGGAACACGGTTGGAGGTGGCTCGCGCCTATGCCATTTCAAAGCTCGGATGGGTACGCCAGCAGCAGCAGGAATTGAATAATCAGGCAAGAGAAACTCCGCGCCAGTTCATCGAGCGCGAAAGCCATTACCTTTGGGGGCGGCGTTATCTTATGACGTTAGGGTATCATGATGCCAAACCGAGCATAATAATCGACCACAAACAAATAACCCTGCATGTTCGCCCTGGCAGCGATGCTGTCAAACGGGCTGAGGTGATACATAACTGGCACAAATCCCTTTTGCACAAGCAGGTGTCTCCACTGATCCGTAAATGGGAGAAAAAACTCGGGGTTATCGTCACGAGCTATTTTCTCCAGAGAATGAAGACCAAATGGGGAAGCTGCAATCATCAGGCGCGGCACATTCGGCTCAATACAGAACTGGTGAAAAAGCCGAAAAACCTGCTGGAATATGTCATTGTCCATGAAATGGTGCATCTCATAGAACCAAAGCACAGTGAGCGTTTTGTTGCACTGCTTAACGAGCACTATCCTGCCTGGCGCGAAGCCCGAGTTGAACTCAATGAGCTGCCTTTGACTGCGGAATCATGGCGAAAATGATTGTCCGTCAAGAACTTTTCAAAAGTATCTGCCCGGCGGAAAACCGGCACGATTCAATCGCTTTTGCATCGTTTTGCGCCACACCTTCGTCTTTGCCAGACATGAGCCCAAGGCTCAATTGAGGAGCCTTATTCAGGGTTTTATACGGTGACTTGGCCATGCGGTCTGCGGCTTTTTTTGCTTTTCAGGAATAGAGAGGCTGTACTACTTCTCGTGCATTCGCGTAGGACTGTAGGCGCATCCGCTTCCGGTAGAGGCGGAGCCACACCAGACGCATTTATTGCTGCCGTGTCCATGGCGATGCTTGCCGGTAGGGCTGTAGGCACAGCCGCTGCCGTATGAGGAGGATCCGCAAAACTCGCACTTGCGTTCATCATCGGTGTGCTCGTGTTTTTTATGGGGGCTGTAGGGACACCCGGAGCCGTAGGAGCTTGAATTGCAGTATCGGCATTTGCTCATGGCTCTATTCCTCGCTTTCGGTTGATGCGTTCTCTTCTTCCTTTTGGTTGTGCAGCTCTCTGGCGGCATCTTTTTTGTCGTAGTCGGCGCGGATGGCCTCGTAGGTCTTTTGGGTGAGGGCGACGGCGGCAATGCTTTCGATGTTGCTGCGGAACATGCCGATTCCGCTGTTGAGCATGTTGTCGATCATGGCTATGGGGGGCTCGATATTTTCGACGTCAATGATTTCGACGTAGCGGATGTCGCCATCGTCCTGGACGGTTATTCTGCCACGATAGGTAAAGCGGTCGTTAAGATAGTTGAAGAGGAGGCAGGCGTCGACCGACTTGCCTTCGATGACGCTGAACGGGGCATAGAGGTAGAGGGAGAGCAACTCACGTTTTTCGTCACCTTCGATGTAGAGGCGGAAGTTCTGGTTATTGATGGACATGGTTGTCTTGAGCTGGCTGGTGCCCTCTTCTTCGTCGCGATTAACGGTATCATTGTCCCATCCCTGGTCGGCGATGTACTCTTCGATAAGCTTTGCAAGGCGCATGGCGGATTCCTGTTTTTTTGGGTTTGTTTGCCTCTCTCATTTGCTTCATTGGTACAGTATACGTACTGATGAGGGACAAATGCTGTCTGAGGTCAAAAATAAAGTGGTGCATTCAGTTTTGCTGTTGAAAATATTTATGGGTGTAGGACGGCTTTTGTCCCTCTCTCCTTGATATACTTGCCTTATCGTCATTTTAAGGCAAATTTTATAAAGGGGGGGGATATGGGTTTTGAGCAGGAGGATACCGATGCGGCTAAGAATCTTCGTATCAGTGCGTGGTTCAAGGAAATGTCTGATGCCGTGAAAGTGAAGTAT
>CAJAOR010000187.1 GCA_903942355.1 uncultured Chlorobiaceae bacterium | reverse complement strand
GCCCGACCACCCGGCTCGCGACATGCAGGACACCTTTTTCGTCACCAGCGGCAACCCCGGCTCCGACGTGCTCCTCAGAACCCACACCTCCCCGGTGCAGGTCAGGGTCATGCTCGACCAGAAACCGCCCATACGGGTGATCTGCCCAGGCAAGGTCTATCGCAACGAAGCAATCAGCTCGCGAAGCTACTGCGTCTTCCACCAGCTCGAAGGGCTCTACATCGACAAGAAGGTCTCCTTTGCTGACCTCAAAGCCACCATCTACTCATTCGCCAAACAGATGTTCGGCACCGATGTCAAACTCCGGTTCCGCCCAAGCTTTTTTCCCTTCACCGAACCATCAGCCGAGGTCGACGTCACCTGCTACCTCTGCGGCGGCAAGGGATGCAAAGTCTGCAAAAAATCAGGCTGGCTTGAAATCATGGGCTGCGGCATGGTACACCCCAACGTCATGCGCAACTGCGGCATAGACCCCGAAGAGTGGTCAGGCTACGCATTCGGTATGGGCGTTGACCGGACGGTGTTGCTGAGGTATAAGATTGACGATATTCGGTTGTTGTTTGAGAATGATTTGCGGATGTTGAGGCAGTTTGGGGCGTGAGAAGAGATTACGGCGTAAGAGATACTATCATTTGCTTAACGGCATCATGCAGACTACCAAGATGCTCTTCGCAAATTCCAAAAATTTCCTCAGCATCAATGTTAAAATATTGATGTGAAAGAATATCCCGTAACCCTTTTACTCCTGACCAGTTGATATGAGGATATGAAGCGAAAAGTGTACCCTTCGTTTCCTTGTCAATTGTTTTGAAGTTCTCCCCAATAGCGATGAGCATCATGGCTATCGCATCAAGCATATCCATTCCCTGATCACTGTCCAAAAAATCATCAGCCGTTTTGATTAGGGCAAACCGGCGGTTAATTTTCTCTATGGAAGTATTAATTTGCACAAGTTTTTCCAGCAGTAAGGCTTTATCATACATAGCGTGCCTCCCTGTCAATGCGAGCCTTGAGGTAAGGGTTCATTCTTTCCCAATACCTGATCAAGTCAACTTTGCTGCCCAGCAATTGTTCCAGCTCTTCTTTAAGCTGTACCTTGAGCAGGATATTCGGTTCCATCTCAACAACAATATCAATATCGCTGTCATCCTTGGCAGAATTTCTGGCAACAGAGCCGAAAATACCGACTTTTTTCAGGTGATAACGCTGCTCCAGATCTATTTTATGACTGCCCAAGACAGTAAGGACGTGATCTCGCTGAATGATCATGACTATAACTTGTTAAAAAACAAATCGATAAAATTACTTTTTTCTGTACCGCAACAAAGCCGTGTATCCTCTTCATCATGGTGCTGCCAGTCGTACTTGAGAAATATACTTGTTCCCCTGGTTTTTCATATCAGAACGCCAAACAAATGTTCGGCGACGACGTCAGACTCCGGTTCCGCCCAAGCTTTTTCCCCTTCACTGAACCATCAGCCGAGATCGACGTCACCTGCTACCTCTGCGGCGGCAAGAGGGATGCAAAGTCTGCCAAAAGACAGGCTGGCTCGAAATCATGGGCTGCGGCATAGACCCCGAAGAGTGGTCGGGCTACGCCTTTGGTATGGACGTTGACCGCACGGCGCGGATTATTTCTTCGCTTCCCAGTAGCAGCGCTTAGGAGAGACAATCAGTTCTTCATCTTTGAGTACCTTCATTGCCTTATCGACCTCTTTCCGATCCAGTCCGCTGATTTCAGTAATCTGACCGGCGCTCAACGGGTTACCCTCTTTTTTCAGCACTTCGAGTATAATATTTTTAACTTCCATGATTTCACGATGTGGTTTAAAATTGTTTCAGGGATCAGTCATTAATGCCCCGAAAAAAAACTCCGCCTTATGGAAAACTTAAGGCGGAGTCGGAAAGCAGTATATAAAAGAGGTCGCTTAGTGGTACTTTGCGCTCTCTTCCTTGACAAATTCGACGAGCAGTTTCAGGTTTTCCGGATCCATATCAGGCAGAATGCCGTGACCGAGGTTGAAGACGTGGCCTGAATGTTCAGTATGCTGGCCGAAAGAGCGGAGAATCTTGGAGGCTTCAGCCTTGATTCTTTCGGGTGTACCATAAAGCACGGTCGGATCGAGGTTACCCTGCAGGGCAACGCGGTCACCGAGCTCTGCACGTGCCTTGCCGATATCGATTCCCCAGCCAAGACCCATGGCCTCACATCCGGTATCAGCGATATCAGAAAGGATGGTGTTGCAATCCTTTGAGAAGACGATAACCGGAGTGTCTGGATATTTTGCCTTGATTGCCTTTACGGTATCCTTGATGTAGGGAAGGGCGTATTCGCGGTAGTCATCCTCGGAGAGTGCGCTTGCCCATGAGTCAAAAATCTGGATGGCATCGGCGCCAGCTTCGATCTGCTTCAGCACGTAGGCCGTGATGACGCCAGAAATCTTGCCGAGCAGTGCATGTGCCATTGCCGGCTCACGGTACATCATCTTCTTGGCGTAAGCATAGTTTTTCGATCCGCCGCCTTCAACAGCATAAGTAAAGAGAGTCCATGCTGCACCGGTAAAGCCGATAAGAGGAACACGGTTGTCGAGCGCTCTTTTGGTCATTCTGAGCGCATCCATCACATAGCCGAGCTTTTCATCAATGTCAGGCACAATCAGCTTGTCGATATCTGCCTGGCAGCGGATCGGCGGAGTGAGCTTGATCCCTTTGGACTCGATGATTTCGACATTCATGCCCATGGCTTCATTGACCACAAGAATATCGGAAAAAATAATTGCGGCATCCACACCCATCAGTTCAACAGGCTGAATGGTTACCTCTGTTGCAAGTTCCGGGGTTTTACAGAGGGTTAAAAAATCTGTTTTTTCTCTCACAGCACGGTACTCCGGCAAATAACGACCGGCCTGACGCATCACCCAGATTGGGGTTCTGGAACATGGCTGACGCTTTAATGCCCGGAGAAAAAGATCATTTTTGAG
>CAJAOR010000186.1 GCA_903942355.1 uncultured Chlorobiaceae bacterium | reverse complement strand
TACTCTGTGGTGTGACTATATTCGGCTGAAGGGGTTGCATAAATATCGTGTCTTATTTATTGACTTAAGCACCAATAATATAAGCAATTACGATATTTATAGCCCCCTTTTTTTATTGCTTTGATGAATAATTCAGGTTAAGCGCTCCTCAAAAATTGATTCCGTAGTAAACAAGCCAAAGCATAAACTGACCCACACGTAAATCAAGAAAGAGGTTCCATAATCATGAATCTCGGTTCAAAACGAATTACGGATTGACTTGTTACTGAGCGCTTATACTTGTATTATCGCGTTTTTTAGTGTTAAATCGCCGCAAAAATACACTTGGCAAAAAAAACACCCTATTTGCCTTAGAACCTGATCTATCTAGACCGTAATCTGACGCTAAAATTATACTAAACGTCCCGTGACGACAAATTAAACCTTAAAAAAAGGCATCAGGTAACAAAACGCCGAAATTGCTCGATTTCAGGCATAAAAAAAAGCCGGTAATTACATCGGATTTAAATTCCTAACTTGATCGATTAAGAAAAATTAAGGCCGATCAAGGCTGGTTGCATCATCCGACCCAATCAACTGTTTCATCATATTTAAACACCCTTTCTCTTGATTCAGCACAAAACAAGAAAATGCACCCCTAGTTTGTCGGGGGGTTGCCTGAAGATGAATGAAAAACAAGCAAAACTCACAGCCACCATGGTGGTGATGGCTTCGTGTCTCGCGCTTTTTTGTCTCTTCGGATTCCGAGCGACTTTCGCTGTTCTCAAGATCCCTATGTGCAAGGAGATGCATTGGTCGGACGCCAACATCTCTGCCGGTTATTCGCTCATGATGACCATTTACGCCGTCACTGCATTCTTGAGCGGAACGATAATTGACCGCTGGGGAACTAAGCCTGCATATTTCCTTGCCGCCATTTTTGGTGCAGGGGGATTCTGGGTTACATCCGGAGTTCATACCCTGCCATCCTACTACGCAGCTTATGGAATTCTCGGCGGCATTGGCACCGGCATGTTATGGGTCTCATCCACAGTGTCCGTACGCAAGTGGTTTATCGGCAAGGACTATGCCACGATGTGGGGTTTCGCGTTCATGGGTGGGCCGATAGCACAGATTATTCTTAGTCTGGTTTCCAAGTCTGTCATCCCAACATATGGTTGGCGCTTTGCATGGCAGATGCTTGGTGGCATCGTGCTTGTCGTTATGTTGCTTGCCACGATCTTGGCGAAAAAAAATCCGGAAGATTATGGTGTGCAGCCTTTCGGCTCAATACCGGGAACAACCGAAGATGAATATATATGGGGTGTCGGCGAAGCATTTTCGCGCTATGCAATCTGGGCCGTCATCATCACCTTCCTCGGAAGTCTCATAGCGGAATTCCTTGTTTGGTCGCAGGCCGTCAGCTTCTTTGTTCAGGACCTCGGCATGAGCCTCGGCAAGGCCGTGAACCTCTACTCAGCGATTGGTCTGTTCGGTATATTCAGTATGCCGATCATGGGCATTGTTGCTGACAAGATCGTGCAACGTGTAGGCCACGAAGCCAAGGGCCGCAAGATATCGCTCATCATCGGTCCGTTGGTTGGCGTGGTGGCCTGTGCGATGTTGCTTCAGACAGGCAAATCCATCGCTTTCGGCGTGCTTTCCTGCTTCCTCTTCGCCGTTTACTGGTCCATGATCCCGGGCGGCGTTGTGGGCTATACAGGCGCGATATATGGACGCAAGACACTCGGAAAAATCTGGGGGCTCGCGACACTCATCTGCATGGGCATTGGCCCTGCAGCTGGATCGTTTCTTGGCGGATATTTCCGAGATATGACGGGAAGCTATCGCACGTCCATCTTGTTTGCGCTCGGTTCATTCGTGGTCTCCGCGCTTGCGGCGACCAGTCTGCCTCTCGCAGCCAAACCGCGTCATAATATGTAAGCATATTAGTGTAATTTAAAACTGCTCAATCCCAGATAAAAACCGCATGGATATAACATTGCTTCCATGCGTCCTTCACAACATGCTGTGTCGCAGTGAAATAGAGCTTTGCCGTGTTCTGCCCGATACGGTCATCATTGAGAAGAAACGCTTTGAAATGTTCCAGCCAACCCGCCGTCAATCCATCAAACCGCAATACTCCCCCACTGAAAGCGACAACTTTTTTCAGTACATTTACTTCAAGGCAAGAATTTGGTTGTAGACTTCAACAAGAAAACATAAACATCCAAAAACGATAAGGACAGAAAACAGAGAGCATACTGAAAAAAGTCATTTCAATTTATAGAGATACAGGGATATTCAACAAAAGAGAGTAATCCAACAATTCAACCGGCTACATAATGAGGACAATCGTGTTCACAGGTAAAGGCGGCGTCGGCAAAACCTCCATCGCCGCGGCTACAGCCGTCAAAGCAGCATCAATGGGTTTTAAAACCCTTGTCATCTCCACAGATCCAGCACACAGCCTCGGCGACTCCTTCGACCTTGAACTGGGTCCCACTCCCGTCAAGATTGCCGATAACCTCTACGGACAGGAGGTCAGCGTCTACGGTGATTTGACCCTAAACTGGGAGATTGTCCGTGCGCACTTTGCCCACATCATGGAGGTGCAGGGAATCAAAGGAATCTATGTCGAGGAGATGGGTGTCCTGCCCGGCATGGAGGAGCTTTTCTCCCTCTCCTATATCAAGCGATACAATGAGTCCGGTGAGTACGACCTGCTCATTGTCGATTGCGCCCCGACCGGCGAAACCCTTCGGTTGCTCTCCCTGCCGGAAACCTTCGGCTGGATGCTGAAGATGATCAGGACTCTCGAAAAATTTGTGGTCAAGCCGGTAATACGTCCCCTCTCAAAAAAAATCGGCCGCCTGCACGATCTGGTGCCTGAAACCGAGGTCTATGACCAGATAGAGCACCTCTTCTCCTCTGTTGACGGCATCATCGATCTCCTCTCGGACGGAACAAAAACCACCGTACGGTTGGTCATGAACCCCGAAAAAATGGTGATCAAAGAGTCGATGCGTGCGCTCACCTACCTCAACCTCTACGGCATCACCGTTGACCAGGTGGTCATCAACCGGGTCTTCATTGATGAAATTGACGGAGAGTACATGAGTGAGTGGAAAACCATTCAGCATAAGTATATCGAGCAGATTGAGCACTCTTTCGCCCCCATCCCGATCACGAAGGTTCCTCTCTTCCGCCGCGAAGTGCTTGGGCTTGAGATGCTGAAAACCGTTGGTGACGTGGTCTACGGCGACAAAAACCCACTTGATGTTTTCTATAAGGAAGAGCACACCTCCATTACAAAAATCAGCGAAGGCCACTATATCATGAAACTGCGCCTTCCCTTCGTTTTCGACAACCGGATGGAAGCCAACGTGCTGCAGATCGGCGATTCGCTCAGCATCCGGATAGGCAACTACCAGAAAGGGGTCATTCTGCCACTCTTCCTTGCCGGTATGCGGGTTGCTGAGGCAGGCTATGAAGAGCAATGGCTGAAAATTGAGTTCAGAAAAAAAGAGCCCGCCCCGTAATCAGAATGGCTAAAAAACTGCCATGCAAGATGGTAGTGCTTTTTTTATATTCCGTCGTAGCATGATGATGCTGCTCCCTAAGCGTTTTTTTCGCTTTTGGAATCCCTGGTACCGTAAGTACTTTTGAAAAAAAGCTTGTGCATGAACAAAAAACTTTTGCTGGGCGCTGAAGCCATTGCTCTTGGCGCTCTTGATGCCGGAATATCCGGTGTCTATGCCTACCCCGGAACCCCTTCGACCGAAATCACCGAATACATCCAGAAAAACAAGAACAACCGGGAGCAACCAGTCCGGTCGGCCTGGTCAGCCAATGAAAAAACAGCTTATGAAGCCGCGCTCGGCATGTCGTATGCCGGTAAACGGACTCTTGTCTGCATGAAGCATGTCGGGCTTAACGTTGCGGCTGATCCTTTCATCAACTCGGCCATTACCGGTGTCAACGGAGGGCTGGTTGTAGCCGTGGCGGACGACCCCTCGATGCACTCGTCACAAAACGAGCAGGACAGC
>CAJAOR010000185.1 GCA_903942355.1 uncultured Chlorobiaceae bacterium | reverse complement strand
GGTCGGGCATCAGATGCTGCGGGTTCGGGTGAATTTCGACCTTGATGAAAGGACTTCCTGAGAGTTCACGCGCAATATGGGCCGCACGGACAGCTTCGGCGGCGGTTGAAGCGCCTGAGGTATTGGGCATGAGGGTAATCCCCTCGATTGCTGAAAGAGGGCCGAAAAGGTCGTCCTCAGCCTGTTCGCGGTTGAAGCGGCGCAGTGCTACAGTAACGAGTTGTGCGCCGGATGCACGAACGGCCTGGAGCATTATTGTTGCATTGCTGAATTTTCCTGTTCCAAGAATCAGGCGGGAAGAGAAGGTATAAGAGCCGAGCTGCAAAAAATCCATAAGTATTGTCTTTTGACATGATATCGGTTAGCCTCCGCCTGCGAAAATAAGGAGCTCAACCTGGTCACCCTCTTGCAGGAGGTGTGCCGGGCGGTTTTCGGGGCGGATAATCTGCTCATTGACCACTACTGCCACACTTTTTCCGTCGGAACCTATGATCGAAAGCAGATCACTTAAGGCAGAGCCGGTCGGGAGTAGCTGTTGTTGTCCGTTCAGCTCAATAGTAATCATTTGTGACATTTCTTCATTATTATCTTTTGCTGCCAAATTTTGCAATGAATCATGCGGGGATATGCCACCGTAGGGGCACGCCATGGCGTGCCCCTACAATGCAAGGGCGTTCAATAAATCCGCCTCAAGATCCCCTGCATTTTCGAGACCGACGGAGAGACGCACAAGGTTATCGGTACACTTTCTTCTTTGCCGTTCCTCTTTTGAGAGTGCTCCAAGCGTCATTTTTGCCGGTGAGGCAATGAGCGACTCAACACCGCCGAGGCTGTCGGCAAGCACAAAAAGCTTGATTTTTGCCACCAGTTGCTCAACAGCCGGAAGTCCCCCTTTCAAGGAAAAAGTCACCATTCCACCAAAACCGCTCATCTGCTTCTTTGCCAGTTCATGCTGCGGGTGGGAGGCGAGGCCCGGATAAAAAACCCGTTCCACTGCCGGGTGCTGTTCGAGGAGTGCTGCGAGGTGCAGGGCGTTGGCTTCATGCTCCTTCATACGGATTTTAAGCGTTTTCAGTCCGCGCATAATGAGCCAGCAGTCCCACGGTGCCGGTATGGCCCCCGCTGCCGCCTGGTAGTTTTTGATGGTGGTGTGCAGCACTGCATCCGATGTGACAACGGCTCCTCCGATCACGTCACTGTGGCCCCCGAGATATTTGGTGGTGCTGTGGACGACAATATCGGCTCCGAGTTCCAGCGGACGCTGGAAGTAGGGACTTAAAAAAGTGTTGTCTACGGCGAGCAGAATACCGCGCTTTTTTGCAAGTTTGGCTAGAGCCCGGATGTCGGAGAGCTGGAGGAGCGGGTTGCTTGGAGTTTCAATCCAGATCAGTCTGGTTTTCGGTGTAATGCATGCCTCATAGCTCTCAGTAGCTTCACTTGTCGAATAGGTGGTGCTGACGCCCCACGGACGGAGGAGTTGCTCGAAAATGCGGTAGCTCCCTCCGTAGATATCGTTGCTAGCAACGATATGCTCTCCCGGTTTTACAACCTGCAGCGCAGCCATGGTGGCTGCCACTCCGGAGGCAAAGGCGAGACCATAGCGGCCGTTTTCAAGCAGCGCAATGGTTGATTCAAGCGCTTTTCTTGTTGGATTGCCTATTCTTGAATAGAAGAATTCTCCGTGATGTTCCAGACTTTCCCGCTCAAAGGTAGATGCCTGATAAACAGGAACGGTTACTGATCCTGTAAAGGGATCAGGAGCCTGTCCGTCATGAATGGCAAGGGTTTCAAACTGCATGATCTGTTTTTAACTTCATTTT
>CAJAOR010000184.1 GCA_903942355.1 uncultured Chlorobiaceae bacterium | reverse complement strand
TCCCACGGTTTTTACCGAAACCCGCAATGACAAAGGCGAACTGACCGAGTCCATCGACTTTGCAAAACTCAAGGCAGAACTCGGCACCTTCAGCGACACGTTCGAGTCACGCCGTGAGCGCTACGGTATGGAGTGGCCCGGTAAAAAAGAGGCACTGCACCTGATCCAGACGCTCAGCTCCGCCACCCTCAAACCCTGCCGTCAGGAGTCAGTGAATTTCGACACCACCCAAAACCTCTTTATTGAAGGCGACAACCTCGAAGTGCTCAAGCTGCTCCAGACCAGCTACTACGGCAAGGTAAAGATGATCTATATCGACCCGCCCTACAACACCGGCAAGGAGTTCATCTACCCCGACAACTTCAGCGAAAGCCTTGAAACCTATCTGGAGTATGCCGGGCTGATTGACGGTGATGGCAAGAAGTTCAGCACCAACACTGCCAATGAGGGGCGTTTCCATACCAAGTGGCTCAATATGATGTATCCACGTCTCTATCTGGCAAGGAATCTGCTCAGGGAGGATGGCGTGATCTTTATCAGCATTGATGACAACGAGGTGAGTAATCTGCGGAAGATGTGCGATGAGATTTTCGGTGAGGAGAATTTTGTTGGGAATATGGTATGGGAAAAGAAATATTCACCTCAAAATGATGCTAAATATTTTTCAGATAGCCATGAACACCTGCTATTGTTTTCAAAAAATAAAAGTGGTTTTGTGGTCGGTTTATTACCAAGGACTGATGAAGCAAATGAGCGCTACAAAAACCCAGATAATGATCCACGAGGCCCATGGAAATCAAGCGATCTAACAAGGCAAGAATATCGGCCCAATGATGATTATGAAATCATCAATCCTTTAACGGGAAAAATATTTAGACCACCAACAGGCAATAGTTGGGGAAGACCAAAAGCGAATATTGAAGAACTTATTCGCGATAATCGCATTTGGTTTGGTTCTGACGGATTGAGTATGCCGTCACTGAAAAGATTTTTATCCGAGGTAAAACAAGGGATAACACCCCAAACAATTTGGATGAGAAAAGATGTTGGTGATACACAAGAAGGCAAAAAAATAATTATAGATATTTTCGGTAATGCTACTATTTTTGAGACACCTAAGCCACCTCGTTTAGTTATTCGGCAATTGGTGACTGCTAATTTTTCACAAGACGACATCGTCCTCGACTTCTTCGCCGGTTCAGCCACCACCGCCCACGCAGTCCTCGACTTGAACAAAGATGGAGGCAACCGCAAATTCATCCTTGTCCAGCTTCCTGAACCCTGCGCACCAGAGAGCGAAGCCTTCAAGGCTGGCTATAAAACCATAGCCGACATCGGCAAGGAGCGTATTCGGCGGGTCATCAATAAGCTCAACACTGAAGAGGAGGGCAAGCTTGATCTCGACAATGCCGGCAAGCAGGATCGCGGCTTCAAGGTGCTCAAGCTCGACAAGTCCAACTTCCGCCAGTGGCAGAAGCTTGAACCTTCAGCTTCACCTGAGCGAATTCTTGAGCAGCTCTCCCTGCATATCGACCATATTGACGCCAACGCTACACCCGAAGAGCTGCTCTATGAAATCCTCCTCAAAGCCGGTTTTACCCTGACAGATAAAATTGAACCAAAAACCATCACAGGAAAAGAACTCTTCTCCGTCTCCGACGGTGCGCTTCTGCTCTGCCTGGAAGAGAGCGTTACCAAAGAGCTGATTGACGCGGTCATTGACCTCAACCCCCAGCAATTCCTCTGCCTCGACTCAGCCTTCCACGGCAACGACCAGCTCAAAGCCAACGCCGTGCAAACCTTCAACGCCCACAACATGCAGAAGGAAAAGCACAACCAGATTCTCTTTAAAACCGTATAAGGAAGCCCTACCATGGCAAAAGATTTAACAGTCTCTGCTGTTGACCGGCAGAATATCCTCAACAACCCCTTCGCTGTTGCCGAAATCCAGAAAAGCATAGGGATGAAGGGAATCGAGTTCAATGGGCGGATAGTTGTCCTGAAGGAGCAAGTTGCTTTGTTTTTTGAGGTTAGTCCGAGAACTATTGATAATTATCTTTCGAACAACGAGAATGAACTTCGTCAAAACGGTTACGAGGTTTTGCGTGGTAAAGTATTAAAAGAATTTAAATTAGCTCTTTCTGACGGTGATGTTCACGAAACAGATTTCGTGAACATCATGAAAACCCCCCAATTAGGTGTTTTCGACTTCCGGGCATTCCTTAATCTGGCCATGCTCATCACTGAAAGTGAACGCGCAAGATTGTTGCGCCAGGCTATGCTTGATATTGTGATTGATACCATCAACAGCCGGACGGGAGGAGGAACAAAATACGTCAACCAGCGTGATGAAGATTTTATCGTTTCCTATTTCGTCGAAGAAAATTATCGCAAACAGTTCACCGATGCGCTGCGAGACTGTGTCGATATGGGTAACTTCAAATACCCCATGTACACCGACAAAATTTATGTGAGCATTTTCCGGGAGAAGGCGAAAGAGTACAGAAAAATACTGCGACTTCAAGAAAAAGAGGAGGTGCGAAATACCTTTTACAGTGAAATACTTGATCTGATAGCTTCTTACGAATGCGGCTTCGCCGCCTTGCTTCAGCAGCACTACAGTAAGCACGGTCGTAAGCTCACCTCATTCGAGGTTGACGCACTCTTTCTACAGTTCGAAGCGCAACCACACTGGAAACCTTTGATCGAAAAATTTCGAATGAAAATGGCCAGCCGTGATCTTGCTTTCCGTGATGCCCTACATGAGCGGTTGAAAGAGT
>CAJAOR010000183.1 GCA_903942355.1 uncultured Chlorobiaceae bacterium | reverse complement strand
TCTATACCCTCCTTGGACTTGCCGGCCCCTGGCTCATGGGTGTAGCCATTGATCGTTTCATTATGGCCAAAAATATTCCGGGTCTTGAAAAGATTGCGCTCTTGATGATTGCTGTCTATGTGCTTTTTAACCTTTTCCAGTTGATTGCCGGCTGGATGATGGCTTCGATCTCCCAAATCGCGCTGAAGCAGTTGAGCAGCGATCTCTTTACGCACATACAGACCCTGCCCGTCAGCTATTTCGACCGTAACCCTGCCGGCGGGCTGATGAGCCGGCTGACCAACGATATTGATGCCATAAACCAGGCCGTATCACAAAACATCACCTCTTTGCTTGCCAGCGTACTATCCCTTGCAGGTATCACCATTGCCATGTTTCTTCTTGACAAGTGGCTTGCCCTCACCTCTCTGCTTGTTATTCCTCTTATGTTCTGGTTTACCCGATTTGTGGCAAAGTATACCCGTAAAGGCTTCAGAGAGTTGCAGCAACAGCTTGGTGCAATGAACAGTGTCATGGAAGAGTCGATCAGCGGGCTGAAAGTGATAAAGGCATTTCGTCGAAATGCTGAGGTCATTGAGACCTTCCGCAAACAGAACCATGAGGTTTTCAATGCAGCCGTCTATGCGAACAGTTATGCCCTGCTGCTTATGCCGCTGACCAATGTTCTGGGGAACCTCTTTGTTATTCTGATTGCCGCGTTCGGCGGATGGCTTGCCCTGAAAGGTCTGGTCACGGTCGGTGTGATCGCCACCTTTATCATCTACGGGCAGAACTTTATCCAGCCCCTTCGCCAGCTTGCCAATATGTACAATGCCATTCAGAGCGCACTTGCCGGTTCTGAACGAATATTTGAAATTCTCGATATTCCTTCAGAGTTTGACGAGTCGCCTGAACAAGGATTACCGGGCATTATCGGGACGATCTGTTTTGAGAAGGTGACCTTTGCCTACAATGATGATAACCCGGTTGTCAGGGATATGACCTTTGCGGCGGAACCGGGCACCATCGTCGCGCTGGTTGGCCCTACCGGGGCCGGCAAAACTACCATCATCAATCTGCTTACCCGTTTTTATGAAATCAACAGCGGAGCCATCACCATTGACGGCCAGAATATCCGCAGCATCGGCAAGGCCAGCTTGCGGCGCAAGATTGGCCTGGTACTGCAGGACACTTTTCTCTTTTCCGGTACGGTGATGGACAATATCCGGTTCGGCCGGCTTGATGCCACGGATCAGGATTGTATCCATGCCGCAGAGCTTGCTGAAGCCGACCAGTTTATCCGCCAACTGCCTGAGGGTTACCAGACGATTCTCTCAGAGCGGGCAGGCAACCTGAGCCAGGGGCAGCGTCAATTGCTGGCCATTACCCGCGTGATTCTGGCAAATCCCGATATCCTGATTCTTGATGAAGCAACCAGCAGCGTCGATACCCGCACCGAACTCCGCATCCAGAAGGTCCTGCTGACGCTCATGAAGGGAAGAACAAGCTTTGTTATCGCCCACCGGCTCAGTACCATTCGCGATGCCGACCAGGTGCTCGTGATCGACAAGGGCACCATTGTCGAAAAAGGTACCCATCAGGAACTCCTTGCCGAGCAGGGGATCTACGCCCACCTTTACCAGAGCCAGTTCAAAGGGCTGGCGATTTAGAGACGGCATTGTCCGGTTTAGTTTATTTAACCGATACAAATCCTCAGAAACCATCTGGTAGACCTATGCGTTACTCTCAGCATTATTTGCGTCGTGCACAGCCATACTTGCCAAAGTCGGCTTAAAGGGATTTAACTCCGATCTGTCAACAGCCATACGCATGCTCTTTATTCTGCTGATTGCTTGGGGAATTGTGTTTGCTCGAAAAGAGAGCCGCGGCATTACCCTGACATCCACCAACAACTGGATGTTTCTCTGCCTGTCGGGTTAAGCCACCGGGTTGTCGTGGGTTTTCTACTTCAAGGCTCTGCAGTTGGGCAATGTTTCACAGGTGGCTCCGGTCGACAAGCTGAGCGTTGCGCTCACTATTTTTCTCTCGGTGGTGCTCCTGCAAGAAGTTGTTTCGCTGAAAGTTCTTCTTGGGACTCTGCTCATTGTTGGAGGCTCCATTCTCACTCTTCTCTGAGTGTTTCAGGCGGGCTGGTGAGCTTGTAAGGTCAGGTACTAAAACGGATTTTCCGCTGTGCTTCGAACACTTTTTACGCTCAGGAAAAAAAGTATTCAAAGCTCAGCGGAATTTGCTGTCGAGGTTCAACGAAATTGGCAAATCATGAGGTCATGCTATGCCAGCTTATCAGAACTTGTAACGGATTCCGGCAAGGATGTTATGGCTCTCCCAACTTACGCCGGTTAAATGGTCTGGGTTTGGACAGTCAATACCTTCAGGTTTGAGATACCGGTATCCAACATCAATGGTAACGTTGCTGGAAACTTCATAACCTACACCTGCTCCGAGCTGCCAGGCAAAATAGGTCTCGTCAAGCCAAGGCGTTGTAACACCAGGGTTATCATCAGCATTAATATGAGCAATACCAAGACCTGCCATCACATAGGGCTTAATTTTTCCGCTTGTTTTGAAGTCGTAATAGCCGTTAGCCATAACAGTCAAGAGTGTCGCGCCAAGGGTGTCTGAATCAGAATAATGATTTTCCTGATACCCGACTGCACCTTCAACCCTGTATCCGTCAAAATCGTAACCAACAGCACCGTTTACGGCAAAACCGGAATCAACTCCATAAACAAAGCCTAAGGCAGGCTCTTTAAAATCACCAGCCATTCCAAGACCAACAGAACCGCTGACATAGGGCGCAGCGTATGCTGGAGATGCAGCAAGAGCTGCAAAAATCATGGATAGAAGAAGTGTCTTTTTCATTTTTTCTCCAATTATGGTTCTTGTAAAGAAGTCACAACTGAAACACCTAGTTAAAGATAATCAATTTCATCAATCCCTTCCTTGACAACGGAATAATATTTGTGTCCACATTCTCCTTTTGTCTTCGCGACGTAGTATAAACAAAGACGGGATGTAATTAGTTTTGGGGTGGCAACTGGGGATGGGCTGAATCTCGCGGTTTTACATCCGCAGCGACTTTCATACGCACTATTATGGTAGGATTTGAAACCGTGCCATTGTTGTATTGCGATCCGGCCTTGATCTTGTCAACAAATTCCATCCCGGAAACGACTTGTCCCCAAACAGTGTATTTCCCGTCGAGGAATGGTGCTGGTGCGAAGCAGATAAAAAACTGGCTGTCGGCACTGTTGGGGTCAGAGGCTCGCGCCATGGAGACGGTGCCCCGGATATGCTGCATGCGTGAAAATTCAGCTTTAAGTTCTTGACCTGAACCGCCGGAACCGTCACCAAGTGGATCGCCGGTCTGGGCCATAAATCCTGGTATTACACGGTGGAAGGTGAGTCCGTCGTAAAAACCTTTGCGGGTCAGCTCTTTGATGCGGGCCGCATGGCGGGGGGCAATATTTGGAAGCATCTGGATGACAACTCGTCCTGATGGAAGGTCGAGATAAATCGTGTTTTCGGGATTGAGTGCTGGTGCGGCAGAAACAGTCAAAGGGAGTAAGGCTGCCAAAAGTCCTAAAAGGATAACGAGACTTTTAAATTGTTTGTTCAGCATGGGGTTCTGGTTATGTTTGGATGAATAGGTTTCGAATGATAGCAAGAATAAAGAGAGAAGCAATGGGTAACTGCGGGAGAGCATTGATTTTTTATGTCACGTGTTTTTTGATAACTTTTGCAGTTGCCATACCCTGTGTTTTCATATTCGAATCAATTCCATACTCTGGAGGTATTTGACATGAATAAATTTTACCGTTCGATGTGTGCCGGTGTCTTATTGCTGTTCTCTACCGGGAGTGCATTGGCCGACAACAATAATTTCAACAGCCTCCTGTGGATGCAAGCGTCGGCGGAATATAAAGCCAACACGATACAGGCTTACAGTACGGCTTTGAGGAACATTGATGCCGCACTTGGCGATTGCAAATGGACGGCAGCCAAAGAACAGGTTGGTGACTGTTCGTCATTACCGCCAGCCATTGTCATGGACATTGATGAAACGGTTCTGGAAAACTCCAGGTATATGGGGAAGGTGGTTCTTGACGGAGGTGAGTGGAGCGCGGTGACATGGAATGAGTGGGTCGCCCTGCAATCGGCAACGGCTGTTCCCGGAGCGGTCGAGTTCATCAACGCAATGAAAGACAAAAATGTCCGGGTTATCTTTATCTCCAACAGGGAGTGCAAGAGAGGTGACAAGTCGGCGCCAGGATATTGCCAGGAAAGAGCCACGATTAAAAACCTTGCGAAAGTCGGTGTGGCGGGTGTTCTGCCCGAAGACCTCCTGTTAATGGGCGAGCAGGATGGCTGGACTTCCGAGAAGAAGAGCAGGAGGGAATACATCTCGAAAAAATACCGGATAGTGATGTTGTTCGGAGACGACCTTAGTGATTTTTTGCCGGATGTGAAATCCAATATCACTCCCCAGGAGCGTGATCGCCTGGTCGGTGAAAACAAAAATAACTGGGGCCGGAAATGGTTTATGTTGCCAAATCCTACCTACGGGTCGTGGATCAATATTCTGCGTGATCCAAAGTCACAGTATATCTTGAAATACTGAGGCGTGCATCTGCAACATGCAGGAGATACCGTGCGTGGTTAACCCCGGTTCCGTTTCCCAATTCTTTGGTCGAAAAAAACGTTTCAAATATCCTGCAGACAACACGGACAAAGGTTTTCAAGGCTTTACCGGCAAAAATTATTATCATGTCGCAAAAGTTTTTGCTGGAAAATTTTAAATCTTGAAAAAAGAACATTATGAGCAACTTGCCGAACTGCCCGAAATGTAACTCGGAATACACCTACGAGGTTGGAGCCCTCTTGACCTGCCCTGAGTGTGCCCATGAATGGAGCAAGTTGAAAGTCCCTGTGTCGGCAAAGGCCCGTGTCTGGAAGGATGTGAACGGTGCCATATTGCAGGACGGTGATTCCGTGACGGTGATCAAGGATCTCAAGGTCAAGGGCTCGTCATCGGCTCTCAAGGGCGGCACGAAGGTGCGCAACATCCGCCTCGTGGATGGTGACCATGATATCGACTGCAAGATCGAGGGCTTTGGAGCGATGCAGTTGAAGTCGGAATTTGTCAAGAAAGTCTGAGAAAATAAAAAGTTACGCCTCATGCTGGCGCGGGGATTAATTATATGGGATGTTGTTTCGTTCTCAGGCAGGAGGGGCAGTCGGCTTCTTGAGGAGGTTACATAACGATGGAAAATCGGTCAAGATTGGGGTCCGGTTCCTTCTCTTCTTTTTTGATTGAGCTGACCATTGAGCGTGACGGTCCTCTTTTTGCCTGAAGGAGCAGTTCCTCGATTGATTGTTCCGGGCCTTGAACGTCAATTTCAACACTGCCGTCTATACGATTTTTCACCCATCCGCATAGTTTCAACTCTTTTGCCTTACGGTCGATAAATATTCTGAACCCGACACCTTGTACGGCACCCGAAACAATCAGGTGTACCCTTTTTTGCATTAATATTTTTGGTTTATGTTTTTTCAGCTTTAGAGGCGATCTGCTGTCGTGCCATCTCTCGCTCTGGATCTTGTATCGTATAGAATATAAGCTCTCTTCGAAAAAAAATGTCAAACTCCGGGAGTTTTTACCCTTACAAAAACAGGCCACTCCCTGAAGACTGGCCTGTTAACAGTGACAAAGACAATTTGGCTCAGTTGTTGACATACTCCTCAGCTTTGAACCAATCCTCCTGATCTGCCCCGTTGTTTTTTCCATTCTCTTCCCACAGGTAGTACGCAGCAAGCTTGATCTGCTCTTCGCGCAATTCCGGTGAGGTATCTGTTGTTTTTTTTGACATGGCTGTAATTGTTTTGGTTATTGAAAGTTTGTCATCTCCAAAAGAACGTGTTAATGACGAAACAATATCATCAATAAAAAAGAGCCTGTAAATACCATAGATGCGGGATATTGTATCCTCTTGATGAGTTAGTAGGCTTTGATGGTGGGCTTTTTTAAGTTGTTCTTGATATATTTTCTAATATTGATGATGGTGTTGCTGATTGTACAGGAAATGTTGTTTTTTTCTTCCAGAGATATTTATCCTACTTGTTATGAATATTGGTATTCCGAAGGAAATAAAAATTAAAGAGAACAGGGTTGAAGTGGACCCCAACCGGTAGACAAAAAGTGGCTTAGTTTAAGTTACTAACCTGACCTGTTTATGCAGCGGAAAGG